>CAYXUE010000019.1:0-38620 GCA_964467885.1 uncultured bacterium | reverse complement strand
TCAGTTCGTTCTCAACTGAACTTCCATGTTCTCAGTTCTAACTTCCGCTCTACAAGACACAACTTACCCAGACAGCTGCCCGATGATCGAGAACATCGGCAGGAACATGCCGGCCACGATGAATCCGACGATGACCCCGAGGAACACGATGAGCATGGGCTCCAGCGCGGCGGTCAGGCTATCCACGGCCTCGTCGACTTCGCGTTCATAGAACTCGGCCACTTTCTGTAGCATGCTGTCCACGGCGCCGGTCTCTTCACCGATGGCGATCATGGAAGACACCATGGGCGGGAACACGTGCGGGTACTTGATCAGCGTGGTGCTTATCTGCTCGCCGCGCTGCACGTTCTCCTTGGTTTCGTCGAGGATGTCCTCCACGATGGCGTTGCCGGCGGTGCCCTTGGTGATGTCGATGGACTCCATGATGTTCACGCCTGAGCGGAGCAACAGACCGAACGTGTTAGAGAAGCTCGCGATGGCGCTCTTCTGAACCAACGTGCCGAGCACGGGTGCGCGTAGCATCAGGTTGTCGATGGTTCGTCGCCCCTGCGGCGTTCGGTAGAAGAGTGCGATGCCCACGACGAGCAGTACGATGATGCCCAACAGGAAGTACCACTGGTAGCGCAGGAAGTCCGATATGGCGATCAGGGCGCGCGTGATCACGGGCATGTCGCCGCCGAGCTGGTCAAGGATGGAGGCGAACTGCGGAACTATGCCCGTAAGGAGGAACCAGGTGACCGCCAGCGCGATCACCAGCACCACGGTCGGGTAGGTCAGAGCGGTCTTGATCTTGCCGCGCAGCGCTGCCTGCTTCTCCATGTACGCCGCGATGCGATCGAGGATGCCGTCTAGGTTACCGGACACCTCACCGGCGCGGACCAGGTAGATGTAGAGCTTGTTGAAGAGGCGCGGGTGTTTGGCCAGGGCATCCGAGAGTTGCAGGCCCGTTTCCACATCTTCGCGGACTTCCTTCAGGGCGTCGCGCAGGCCTTGCTTCTCGGACTGCCGCTGCAGGATGGCCAAGCTCTGCACCACCGGTAGGCCGGCGTTGATGACCGTGGCGAACTGGCGCGAGAAGATGGTGATGTCTCGAACGGTGGGGATGCTACCGAAATCGAGCCACTTGGGCAGCTTGATGTCAGCCTGCAGGCCGGTCTTCGGCGCCTTGATCTCGGTTACGAAGTAACCCTTCTGGCGCAGTGCGTTGGCAACATCACGCTGCGACGCGGCCTCGGTTGTACCCGTGATGACCTTGCCGCTGCGATCGCGCACCTTGTACTCGAAAACCGCCATCCTGCCTCCTTGCACTCCAGCCTGAACCCAGTCTACGCTCGAGACTTCCGTCCAGACTGCACGTCACCCTACCCAGAACCGACGGATGTCGGCTGGCAAATGGTTCACTTTAGGACGCCGCCCTGCCTGCCCGGACGGTACCTGACGAGCGTGACGGTTCAACGGCGTTAGCATGCCGACCATGACGTTCCACCGTGAGTCGAAGGTGCGTAAGCGGGAGCGCGCCGCGCAGATCCTCGCCGAACTGGAACTCCTCTATCCCGACGCAGAAACCGAGCTCGACTTCGATACACCGTTCCAGTGCCTAATCGCCACACTCCTCTCCGCTCAAGCTACGGACGTAAGCGTGAACTTAGCCACCCCTGCGCTGTTCGCGGCCTACCCCGACGCTCACGCGCTGGCTGCCGCCACTCCGGAGGAGGTGGAGCCGTACATCAAGACCATCGGCCTCTTCCGCACCAAGGCGAAGAACGCCGTGGCCACGGCCCGCCTGCTGGTCGAGCGCCACGCGGGCGAAGTACCGGGCACCATGGAGGAACTGATCAGCCTGCCCGGTGTGGGTCGTAAGACGGCCAACGTGGTCCTGGCCAACGCATTCGGGGTACCTACCATCGCCGTGGATACCCACGTGGGCCGCGTGTCGCGGCGACTAGGGCTCAGTAAGGAGAAGGACCCGGACAAGGTGGAGGCGGACCTGCGCTCGCTGTTCGAGCCCAGCGCATGGATATTCCTGCACCACGGCCTCATCCTCCATGGGCGCCGCGTGTGCCACGCTCGCAAGCCCAACTGCGCCACATGTTCACTCTGCGTCATGTGTCCATCGTGCGGCACGGCGTGAGGGCTCTCCTCGGGCAACCCGGTTGGAACCTATAAGCACTGGGCTGGAGTAGCACAGCTGGACAACGGCACCTGGCAGCCCCTGGTAGGTTTGAGGCATGAAAGATGTCGTCATCGTCGGCGCCGGGCCCATCGGTATCGAGGCGGCCATCCTCGCCAAACGCGCCGGGCTCGATCTTCTACTGCTCGAGAAGGGCGCTGTGGTGGACGCTATCCGCCGCTACCCCGTCTACATGACTTTCTTCACTTCGTCCGAACGCCTCGAGGTCGGCGGCCATCCGCTGGTCTCCGCCTCGGACAAGCCCACGCGCAAGGAAGCGCTCGACTACTACCGCAAGGTCGTGCAGAACGAGGCTCTCCCCCTCCGTACCTATACGCAGGTCACGGCCGTCGAGGCCAAGGCCACGGGCGGCTTCCGGCTCACCACCAGGCCCACGCCGCCGGCGGGGGCGCAGCAGCGCACCGAGGTGATCGAAGCGCGCAACGTGGTGGTGGCCACGGGCTACTTCGACAACCCCAAACCCCTGGGTGTTCCCGGTGAGGACCTGCCCCACGTAAGTCACTACTACGACGAGGCCCACCCCTACATGGGCCGCAACGTGGTCATCGTCGGGGCTGGCTCCAGCGCCGCGGACGCCGCCCTGGATCTCTACCGCGCTGGGGCCAAGGTCACGCTGGTGCACCGCGGTGAAGCGCTGCGCCATAGTCTCAAGTACTGGATAAAGCCCAACCTGGAGAACCGCATCAAGGAGGGCTCCATCACGGCGCACTTCCAGACGGTGGTCAACAGCATCACCACCGAGCACGTCGCGGTCACCAAACAGGGGCACCCGTTCCTCATCCCCGCGGACCGCGTCTACGCACTCACCGGCTACAGCGCAGGCACCCAACTCCTGACCTCCGCCGGCGTGAATATCGACGCCTCCACGCAGGCCGCCCAACTTGATCCGGTCACCTTCGAGAGCAACGTGCTTGGCCTCTACGTCATCGGCTCCGCAGGTTTCGGCAACCGCACGTCCGATGTCTTCATCGAGAACGGCTTGCTTCACGCCAAGGCCGCCATGAACGCGCTGGTGGCCAGCAGCCGCCGCCAGCCCGAGATGAGCGACCTACCCGCCTGACCCGCTTTCCGGGCTAGGCACGTACGGCCCCTCGGCGCCGACTGCGCCGCACCGTTACACTCCTGTATAGGAGGTATGGGCGAATGAAACAACGCGAGATGGGCATCGGCATCGGCCTAGTGCTACTGGGGTTGGTGTTCCTCATCGGACCATCCCTCAACCTGCAGGCCTTCGGGTGGCCGTTCTTCGTCATAATCCCCGGCATCATCCTTCTGTTCGTGGCCTTCACCAGCCGGGTGGGTAACGGCTCCCTGGCCGTGCCAGGCTCCATAGTCACGGTCACCGGCCTCATACTCCTCGTGCTCAACATCACGGGCCGCATGGACGCTTGGGCTTACGCCTGGGCACTCGTGATGGCTGGCGCGGGCGCCGGCACCTACATGTACGGGCAGATCTCCAACTCCGACAGCCTCAAGAGAGCAGGCCGTCGCGGCCTGCTGGCCGGCCTCGCCCTCTTCGCGGTGTTCGGACTGGTGTTCGAGCTCTTCATCTTCGGCACCTTCAGCGCGGTGCTCCGCTGGCTCATCCCCGTGGCCCTCCTGGCCGCCGGCGCGCTGATCCTCTTCCGCAGCTCCAACAAGCCCACCTCCCAGCCCACCACGCCACCCCCGCCACCGCAGCAAGTACCGCCACGACCGCAGGGCCAGGGGGCACCCCAAGTGCCGCCTCCCACGACACCCCCACCACCCAAGGTCGAACCCGGCGAAGGTGGGCCCCGCTGAACGTGGTCGGCACACGCCAGGTGATCGCTTACGCACTCATCGCCCTGGGCGCCCTCTGGCTCCTGATAGAGATCGGTTTCGTGCCGCCCAGCCTCACGCAAGCGCTGCTGGGTTGGTGGCCGCTACTCATCGTGGGTGTCGGACTCGACTTCGTTCTGCCCGCTGACAGACGTGGTCCGCTGCCCATCACCGCCTACGCCGCTGCCGCCATCCTCGTCATAGCGCTGTTCGGCATCTCCGCACCGGTCCGCGCGGTCGATAGCGAGTTCGAGAAGCCCTTGCCGCCGGACGCCCGCACCATGACCGCTCTGCTAGAGCTTGGCTCGGCGTCCAGCACACTGGCTCCGGCCGAGCCCGAGACCGCGGTGGAGGCGGAGTTCGATGGCCAGGCGCCCGGCAAGGTGGAGCTCACCGGCAGCACCGACCTACAGTTCGAGCTACGCCGCGGCAGGCCCACCTTCCAGTTCGGCCGCGCCAGTTGGGAGATAGAGCTGAACCCCAACCTTCGTACGCTGCTGGATGTGCGCGGCGGCTCGGGCCGGGCGCGGCTGGACCTGGCGGAGTTCGACCTGACACAGCTGATCCTAGACGCGGGCAGCGGCCGCACGGAACTCACCCTCCCGGGCGGCGGCCGGTTCTACTCCGCGAGCGTCGAGGGCGGCAGCGGCCGCCTCGAACTCGACGTCATGGAGGGCGCCTCCCTCGACCTTGGCTTGAGAACACGCTCCGGCAGGACCGACCTACGCGTACGGGAAGGCTCCGACGTGCAACTCGAACTGGCCACCGGAAGCGGCTCCGTGAACGTCGAACTACCGCGTGACGCGCCCATCCGGGTGGAGATCCTCGACGACGGTTCCGGCCGAGTGCGCATGCCGAACCGCCTGGAGCGCCGCAGCGGCAGCGGCGACACCGGCGTCTGGCAGACCGCCTCGTACCAGCAAGGAGGCCGCGTCATCAACGTCAGAGTGGTCAACGCCGGCTCCGGTAGCATCACCTTCAAGTAGGCGGCCCGTAAGTTGCGCCTCATCGTCACGCATGAACAGCCCGACTTCGATGCGCTCGCCAGCCTGGCGCTCGCCAAACTGCTGTTCCCCGGCTCGGTGGCTACCACCCAGGGCTCGCTGAGCCGCCAGATCAGGGCGTTCCTTAGCCTCTACCGCGACGAACTCGACCTGGTGCCGCACGACACCATCGACTTGGGAAAGGTGACGGAACTGGTGGTGGTGGACACCGCCGACCCGGACCGCATCAAGCCCTTCGACCGGTTGCTGGGTAAGGTGCCCGTCACCGTCTACGACCACCACCCCACCCCCAGCAACGCCATCAAGGCTGCCCGAGGCATCGTCGAGCAGCTCGGCGCCACCGCCACGCTCCTCACGCGTGAGCTGCACGCCACCAGCGTGAAGATCCCCCCGCCCGTGGCCACCCTGGCGCTGCTCGGCATCCACGAGGACTCCGGCAACCTCACCTTCGACCTCACCACCCCCGACGACTACCGTGCCGCGGCCCACCTCCTGGCCAGCGGCGCCAACCTGGGACTGGTCCGCCGCTACGCCCACGACCACCTGGGCGCGGATCAGCTGGCCTTCCGGGAGGCGCTCCTGCAGCACGCCAGCACCACCCAGGTGGCGGGCAGGCAGGTGGTCACCGCTGCCTTCACCTACCCCGAGTACGTTCCCGCCGTCAGCGGCCTGGTCAACGACCTGCTGAACCTCTACGCCGTGGACGCCGCCGTGGCCGCCGTAGGGATGGACGGCTCGACCCTCGTGTTCGCCCGCAGCAACGAGCGCTTCGACTGTGCCGCTGCGTTGTCCGAGAGCATAGGTGGGGGCGGCCACGCCGGCGCCGCCTTCGGCAAGAGTGACGAGGAGCCCGAACCGACCCTCGCGAAGGTTCTCACGGCACTGAGCCGCCATGCGGCACCAACCATCCGGGCCCAAGATCTCATGAGCACGCCGGTGAAGAGCCTGCCGCAGAGCGCTACCGTGTCGGACGCGGTGGAGAAGCTCCTCCTCTTCGGCCATAACGGCATGCCCGTGGTGGACGGAGCGGGACGCGTGGTGGGGGTGGTATCGCGCCGCGATCTTGACCGAGCCCTACGGCACGGCCTGGGCTCCAGCCGAGTCACCGGCTTCATGAGCCGGACCGTGGTCAGCGCCCCCTCCACGGCCACGCTCGCCGAGCTGGAGGGGCTGGTGCTCGACAACAACATCGGACGCATACCCATCGTGGACGACGGCAGGCTGGTGGGTATCGTCACGCGGACGGACATCATCGGCGCGCGTCACCGAAGGCAGCACGACGACCACGCCAGACAGCTGCTGGAGCGGCTGCCGCCCAGCGTGCGCGAGGTGCTGGAGCACGCCGGTCTCCTCGCGGAGAGCGCCGCCCTCTACCTCGTGGGCGGCACGGTGCGCGACCTGCTGCTCGGCGCCGGCGCGAAGGACATAGACCTGGTGGTAGTGGGCAACGCGGCCGGCCTAGGCACCAAACTGCAGGCTGCGCTGGGCGGTACGCTCTCCGCCCATGTGGAGTTCGGTACCGCCACACTGGTGTTACCCAGCGGCCTGGAACTCGACATAGCGTCCGCTCGCGAGG
The DNA here is from genome assembly GCA_964467885.1 of uncultured bacterium. GTDB lineage: Bacteria > Deinococcota > Deinococci > Deinococcales > Trueperaceae > JAAYYF01. The sequence goes on along the minus strand of CAYXUE010000019.1, from coordinate 32,049 downwards.
AGACGTACGCCAGACCGGGCGCGCTGCCGGACGTAGTCCCCAGCAGCATCCACAAGGACATGTCGCGGCGCGACTTCACCGTCAACGCCATGGCGCTCCGACTCAACCCCGCCCCGCCTGAACTGCTGGATCCGTTCCACGGCATGGCGGACCTCAACGCGCGGCAGCTCCGAGTACTCCACCCGCTGTCGTTCGTGGAGGATCCCACGCGCATCCTGCGGGGCGCCCGCCTGGCCGGCCGCCTGGGGTTCGAGTTCGAGGCGGACACCGCGGAGCGGGCGCGGGCGGTCCTGGCGCAGCAACGTAACGCTGCTACCCAACCGTCGACGGACGGGGCGTCCGGAGAGGCGTCCGGGCCCCCGACCGAACAGGGACCGGACACTCCCTTCCACGTGAGTAACAGCCGCGCCCGCGCTGAGCTCGAGCTCGCCTTCGAGGAACCGCGGGTGGCGCCGGTGCTGCAGGTGATGGCGGACCTGGGGGCGCTGGAGGCGGCCTTCGGCCTACGGGCCGAGGGCGGTCCCTTCGACGCTCTGGAACTGGCTCGGGAGCTTGATGCCTTGGGCCAGGAGACACCGCTGCCTCCGGAGTCGTATCTGCTGGCGCTGCTGCTTGGCGTGGACGAGGCCGCAGCGGAGAGGCATGTCGAGCGGTTCAACTGGCCGCGGCGTCACCTGCAGACCCGCGCAAGGCTGCTGGTCATCTTGGGCAGGGAACCCCGCAGCCAGGGCCGCCGCGGGGGCGCCATCCGGGACGAGGACCTCGAGGCTCTGGACGTGCCGGCCCGCTACGTCCTTCGTGCGGCCGAGCCCACGCTGACGGGCCGTCTCGACCGGTTGGAGCGGCAGCCGCCGCCCAGAAGGCTGCGAGGCAGCGATGTGGTAGCTTTGGGACTGCTCCCCGGACCGCCTATCGGTCGCGTACTGGACGAGGTAGCTGAGGCTCGCGCCGACGGACGGGTGAGAACGTTCGCACAGGAACTCGAACTGGCCAAGGAGTTGGTGGCACAGTTGCAGAAGTCAGGAAAACCGGAGTGACCCCATGCTGCTAAGAGCGCAGGCCGACTTCACCACCGTGATCATCGCTTTCATCGTCATGGTCATGGCGCTGATCTTCCACAACATCGTGCAGGCCTTCGTGGCCAACAGGCTGGGAGATCCAAGCCCCAGGCTGGCGGGCTTCATGGCCTTCGATCCGCAGCGGCAGCTCGACCTGATCGGCGTGGTCTTCCTGTTGCTCCTGGGCTTCGGCTGGCCGCGTACGGTGCCGGTTAACTCCCGCAACTACCGCAACCGCGGCCGCGCCGAGGGTTGGGTGTGGCTGTCGGGCATCGGCGCCTACCTGCTGGTGGCGTTCGTCTGCATCCTGGTGGCGGCCATCTTCCTCTCCATGGGCAGCCAGCCGCTCTTCACCGCCTTCTGGCTGGCGGCACAGACGGCCCTCCTGCACGCCGTCATCAACCTCTTCCCCCTCCTGCCGCTCGACATGGCGCGTGCCGCCCTGGCCTGGGGCAACGCCGACGTGAAGCGCTTCATCATGCAGATCGCTCAGTTCGGTGTGTTGGGGTTCATGGTCTTCTTCTTCGTGCTCAGCGCCACCGGCGTCATCGGCCGCATCATGAACTTCTTCTCGGGCATCTTCCTGCGCATCATCAGCCTCATACCCGGCCTCTGACCGGGGTTCAGTCCAGCGCCGCTGCCGAAGTAGAAGAAGCGCTCGGCAGGTCGTGCCGGTCCCTCACGTCCACGATCATCTGCACCACGGGCGCGTAGGTCTCGAACGTCTCCAGCAGGCGGCCAGCGGGATCGAACTTGCGGATCAGGTGGCCGCTGCGGCGCGCCGCGTACAGATGGCCGGCATCGTCCACCCCCAGGTCCACCAGCGCGTCCGTGGACTCGCCCTGCCGCGCCTCCAGCGCGAATGACATACCCACCTTGCCATCGGCGGTGACCTTGCGGACCTTGCCGGCAGTGACGTCGCTTATGTAGACGTTGCCGCCGAAGTCCACCGTCATTCCGTCGAGCGGCCGCAGTTCCGGCCTGTCGGCCGCCAGCTTGAACGCCCAGCGCGTCTGGTAATTGCCGTCCGCGTCCAGGCGCTGTACCTGTCGGTTGCCGTAATCCAGCACGTAGATCAGGCCGCGCGTGTCGACGCAGATGCAACGCGGATCGTTGAACTGGCCATGGCCCTTACCGCGACCGCCGAAGCTGGTGAGGTAGCGGCCGTCGTTCGTGAAGCGCGATATCAGGTGCGTCTCGCCGTCCAGCACGTACACGGAGTCGTCGGGTGCCACAGCCAGCGAGACCGGGTAGAGGAACTCGCCCGGCTGCATGCCGTAGCTGCCGAAAGACATCTTGGGTGCACCGTCCGGCCCCAGCTTGTGGATCATGCGGTGATCCTGCTCGCCCACGCGGTACTCGAAGATCGCGGCGAAGATATCGCCCCTCGAGTCCACCGCCACGGAGAGCGGCGCGGCCGAGAAGTCGCCGCCGCCCACACCGATGTCGCCGATGGAGGTGTGCAGGTTGCCGTCGGGATCGAGGATGCGCAGCACGCCCTGCCGCGCACTGACGGTCAGCAGCAAGCGGGTGGGGAGGTTGGCCTCCTCCTCGGAGTCGAAGTCCACGTTCTCCAGCGTGTCGATGACCTCGTCCAGGGAGGGCCTCTCGTCCGGGTCCTTGGCGATCATGCGCATGACCAGCTGATCCAGCGACTTGGGCAGGCGGAGGTCTATCTGCCGGGGCGGCGGCGGGGTCTGGAAGATCTGCTGGTGCACGATAGCCTCGTAGCCGCCCTTGAAGGCCGTCTGGCCCGTGAGCATCTCGTAGAACACCAGCCCCAGGCTGTAGATGTCCGAGCGGTGGTCGATCTTCAGGCCGCGTGCCTGCTCGGGCGACATGTACACGGGTGTGCCCACGCGTGCGCCGGTCATGGTGAGACGCGACATGACCTTGCCGCCGGCGATGCCGAAGTCCATCAGCTTCACGGCGTCGGGCTTGATGCGCTGGCTGCCGCCGTCCGTCTGCGCCACGCCGCCGCGCGTGATCATCACGTTCGCCGGCTTGATGTCGCGGTGGATGATGCCCGCCGAGTGGATGTGCTGCAGCGCGCTGACCACGCGCTGCATTATCTCTACGGACAGTTCGATGTCCAGCTCACCGCCCTCGATGTAGCTCTCCAGCGAACGGCCGTCCACGAACTCCATGACCATGTAGTGCTGCACGCCGCTGGCGCCGTGCTCGTAGGTGCGCACGATGTTGGTGTGGTTGAGGCGCTGCGCCACTTCGGCCTCGCGGTGGAAGCGCCTGATGAACTTGGCGTCCGCAACGTACTGTTCCATGGGGATCTTCAGAGCCACCACGGCGCCGTCCGACAGTCGCCTGGCGCGGAAGACGCTGGCCATCCCGCCCGAACCGACCTTCTCCAGCAACTCGTAACCCGGTACGTCAGCCACGTCGAAGTTGGAGACGCGGGCGCCCTTGGCGCCCTTCAGCTCGGCCGGGGCGCGCTTGCCCTTGCGCCTGGCCGGCGCCACCCTGGAACTGCGCGTGGCCCTGACGGCACCGGGCATGAGGAGCCCCAGGCCCAACAGCGTCAGCAGTAGCGGTGCCATGCCACGCTGCAGATCGCCCATAAGCACCACACCTACGGCCAGGGCCAGCGCCAGGGACATGAGAACCCCCAGCAACCAGACCGGCGCCCGCAGGAGCACGGCCACCAACAGGGCACCCATGACCAGCAGGAGGATCATGAGTCCATCTCCGCTATCACTACGGTGATGTTATCCGGCCCGCCCCGTTCGTTGGCTAGGGCGAGCATTACTTCCACGTTCGTCTGCCGGTTATCGGTGCGCCTGATCTCCGCGAGGATCTCCTCCGGTTTGACCAACCCGTGCAGGCCGTCGGTCGAGAGCACGAAGACGTCGCCCTTCTGAACCTCGAGCTCTATGACGTCGGGCGCCACTGTGGGCCGGGTGCCCAGCACGCGTGTCACCAGGTTGCGCCACTCGTGGTTCTCGGCCTCCTCCTCCGTGAGGAAGCCCTGCGCCACCTGTTCCTCCACCCAGGAGTGGTCCTTGGTCAGCTGGTAGATCTTCTTCCCGCGCACCAGGAACGCGCGGGAGTCGCCCACGTGCCCTATGTACGCGCGGCGCTTGAGGATGGCCACGCAGGTCAGGGCGGAACCCATGCCCCGGCGGTTCTGCTTGCTGAACGCCTCCGTGTAAACGCGCCGGTTGGCAAGGCGCAGGGCCTTGTCGATGAGCTTGTCTATGCCCACCACAGGGTGACCGGCCCGCACCTCCTCCACGTAACGTGAGAAGGACTCGTCGAGCACCTCCGTTGCCAGCTTGCTGGCCACCTCGCCTGCAGCGGCACCCCCCATGCCGTCGGCCACCGCCAACAGCGTCAGGTCGCCTCCGGGTAGGGGGAACTGCCAGACCCGGTGGAAGTCCTCGTTCAAGGGACGCACGCGCCCGACATCGGAACCGTGCCCCACGTTCTGTCCCAGACGCACGGAGATACTCTACCGCGGGCGCGCGCAGTTAGGGCGTATGTACTTTCTCAGACAGTACCTGGGCCGGCTACTCAGTTCTCTTTGGAACGAGGACGCTTAACGGTCTGAAGGTACGGGTACCGTTCCAGCAGCCGCCGCGTGTCCTCCACCAGCTCCACCGCCTCGGCGTCGCTGCGCGGCAGCTCGCGGAGGCGGAAGTACGCCGCGCCACCTCCGGGGAACACCACCGTGGGGGTGCCGAAGAGGTCCAGCGCCGCGGCGCGGGCGTGATCCTGCGCCAGCACGGTGCGGTTCTCCGGGTTGGCCAGGTCGTCGTCGAAGCGCGCCCGGTGCAGCCCGGCCCCGTCCACCACGCCCAGGATGGTCTTCATGTCCAGCGGCTGGTAATCGCGGTGCACCGCGCGCTGCAACCCCAGTCGGAAAGCGTTGTGAGCCTGGGGGCCCTGCCGCCGCGCGGCCTGCGAAGCAATGAACGGCAACAGGCCCTTGCAGCCGTTGCCGTCCGTGTCGTCCAGGCGCTCGTTCCAGAGCTGCCAGCCGCCGTTGACCTGCTGGCGTTCGTAGTTGAACTGATAGATGGAGAAGTGCTCCCACCTGACCTCGAGGTCGAGGGGCTCCGCAGCCATCTCGAACACCTCCGCGGCTCGCCAGGAGAAGGGGCAGAGGTAATCGAAGTAGACGGTAAGCCGCTCGGCCATATGGCCAATGACAGCATCAGCCTTCGGTTCCGGGGGTAGCGGGCATGACAGCCGCGCGGCGCCGGGCTCGTCACTGGACCCCTCGCGGGTCGGCGCTGCGGCGCTAGAAGGACCGGCGCCGCGTTACGGGCTCAGTTGGCGTCCTCGGAGTCGTCCGGTGCAGTCACGCCCGGCCTCGCTCCGCGCTTCGGCGGCTCGGGGATGGTGCCGAAGCGGCGTTCGTAGCGCTGGATGTTGTCCTCGAGGCTGCGCAGCAGCGCTTTGGCGTGGCGCGGGCTGGTCACCAGGCGGGCCGTTATCACCGGTTGCTGGCCGGGCATGGCCAGCACGAAGTCGAACAGGAACTCGTCCGGTGTATGGGCTAGTACCGCACCGTTGGTGGGGCGGCCTCGCGCTGTCTCTTTATCGATGTCGAACTTGAGCTGGTTCACAGGATAAGGGTACCGGTTCAGCCGGCTTACCTACCTGTGAGTGTGCTCTCCGCCAACCGGCCCAGCATGCCGCGTAGCATGAGCCGCGCGCGGCCCAGATCCTGCTCGCCCTCCAGCGCGAGTACCAGTACCCGCTTGGCGGCCGGCACGGGCCGCAGCACGATAGGTCCCTCGCCGAAGATGAGCGTCACCTGCTCGGGACCGGACCCGTCTTCGCTCTCCCCCAGCAGATCGCCCAGGGCCTGGGCGGCGGCCAGGGCGCTTGTGACTATCTCCACCGTGCGCTCCAGAAGGGCGCGGTCCACCGAGCGGCTGGCCAGCACCTCGCCGTCCGACGTCACCACGGCGGCGGCGGTGGCGCCCCGCACGTCCAACATGGCGTCCAGTAGCGGGTTCAGGTCGATGGTACCCGGCTCGGCGCCGGCGGGCCCCGGCCCTCCTACGTCGGCGTTGGTGAGCTTCTCGTCGGCCAGCATGCTCACTTAGCCCCTTGACCGCCGGAGGCCGCGCAAGGCGGTGAAGTGGTCGTCCACGGGAACCCAGCTCACAGGAACACACCCGCCAGTTCACGGCTGGCGCGCTCCACCTCGTCACGCAGGCTTCCCAGGTCGGCGGTGCCGTCCACCAGGACGAAGCAGAAGAGCTCGTCGCCCACCCGGCGCGCCATGTAGCCACCCGTCGGCCCCAGCGCGATCAGCTGCTCGACCCGGCTGCCCATCTCACGGCTGATATCGCCCGCCATGAGCGTGAGGCCCGAGGTGAAGTCGGCGGCCACGTGCTCCAACTCGCTGGAACCAGGGGCGGGCGTGGCTGCCGGCCCCTCGTTCGGTCCGGGGTAGCGCTCTACCAGCAGGCCGTCCATGCCCGCGATGGCCGCTACCCGGCATCCCTCCAGGCGGGAAGCCAGGCCGGCCAATATGTCTTCCAGGTTCGTCACGGCGGCACTCTAGCACGGGCCCGAACGGCCCTACCGTAAGGCTGTTCATACGTGCACAACTGGTATCTTCGGGGGCGATGAGTCAGCTCCATGTAAGAGCCCAACCCGGACAGGTCGCGCCGATAGTGCTGCTCCCCGGCGACCCCGACCGCGCCACCCTGGTGGCGGAGAACTTCTTCGACGACCCTGTGCGCTACACCGAGTACCGTCACCTGTACGGCTATACGGGAACGTACAAGGGCATACCCGTCAGCGTCCAGACCACCGGCATGGGCTGCCCCAGCCTGGCTATCGTGGTCGAGGAGTTGGTACGCCTGGGCGCCACCACCCTCATCCGTATCGGGACCGCCGGCGCCGTAGCCAAGGACGTCAGGCCCGGCGACCTGGTGGTGGCCAGCGCCAGCGTGGCCAACGAGGGCACCAGCCGCCACTACCTGAAGGGCGACGTCTACAGCGCCGTGGCCGACTACGAGGTCACGCGCGCGCTGGCCGACCAGGCGGCCGCCTCGCAGCTACCCGACCACGTGGGCCTGATCCAGACGGACGACGGCTTCTACGCCGCCTCGCAAGGCGACGTGCCGGAGATGGAGGCGCGCGGGGTCCTGGCCGTGGAGATGGAGGCCTCCGCCCTCTTCCTACTAGGCAAACTGCGCGGGGTGCGCACGGGCTGCATGCTGGCAACCAGCAACAACCTGGGCGACTCGAGCTTCGTCGAGAAGAGCGTGCTGGACAACGCCGTGAAGGAGATGATCCGCACCACGCTGGAGGCCTGCGTAGAGCTCCACGGGCGAGGACTGACCGAGGGAGGCGTAAGGTGAACGTAGCAGTGATAGGCGCCGGTACCATGGGCTCCGGCATCGCGCAGGCCTGCGCGGTGGCCGGGCACGACGTGACCCTGGTCGACACCACCGACGACGCTCTGGCGCGCGCTCGGGCCGGCATCCAGAACAGCCTGGAGCGCTTGGTGAAGCGCGAGAAACTGAGCGAGGAGGACGCCGCCACCGCGTTGACGCGCGTGAGCACCTCCACCCGGTACGACAGCGTGGGCGAGTGCGACGTGATCATCGAAGCGGTCTACGAGTCGCCCGAGGTCAAGCGCCAGGCGTGGCAGCAGCTGGCCAAGGTGGCCAAGGAGGGTGCACTACTGGCCACCAACACCTCCAGTCTGTCCGTCACGGAGATAGCCTCGTACTCCGGCCGCGAAGAGCGCATGGTGGGCATGCACTTCTTCAATCCCGTGCCCGTCATGGCCCTGGTGGAGGTCGTGCGCGGCCTGCGCACGGAGGACGCCGCCCTGGAGCAGGCCAAGGAGTTCGTGGAGGGCATAGGCAAGAGCCCGATAGTGTGCGAGGACAAGCCGGGCTTCATCGTCAACCGGCTGCTGGTGCCCTACATCAACGACGCCATGCACGCCTTGGGCGAGGGAGTAGCCAGCGCGGAGGACATCGACCGCGCCATGAAACTCGGCGCCAACATGCCCATCGGCCCCCTGGCGCTGGCCGACCTGGTGGGCCTCGACGTCTGCCTGGCCGCCGGCGAATCGCTGCTGGCCGAGTTCGGCGACCCCAAGTTCCGTCCCGCCCCGCTCCTCAGGCAGATGGTGCGCGCCGGCAAGCTCGGTCGCAAGACGGGTGAAGGCTTCTTCGATTACGAGTGAACCAGGGCACGGGTGACGCCGTCAGCCAGGGTTGCCTCGAGTTAGCGGCACCCCCTCCCGCAAGGCCAGGAGCACGAACCCCTGGAAGTTCGCCAGTTAGGAGCGCACCATGACCACCGATCACGATCATGAGCACGAACACGAGGAAGAGCTGACCTTCGAGCATCTGAGCTTCGACCTGCAGGACGGCGTGGCCGTCATCACCGTCGACCGCCAGGCGGCCCTCAACGCCCTCAACCAGGACGTTCTGGCGGAGCTGGCCATGGCGTTCGAGATCGCCGAGACGGACGTGGAAGTCCGCGCCCTAGTCATCACCGGCGCGGGGCGCGCCTTCGTGGCGGGCGCGGACATCACCGAGCTGCAGCGGTTGGAGGATCCGTTCGCCGGCCGCGAGGCCTCCCTCGTAGGGCAGGAGGTCATGAACGGGCTGGCCGCCATGCCCTTCCCTACCGTGGCCGCCATCAACGGCTTCGCCCTGGGCGGCGGGCTGGAACTGGCGCTGGCCGCCGACATGCGCGTGGCTGCCACCGGCGCCAAGCTGGGCCTGCCGGAAGTGGGTCTAGGGCTGATCCCCGGCTACGGCGGCACGCAGCGCCTGCCTCGCCTCATCGGCAAGGGACGCGCGTTGGAACTCATCTTCACCGGCAGGCACGTTGGTGCGGAGGAGGCCCTGCAGATGGGCCTGGTGAACCGGGTGGCCGAGGACGCCCTGGAAGCCGCGATGGAGCTGGCGCGCATGGCCGCCAAGAACGCCCCCGTGGCTCTGGGCCTGGCCAAAGAGGCTGTGGTGCGCGGGCTGGACCTCACCCTTTCGGAAGGCCTCGAGGTGGAGGCCGACCTGTTCGGCATGGTCACCACCACCGAAGACATGAAGGAGGGCACCGCCGCCTTCGTGGAGAAGCGCGCCGCCAACTTCAAGGGCCACTGAGGACCTCGGCTCACCGCCGGCCACCGCACAAGGCCGCTCTGGCCGAGCCCGGAGAGCGCCGAACGACTTGACATGTACTCCCGCAACGGCATGCCCACGTACCATGGGGCATGCCGTTCCGCATCAAGGTCTCCCTCTTCGTCCTGGCTTTCCTCGCCGTACTGGTGTTCGTGGTGCCCCTGCTGGTGCCCGTGCCGCCGGCGCCCGACACCCAACCGCTGACCGTACTGGGCGGTGATGCCGACTACGTCACTGTGGACGGCGTGGATTTGCACGTGCAGCGCTACACCGTACCCACGGCGGCTGCCAGCGCTGGGGGCCCCGACAGCGACGGCACTGGCACAGCCGAAGCTGTGCCTTTCCTCCTGCTGCACGACTACGCGTTCAACACTTACACCTTCGACCCGGTGGGACCCGCGCTGGCCGCCTACGGCGACGCGGTGGCGTTCGACCGCCCCGGCTTCGGCCTCTCGGAGCGGCCGCTGCCAACCGGCGGCGCCTACCAGGCGGGCTACGACCCCTACACACCCGAGGCGCAGGTTCGCCTCACCGTGGGCCTGCTGGACGAGTTGGGGATGGACCGAGCCGTGCTGGTGGGCAACGGCATGGGCGGCCGCGTGGCGCTGGAGGTGACGCTGGCCCACCCGGAGCGCGTGGCGGGCCTCGTGCTGATCAACACGCCCCTCTTCCTGGAGCAGGGCCGCACGGCGCCGGGCTGGTTCCTCAACAGCCCGCAGATGCGCAAGCTGGGCCCGGTATTCCTCAGGCAACTGGCGGAGGGGCCCGGCGAGCAACTACTGCTCAACGCCTTCGCCGACCAGGGGACGGTGAGCAGCGAGATAAGGGCCAAGCACGCTCTCACCACCAGCGTGGACGACTGGGACAGGGCGCTATGGGAGATCAGCCGCGTGGGCAGTCCGCCCAGCCTGGAAGGCCGTCTGGAGGCCGTTGCCGTACCGGTGCTCTACGTGGCGCCCGCTGCCGAGGTGGGCTACCCGGTGGAGGACGCCGAGCGGCTGACACGGGAGCTGAGCGGCGCGCAGCTAGTGAGCCTGGAAGAGTGCGGCCGCGTGCCGCAGCTGGAGTGCCCCTCGGCCTTCCTGGACGTGGTGCGGACGTGGCTGGCCGATACCGGCCTGGCGCCCAAGCGGTAGACTCTGCCACATGAAGCCCGACTACCAACTGTTGAAGAAGCTCAGCGAGGCGGCGGGAGTACCCAGCCGCGAGGAGATGATCCGCGCCATCCTGCGTCAGGAACTGGAGGGCAAGGTCGACGAACTGTCGGTTGACCCGATGGGGAACCTGATAGCCGTGAAGCGCAGTGGCAAGCAGGGCGCGCCCAAGGTGATGGTGGCCGCCCACATGGACGAGATCGGCTTCCTGGTGAGGCACATAGACGACAGAGGCTTCATCCGCGTGCACAACGTGGGCGGTTTCGACACCCGCAACCTCTTCGCGCGCCAGGTGACCGTGCACGCCTCGCTCTCCGGCGAGGAACTGCTGGGCCTCATGAACCCGGCAGGCAAGCCCATCCACATCAGCACACCCGAGGAGCGCAACAAGATCCCCACCCTGGACGCCTTCTACATAGACACGGGGCTGGACGCCGACGAAGTGAGAGCCAAGGTGCGCCTGGGCGACATGGTGACCCTGCGACAGGAGTTCCACGACATGGGCCGCGTGGTGACCGGCAAGGCCCTCGACGACCGTCAGGGCTGCTGGGTGCTGGTGGAGACCATCAAGCAGCTGCAGGACGCGGAGATGAACGCGGACCTGATCGCCGCCTTCACCGTCCAGGAGGAAGTGGGCCTGCGGGGCGCCATCACCAGCGCCTACGCTGGCGACGCCGACGTGGGCATAGCACTCGACACCACGCTGGCGGTGGACACTCCCGAGATCAAGGAGCACCAGCGCGTCACGCAGCTCGGCAAGGGCACCGCGCTGAAGGTGATGGACTCGAGCATCATCAGCACCCGCTGGCTGCTGGATCACTTCATCGACCTAGCGGAGCGCAAGGGCGTGGACCATCAGTTGGAGGTCCTCCCCCTGGGCGGCAACGATGCGGGCGCCATCCAGAAGAGCCGCGGCGGCGTGCCCTCCATAACCCTCTCCACCCCGTCGCGATACGTTCACACCGTCACCGAGATGGTGGCCAAGTCCGACCTGGAGGGCGCCATCACGCTGCTCACGAGCTTCCTCGAGGAAGGCGTGGAGCTGGAGGGGCGCGACTGAGTCAGCGGCAACATAGCGGGCGATGCACACGGCCGGGCGTCTTGCGGGTACGCTTGGAGCACGGATGATCATCGGCTTGATCAGCGATGTGCATGCCAACGTCATCGCGTTGGAGGCGGTGCTCGATGCTCTGGACGAGCGGGGCGCCGAGGTCATCGTGTGCCTGGGCGACCTGGTGGGTTACGGTCCGTTACCCAACGAGACGGTCGAGCTGATCCAGAAGCGCAAGGTGCTCACCACCCTGGGCGCGGCGGACGAACGCGTGGCGTTCAGCTTCGCCGGGCCCGCCGTGCGCAGGAAGGGCGTGGCGGACGAGATCCTGGAGTGGACCAAGAGCGTTCTGGAGCCCCAGAACCTTGCTTTCCTGCAGAGCCTCTCGGTGCAGCAGCGCATCCAGACGCCCACAGGTTGGCTGAGGTTCTTCCACGGCTCCCCCACCTCCACCTCCGAGCGCGTGAGCCTCAACCAGGATCCGCTCTCGCTGGGGCGGCTCCTGGAGCGCCACCGCTGCAACATCCTGGTGGCTGGCGCCACGCACGTGCCGTTCTTCCGCAAGATCAGCAACAACAGCATGGTCCTCAACCCCGGCTCCGTGGGCCTGTCGCTCAACGGCGAGCCGGGGGCCGACTACGCGCTACTCTCCATCTCCGAGACGGGGCTGGAGCTCGAGATGGACAAGGTGGAGTACGACTTCGCCGCCGCAGCCTTCGAGGTCCTGGCTTGGGGCCTACCCTCCGAGGTAGCGGAGGCCATCCAGCACGGCCGCATGCCGGAGCGCATGGGCTCGGACAGCGGGCTCGACCCCTGAGCCTCGGCGCGCTCCAGGCACGCGGATCACGGATATGCAAGCGAGCGTTAGGCCAGTTCTAAACCCAGCGCCAGCGCCTCGCCCCCACCGATGCAGATGCTGGCCACGCCGCGCTTGCCGTTCAGCTTCTTCAGGGCGCTCAGCAGGGTCACCACGATGCGGGCGCCCGACGCCCCGATGGGGTGCCCCAGCGCCACCGCGCCGCCCAGCACGTTGACCTTCTCCGCTTCCAAACCGAACTCCTGCATGGCCGCCATGGGCACCACGCTGAAAGCCTCGTTGATCTCGTAAGCGTCCACCTCGTCGGGCTGCCAGCCCAACTGGTCGTAGAGGCGCCGCATGGCCGCCACCGGCGCGGTTGTGAACCACTCGGGCTCGGCGGCGCTGCCGGCGTAACCGGAGACGCGCGCCACCACGGTCATGCCGCGGCGCGCTGCCACCTCCTCGGTGGTCAGTACAAGGGCGGCGGCGCCGTCGTTGATGGTGCTGGCGTTGGCGGCCGTGACGCTGCCCTCCGCCTCGAAGGCGGGCCGGAGGGTGCGCATCTTCTCGAAGTCCACCTGGCTGGGGCCCTCGTCCTCTTCCACCAGGGTGACCTTGCCGCGGCGGCCCTGTACCTCCACCGGCACTATCTCACCTGCGAAGGTGCCGTCCTGCATGGCCGCCTGGGCGCGGCGGTAGGAACGCTCAGCGAACTCGTCCTGCGCCTCGCGGCTGAACCGGTACTTGCTGGCGCACAGTTCGGCGCAGGAGCCCATGTGCTTGTCGTTGTACACGTCCCACAATCCGTCCAGGATCATGGAGTCCACCAGCTTGGAGTCGCCCAGCCGCAGGCCGCCGCGTGCGCCCGGTACGAGGTAGGGCGCGTTGGTCATGGACTCCATGCCGCCGGCCACCACCACCTCGGCTTCGCCGAGCTTCAGCATGCGACTGCCTTGGATGATGGCCTCGAGGCCGCTGCCACACATCTTGTTGAGGGTCACGCTCTGCGTGTCGTCGCCCAGTCCGGCGAAGAGTGCAGCCTGGCGACCTGGCGCCTGTCCCTGGCCGGCCTGCAACACGTTGCCCATGAAGACGTAGTCCACGTCCGCGGGCTCCACCCCAGCGCGCGCCACCGCTTCCTTCACCGCCGCGGCACCCAGTCTGCTTGCTTGAACGGTCGAGAAGGCCCCCTGGAACGCGCCGATCGGCGTCCTGACCGCGGATGCGATTACCACTGACATCTGTACCTCCAGCGTGGGCCGTCGGCCTGCGGTTCGCTGCCACCGGCCCCCTTGCCCCCTTGCACTGATTACACACTGCCAGCCGGCACCGGCCTGTCTCGCGCTTCCGGCATGTCGGTGCCCGCCCGGCTACTGACGGAAGCGTACCACCGCGCTCACGCCCGCCCACTCCACTTCCATCTCGCGGTAGAGACTGAAGGCCGGCGGCAACAGCACGGCGCCCAGCACGGGTTCGGAGGGCGAGACGGCGCCTTCCTGGCCCGCCTCGACGAGCAGCCGGTACGGCGTGCTCACCTCCAGCGCGCGGCCGTCCTGCCGGAAGCGGATGGTCGGGTCCCACGGCAACTCGTCCACGGCCGTGACGAGTAGGAGCAGCACATGATCGCCGCCCGACTCGCGTGCCCTGTCGATGGCGCGGTCCACCTCGCTCGTGAGGCTGGGCTCAGCCAGGGGCACCAGCGCCAGGTCCACCAGCAGCAGGCTGGCACCCTCCCCGTCGAAGAAGCGCACGCCCGCCAGCGGAGCCTGTGCCAGCTCCCAACTGGCACGCCCGGTGACCACGGGCGCGGGAACCGCAGGCGCGTCCTCCCGGTACCGCAGCCCCAGTTCGGAGCCGTTGGGCAGCGGGAGGTGCGTGAGACGCCCCGTGAAGGGCGGCACCTCCACCCCGAAGAGTGGGAGGGCGTCCAGCGGCACGTACCAGCTGCCCTCGCGCTGCAGCACGGGGGCGGCTAGCGCCACGTCCGTGGTGCCGGCGTCGCCCGGGAACTGCACCAGCGCGTCCGCTGAACCCGCGAAGAGTGTCACCGGTCCGTTGAACCCGCGCCAGGTCAGCACGTGGCCGTCCGCGTGCGCCACCACGCCGAGGGCGCGCCCCAACTCGAGAGCCTCCAGGTAAACGGTGGCTCCACGCACCTCCGCGGTGACGAACGCGGTGCTCTGACCCGTGGCACAACCGAAGATGACGAACGCCGCGAGCAGGAGTGAGCGCAAAGTGAGAGAGGCCCGCATCGCGGCGAGCCTAGCACGGGCCCTCACGGCGCTAAGATGAAGCGAACCGCATCCCTAGCCGGCGGCCCGCGCGGCTGCTCCCGCGCACCCTCACACGCAAGCGCCCGCCGGTCACGCGAGCGGAGAGGAGCGATACCATCGAGAAGGTTCACGGCAGAACGTCGGGCCTGAAGAAGAACCAGATCAAACGCCTCAGCAACCTGTACCGGCGCCGCGTGGCGCCCCAAGCGGCGCTCAGCAACGAACTGGCGCGCGCCATGGGCGAGCTGGCGCTGGAGATGAACCGCGGTGTCAGCCTGCTTCTGGACCGCCGCGGCCGCGTGATGACGGTGGCCGTGGGTGACGCCACGGACACGCCGATCCCTGAGCTCCACGGCGAGGCCGAGGCGCGCCTCTACGGCCTGCGCCTCGTGCACACGCATCAGAAGCCCGGCGGACTCTCCCCCTCGGACCTCACCACCCTGTTCCTCAACCGCCTGGACGCCATGGTGGCGTTCGACGTGAGCTTCCAGAACGGCGGCAAGGGCGGCGGCTCCGGCCTGCAGGTCGGACCCGCTTACCTGGCGTTCGTGGCTCCACCCAGCGCGGACGAGGAGGACTGGCTGGTCGAGGAGCCCATGAGCATCCGTGAGTTGGAGGGCCTGGACATCCTGGCGCGCATCCGCGCCCTGGAGGAGGAGATCGAGCGCGAGGTCGGCGCCCGCGAGGCCGTGCGAAGCAGCGCCGAACGCGCCGTGCTGGTGGGTATCACCGGCCGCGACGACGCGTTCGAGTCCGAGTCGCGCATGGCCGAGCTGGCGGAGCTGGTACGCAGCGCCGGCGCCGTGGTGGCGGCCAGCACGCTGCAGCAGAAGAAGAGCCCCGACCCCCGCACGCTGGTAGGCGAGGGCAAGCTGCAGGAGCTGGTGTCGTTGGCGTTCCACGAGGACGCGGACCTGTTGGTCTTCGACCGCGAGCTCTCGCCGGCACAGGTGCGCGAGATCGAGGCGTTCACCCGGCTCAAGGTCCTGGACCGCACCCAGGTCATCCTGGACATCTTCGCGCAGAACGCTCGTGGCCGCGAGGCTCAGGTGCAGGTGGAGCTGGCGCAGCTGCATTACCAGCTGCCCCGCCTGGCCGGCCGAGGCCGGGCGATGAGCCGGCTGGGGGGTGGCATCGGCACACGGGGTCCCGGTGAGACCAAGCTGGAGGTGGACAGGCGCCGCATCCGCGACCGCATAGCTTCGCTCGAGGTAGCCGTGAACGACATCAGCAAGCGCCGCGGGCAGACCCGCAAGGCGCGCACCGCCAGCAGCACCCCGGTGGTGGCCCTGGTGGGCTACACCAACGCCGGCAAGTCCACGCTCTTCAACGCGCTGGCCAAGTCGGACGTGGTGGCGCGTGACGAGCTCTTCGCCACCCTGCGGCCTACCAGTCGCGAAGGCTGGCTGCCGGAGCTGGGCATGTGGGGCGACAAGGTCATATTCACCGACACGGTGGGCTTCATCCGGGACCTTCCGGAGGAGCTGGTCAACGCCTTCCGCGCCACGCTGGAGGAACTGCACGACGCCGACCTGCTACTGCACGTGGTGGACGGCGCCGCGCCCGGCGCGCCCGACCGCGTGGACGCGGTGCAGCGCATCCTGGACGAGCTGGAGCTCGAGCCGCCCCGCCTGATCGTGCTGAACAAGTCGGACCTGGCGGACGAGGTTCACATAGCCGAACTGGCCGAGCGTTACGGCGCCGTGGCCGTCTCCGCGGCCACGGGGGCAGGACTCGACGAACTGAGGGCGGTGCTGACCGCCGAGCTCGAGTCCAACCGCGAGCCCACCATAGAAGCGCCAGCGGGGCGAGGCGTCAGGGGGCAACCGGCGCCCGGCTTGGATAGCATGGAGGTATGAGTCAGAGCGACCTGCGCTTCAACGACCTCCGCGACTTCCTGGAACTGCTGGAGCAGCGCGGCCAACTCAAGCGCATAACCCGACCCGTAGCCACCGAGCTGGAGATGTCCGAGATCGCGGACCGCACCGTCAAGGCGGGCGGTCCCGCTCTGCTGTTCGAGCACCCGGTCGCACCCGACGGGCAGCGGCTTCAGATCCCGGTGGCCATGAACCTCTACGGCACCCGCCAGCGCATGGCCTGGGCGCTGGGAGTGAACGACCTGAACGACATCGCCGACCGCCTGCGCTCGCTCATCGACGTGCGCCTGGGTGGCGGGCTGATGGGCCTGATGTCCAACCTGCCCAAGCTGCGGGAGGTGGCCTCGCTGCCACCCAAGCGCGTGCGCAACGCCCCGGTGCAGCAGGTGGTGTGGCGGGGTGACGAGGTGGACCTCTCGCGTATACCCGTGCTGAAGACGTGGCCGCAGGACGGCGGGCCGTTCATAACCCTGCCTCTGGTGGTCACCAAGGACCCCGAGAACGGCGACCTCAACATCGGCATGTACCGCATGCAGGTGATGGACGAGCGGACCACCGCCATGCACTGGCAGCGCCACAAGACGGGCGCGCGCCACTTCGAGACCGCCAAGCGCCTAGGCAAGCGCCTGGAGGTGGCCGTGGCCATCGGCGGCGACCCGGCGCTCACTTACGCGGCCACCGCCCCGATCCCGCCCATCCCGGGCCTCAACGAGTACTCGCTGACGGGTTTCCTGCGCGGGCGCTCGCTGGAGCTGGTGAAGGGCGTGAGCGTGGACCTGGAGGTGCCCGCCAACGCCGAGATCGTGCTGGAGGGCTACGTGGACCCCTCCGAGGAGCTCATCGTGGAGGGACCCTTCGGCGACCACACGGGCTTCTACACGCTGCCCGACCTCTACCCCGCCTTCCACGTCACGGCCGTCACCATGCGGGAGTCGCCCATCTACCCCGCCACGGTGGTGGGCAAGCCGCCCATGGAGGACGCCTACCTGATCGAGGCCAGCGAGCGCATCTTCCTGGTGCCGGCGCAGCTGATCATGCCCGAGATCGAGGATTACCACCTGCCGCCCGCCGGCATCGCGCACAACCTGGTCAACGTGAGGATCAGCAAGCAGTACCCCGGCCACGCCTACAAGGTGGCCAACGGGCTCCTGGGTCTGGGCCAGATGATGTTCGCCAAGATGATCCTGGTGTCCGACGACCCGGACCTGCCCGTCAACGACCACCAGGCGTTCTGGCGCGGGGTGCTGGCCAAGGTGGTGCCGGGCAAGGACAGCCAGTTCGCCCGCGGACCCATCGACGTGCTGGACCACTCCAGCCGCACCTTCGGCTTCGGCAGCAAGCTCATCCTGGACGGCACCACCAAACATCCGGAAGAGGGCGGACCGCAGGCGTACATGCCCAACCCCGAACGGTCGGCCAGCGACCTGCCGGCCCACAAGGAGGCGCTGGCGCAGCACCAGCACGCGGGCGGTTTCTGGTTCATCGCCACGAACAAGACCCGCGCGGGTCAGGGCCGGCACTTAGGTGAGTGGGCGGCGCGCCAGCCGGCGGCCGAAGGCGTGCGGCTGATAGCGGTGCTCGACGCCGAGACGGACCCGCGTAACTTCGACGAGGCCATCTGGACCATGCTCAACAACATCGACCCGGAGCGCGACGTGCAGGTGGTGGACGACACCTTCGGCTCCGGCGGTCCCGTCTTCGTCATGGACGCCACCCCCAAGCTGCCGTCGGAAGGCTTCGACCGCGGCTGGCCCGAGAAGCTCAAGATGGAGCCCGAGGTGGCGCGCAAGGTGGACGAGCTGTGGCCCACGCTGTTCGGTGAGGTAGCGGCGGACTAGCGCGGCTAGCGCGGGCTCGGATCAGCCCGCCACCGCCACGATCACGCCCGCCACCAGCAGGCTGGCCAGGAAGCCGGCCACGCCCAGCCACAGGGCGCGGCTGCCGGCCCGCTTCAGGCTGGCGAAGTCGACCCCCAGGCCGATGCCGGCCATGGCGGCGGCCGTCAGCAGCAGGCTGGAGGTGGAAAGCGGCTCCACCCAGCCGGCGGGCACGGCGCCCAGGGCGCGGGCGGCGCCCAGCAGTAGGAAGCCCACGAGGAAACCGGGCAGCAGCACACGGCGCCGGCGGGCGGGCGCCGTGATGGAGGCCCCCTGCACTCCGTCCACCTCGCGCACCAGCAGCCCCAGCAGCAGCAGGGCCGGCGCCAGCAGCGCCACGCGCACCAGCTTCACCAGCGTGGCCAGGTCCAGGGCCGTGGGCCCCATGGCCGCGCCCGCCGCCAGCACGTGACCCACCTCGTGCAGCGAGGCGCCCACCACCAGGGCGTAGGCGCGTTCGCCCAGGCCCAACGGCTCGGCCAGCAGGGAGAACGCCACCACCCCGGCGGCGCCCAGCAGCGAGACGAGGCCGACGGCGATGGCCGCCTCCTCGTCGTCCGCTCGTACCACCGGTGCGGCGGCGGCGATGGCGCTGGCGCCGCACACGCCCGTGCCCACCGCCAGGGTGCGCCGCAGGCCGGGCGCCACTCCCAGGCGGCGCCCCAGGGGCTCCATCACCCCCAGGCACACGACTACCGCCGCGAACGCCAGAACCAGCGCCGTGGGGCCGGCCGCCACGAAGAGGTCAAGCTGCAGCCGCACGCCCAACAGGATGACGCCAAGGCGCAACAGGCGCCGCGCCGCGAAGCGGGCGCCCGGCGCCAGCCATGCCCGGCTGCCGATGGCGGTGCGCACCGCCACCCCCAGCACCAGGGCGAGGGCCAGTGCGCCGAGTAGCCGCAAGCCCGGCAGGTTGGCCAGGAACCAGGCGGCCGTGGTGAGGGCGGCCACCAGCGCCAGGCCCGGCAGGAGGTTGGGCCGGCCGCCAGCCGGCTCCGTCACCGCCTCCGGGGCCACGGTCGTGGTGTCGATGAGCGAGGGCACCCCTGACGATATCGGCGCGGCATGCATAAGACCAGTTGATGTTCCTTATGCCCCTATACGCACACCTTATGACTAGGCTAGGCTCACGCCATGATCGTGGAACCGGACCACCTCCTGGCCTTCGCGCGCATCGCGGCCGAGGGCAGCGTCACGCGCGCAGCCCGGAGCATGCACCGCAGCCAACCCGCCCTCTCGCAGCAGATGGCGCGGCTGCGCGAGGCGGTGGGCGACCCGCTGTACAGGCGCACGCGCCACGGCATCAGCCTCACGCCGGCGGGCGAGGCGCTGCTGCCACACGCCGAAGCGCTCTCCCGCGCCCTCTCGGGCGCCCGCGGGCTGGCCGACTCCTGGCGCCAGCTCGAGCGGGGCAGCCTGGTGCTGGCGGCCTCCACCACGGTGGCCCATTGGTGGCTGCCCGAGCGCCTGGCGCGCTTCACCGCGCGCTACCCGGCTCTGGAACTGGGCGTGCTTACGCGCAACTCGCACGACGCCATCACCCTGCTGGCCCGCGGCGAAGCCGAGCTGGCCATAGTGGAGGGCCCCCTCGACGAGGAGCCCGTGCCGGAGGGCGTGGTGGCCACCGTGCTGGCCTCGGACGTGATCGTGCTGGCCTGCCGCCCCGGCGATCCGCTGGCCAGCGCGGCTCCACTGGAACCCGTGGCGCTGGCCGGCACCCCGCTGGTACGGCGCGAGCCCGGCTCCGGCACGCGCGAGAGCGTTGATCGCGCGCTCTCCGCCCTCGGAATCAGCACCGCCTCGCGCCTGGAGGTAACGGGCGTGGCGGCGGTGGTGGCGGCCATCAGGGCGGGCCTGGCGCCCGGCTTCGTCTCCCGCCTGGCCATCGCTCGCGAACTGGCCAGCGGCGAGCTGGTGGAGGTGCCCGTGCGGGGCCTCTCCCTCACGCGCGACTTCACCTGCCTCAGCGAACGGGAGGAGTTGCGTTCGCCGGCAGGCAGGGCGTTCCTGGCGGAACTGGGCGTCTGAAGGCACCCGGAGCGCCGGGGCCCGCCAGGCGGCCCGCTCAGGGCGTCGGTGGACAGCGCCCCGGCGGGCGGCGGCCCGTCAGCGCCGCCCGAAGATGGCAGCCGGTACGAACAGCGCCGCCTGAGTTAGCACGATGGTGGCGCCGCTGGGCACGTCCAGGTAGAAGGACAGCGCCAGGCCCGCTACCGTGCTCACCAAGCCGATGAGCACGGCCAGCACGGTCATCTGCGCCAGGGTGCGGGCCAGCAGGCGCGCCGCGGCGGCCGGGATGACCAGGTAGGCGGCCATGAGGATGATGCCCACCACCGAGGCGCTGACGGCGATGATGACCGCCGCCGTGAGGAAGAGCACCAGCTCGAGCCTGTCGGTGTTGAGGCCGTCCGCCCGCGCCAGTTCGTCGTCGAAGGTGGCGTAGCCGAGCCGCCCCCAGAGCCGCAGGAGCAGGGCGGAGGTCAGCACCGCCACGCCCACGATGAGCCAGAGGTCGCTGGCCCTGACCCCCAGGATGGAGCCGAACAGCAGGTCCATGGCCGACACGCCCAGGTTGGCGTCGGGCGGTATGAGCGAGAAGAGCAGCACCCCCAGCGCCACGGAGACGGCGAACGACACGCCGATTGCCGTGTCGGAGCTGAGCCTCGTGCCGCGCCGCAGCCAAGCGATGACCAGCGCCGCCAGCATGCTGAAGGGCAGGGCGATGACGATGGGGTGGTTCACCAGGCCCATGCGGCTGCCGGCCAGGTCCGCCGCCACGATCACGAAGGCGCCGATGCCCATGCCCCCGAAGGCGGCGTGCGCCAGGCCGTCGCCTAGGAACGACAGCCGCCGTTGCACCACGAACACCCCCAGCAGGCCCGCCATCACGGCGATGGCCAATCCGGCGAAGAGGGCGCGCTGGAAGAAGGGGAAGGCGAGAGCCTCGAAGATGTTCACGTTGGCGTCATAGTCCTGATCGCGCCGGCGCCGGGCCGGCGGGTCATACGGAGAGGGCGTGCGAGTGGTGCCGGTGCCCGAAGGCCTGCTCCAGGCACTCCTCGGTCATCACCACGTCGGGCGAGCCGTAACCGTGCACGCGGCGGTTGAGCACCAGCACCTTGCTGGCGTGGTAGCGCGCGGCGGAGAGGTCGTGGGTGACCATCACTATGGTGGCGCCGGAGTCGGCCTGGTACGACTCGAGCAGGTCGTAGAGGTCGTGCTCGGCCAGGTAATCTACGCCCGTGGCGGGCTCGTCGAGCATGACCAGCTCGGGACGGCGCACCAGCGCGCGCGCCAGGTAGGCGCGCTGCAGCTCTCCCCCGCTCAAGCGTGCCAGCGGCCGCCGGGCGAGCGCCCCGGCACCCACGCGCTCCAGCGCCGCCGCTGCCAGCTCCGCCTCCTCGGGCCGCACCCGGGCCGGCCAGCTCTGCCGTAACCCCGTGATGACCAGCTCCTCCGCCGTGGCCGGGAAGGTGCGGTCGAAGGTCTTGAGCTGCGGCACGTAACCCAGCCGCTTGGGCTGCACGCCGGCGGGCTGCCCGAAGATCAGAGCGTGGCCCTTGTGCGGCGTCTTCAACCCCAGCACCACCTTCACGAGCGTCGACTTGCCGGCGCCGTTGGGACCCACTATGGCGAGGAACTCGCCCGGCGCCAGGTCGAAGCTGACGTCCTCGAGGATGGGGGCGTCGCCGTACTGCAGTGAGATGTGGTGCACGTGCAGCGCCGGCGACTCACCCACGGTCAGAGGGGGCCGGCTGTCGGCGTCATGCGCCATCTACCGGCCCCCTCTCGACACTGTTGCTGTAGCTATGGAAGTGCGCAGTAACTCCGCACCAGCGCCCGAAGCTGGTCGGTGCGCCGCTCCTATCAACCCAGCTTGTTGGGGTTGACGAAGAGGGTCGGGTCCATGTCACGGATGGCCTTGGTGCTGAGCCATACGCGCTGCGGCTTGCCCTCGACCCAGATGGTGCGCTTCTGCAGGTTGGGCTTCACGGTGCGCTTGTGAACGCCCACCTGCTTGAGGCCCACCCCGCCCTTACGCTTGGCGGAACCCTTGTGCTTGCTGGTCTTCCTGGTTGTGGTCTTACGTCCTGTGACGGCACAAACGCGCGGCATCGCTCTATCCTCCAACTTGGTAGTGGCCAGACGGCCACGAGGGGCTTTCTGGTGTGGTTCACGCCGCGCCGAAGCTGTGAGGCCGGGCGGCAAAGCGCTTGAGTTTAGCACATGGGCGCGCCTCAGCACAACGCGCGGGCTGCGGGCGCTGCGACCCTGCGCTAGCGGGCCTCCGACCGGGCCGCTCCACCCCGGCCTGCCCGCCGCGGTAGCATCCGCAGCATGAACCGCGAAGACCTGGCCAGGCGCATAACCGAGCGCTCCCTTCTGCAGGGCGAGTTCCTGCTGCGCTCCGGCGCCATCAGCAACGAGTACTTCGACAAGTACCTCTTCGAGTCCGACCCCGGGTTGCTCCATGCCATCGCCCAGGCGCTGGCGCCGCTGGTACCAGCGGGCGTGGACGCCCTGGCGGGCCTGGAGCTGGGCGGCGTGCCACTGGCCGTCATGCTGGGACAGGTCACGGGTCTGCCCACCTACTTCGTGCGCAAGGAGGCCAAGGAGTACGGCACCCGGCGCCTGGCCGAGGGCGGCGAGGTGGAGGGCAAGCGCCTCCTGGTGGTCGAGGACGTGGTGACCTCCGGCGGACAGGTGGTGCTCTCCACCCGCGAACTGAGGGAGCGCGGCGCCACCGTGGACACAGCCCTCTGCGTCATAGACCGCCAGGCCGGTGGTGTGGAGGCGCTGCGTGCGGAAGGGGTCGAGCTGAGGGCCCTCTTCACCATGACCGAACTCAAGCAGGCCTGAACGAAGCGCCAGCACGCAGGGTGCGGGACCAAGCTTGCTGGGGTAGCCAGGCGCCGCCAGCGCTCGCCCCCCGGCTACACTTGGTCATGGCAGAGAACACGCAGAACGAGAAGACGCTGTTCGAGAAGATCGTCGCTCGCGAGATCCCCGCCACGATCCTCTACCAGGACGACCTGGTGACCGCCTTCCGCGACATCAACCCGCAGGCGCCCACCCACGTGCTCATCATCACGAACGAGCCCATCCCCACCGCGGCGGACGTTACGCCCGAGCACGAGCCCGCTCTGGGCCGCCTCTTCACCGTGGCGCGCAAGGTGGCGGAGCAGGAGGGGCTGGAGAACGGCTACCGCCTGATCGTCAACTGCAAGGACGACGCCCACCAGGAGGTCTACCACCTGCACATGCACCTATTGGGCGGTCGGAAGCTGGGCCCACTTCTCGCCCGCTGAGCGACCGGGGCAGCGGGTTAACCTGAAGGCATGTCAGAGACACGGATGCAGTACCGCAAACTCGGTAGAAGCGGCCTCAAGGTCAGCGCCGTCAGCCTCGGCGGCTGGACCACCTACGGCCAGACGGTCGAGGAACAGAACGTCGTCCAGCGCATCATCGACCGGGCGCTGGAGCTGGGCGTCAACTTCTTCGACATCGCCGACGTCTACGCCAGGGGCAAGGCCGAGGAGCTGATGGGCGCCGCCCTCGCCGCCTCCGGCGCCCAGCGGCACCACCTGGTGGTCTCCAGCAAGGTGTTCCACCCGATGTCGGACGACGTCAACGACCGGGGCCTCTCGCGCAAGCACATCATGGAGTCCATCGACCGCAGCCTGGACAGGCTGGGCTTCGACTACCTGGACGTCTACTTCGCGCACCGCTACGACCCGGAGACCCCACTGGAAGAAACGGTGGAGGCGTTCTCGGACGTGGTCCGCTCCGGCCGCGCCCACTACTGGGGCACCAGCATGTGGACGGCCGCGCAGATCGCCGAAGCGCACACCTTCGCCAAAGCCAACGGCCTGGTGCCGCCCGTGACCGAGCAGCCGGAGTACTCGATGGTGCGCCGCAGCCGGGTGGAGGAGCAGATCCTGCCCACCACCACGCGTTTAGGCGTGGGGCTGGTGGTCTTCAGCCCCTTGGCGCAGGGCCTGCTGACCGGCAAGTACGACGACGGCGTGCCCGAGGGCAGCCGCTTCGCCAATTTCGAGCAGTTCCGGCAGAAGAACCTCACGGAGGCCAACGCCGCCAAGGTCAAGGCGCTGAAGCCCGTGGCGGACGAGCTGGGCATAACGCGGGCGCAACTGGCCCTCGCCTGGGTGCTGCGCCAGCCGGGTGTGGCCAGCGTCATCACCGGAGCCACCCGCCCCGAGCAGGTGGAGGACAACGTCGCGGCGGCCAGCGTGGAGCTGAGCGCGGAGCAGCTGGAACGGATCGAACAGGTCCTGACCTGAGGATCGCTGGGGCGCCCGCAGCCCAGCTAGGACCGCTCAGCTAGTGGGCGCGCCGCAGGAGCAGGGGGCGCAGGCGGGAGGACCGTGAAGCTCGTGACCGCAGGGCAGATGAGGGAAGCGGACGCCCGTGCGGCGGCTGCGGGCGTGTCGACCGCCGACCTCATGGAGGCCGCCGGCCTGGCCGTGGCGCGGGAGCTGCTCGCGGCCTACCCCGCTGCCGAACACGTGGTAGTCCTCTGCGGCCGCGGCAACAACGGTGGCGACGGCTACGTGGCCGGCGCCGAACTGCTGCGCCGCGGCCGGAAGGTGAGCCTCTACGAACCGGAGGGAGCGGACCGCACCGCGGGAGACGTCGCCGCTGCGCGCGCTGCTTTCGTCGCGGCGGGCGGTGCAAGCACGGAACTGGCTCGCCTCGAGCCGCAGGATCTTGCCGCGGAACGGACGGTCGTTCTCGACGCCCTCTTCGGCACCGGCCTGAACCGGCCGCTGGAAGGTGCGCTCGCCGACCTTGTCGAGGATGTCAACGCCGCACCTTCACCCGTGGTGGCGGTGGACGTGCCCAGCGGCCTGAACGCCGACCTGGCCGAACCCATCGGCCCGCACGTGCGGGCCGACCTCACGGTGGAGCTGGCAGCGCGCAAACCCGCCGGGCTCTTCTTCCCCAACCGCGGCGCCTACGGCCGCAGCGTGCTGGCCGACATCGGTCTGCCCGCACAGATCCTGGAGGCGGTCTCGAGCGCCGAGGTCCTCACGGAAGCTCGGGTCAGGCCCCACCTGCCGCGGACCGCGCCGGACGCCCACAAGTACACGGCAGGCACGGTAGCGGTGGTGGCCGGCTCGGGCCCGTACCTCGGCGCGGCGGAGCTGGCCTGCCGCGCGGCCTGGCGGGGCGGCGCCGGCCTGGTGACGCTGGTGGCGGAACAGCGCTTCGCCGGCGCCTGGCCGGAGACCGTGTTCGCCAAGCACGATCCGGCGACCTGGCCGCCCGACGACCTCCAACCTAGGCGGGCGGGCGCAATGGTCATCGGTCCGGGCCTGGCGCATGAGGCGCTGGCCGCTCTGCCCGACATGCTCGAATGGGCGCCCGGACCGGTGGTCCTCGACGCCACGGCGCTCGCCGCCGATGCCCTCCACAGGAGCGCCGCGCGGCTGCGGGAGATCACCGCCGTGCTCACACCCCACGCGGGCGAGGCGGCCCGCCTGCTGGCAGCCGGCCACGGCGAGGTGGAACGCGTAACTGAAGGCGAGGCGGACGAGCACGCGCGGTCCAGCACGCCAGACCGGGCGAGCGGCAGCAACGGAGACGCCGCGGCGCTGGTAAGGCGCGACCCCCTGACCGCCGCCCGCCTGCTAGCCCAGCGTTACTCCAGCATCGTGGTGCTGAAGGGTCCGGCCACCGTCATCTGCGAGCCCGGCGGTCAGCTAGCGGTATCCACCCGCGGCACGCCGGCCCTCGCGAGCGGCGGCACCGGCGACGTGCTGGCCGGGCTCCTCGGCGCCCTGCTGGCCAGCCCCGGTGGCGCCGAACACGCCTTCCACCGCGTCTGCCTGGGCGTGTGGCTGCACGGCCACGCCGGTGAACTGACCGCGGCCGAAGTGGGCAGGTCGTTGGTGGCTTCCGACGTCGTGCGGCAGCTGCCGCACGCCATCGCGCACCTGGAGGCGGCCGACACCAAGTGGTAGCCTGACCCGTGCTCCGCGCCACCGTGCCCGCCACCAGCGCGAACCTGGGTCCAGGCTTCGATGCGCTGGGTCTGGCTCTCGACCTGCAACTTCGGGTGACGCTCACCGACTCCGACGAGGACCGCCTGGTCTACCGCGGGGACGGCGAGGTGCCCCGGGACGGCAGCAACCTGGTACACCGCGGCTTCCATGCCGTGCATGAGCACCTCGGCCTGAAGCCGCCCACGGTGACCTTCGAGGTGGAGAACCCCATCCCGCTGGCGCGCGGCCTCGGCTCGTCGTCCGCCGCCCTGGTGGCGGGCGCGGCACTAGCTGCCGAACTGACCGGCAGCCAGCTGAGCAGGCACACCCTGTTCCAACTCACGGCCGCCATAGAAGGGCACCCCGACAACGTGGCGCCGGCGGTGCACGGCGGCTTCACCGTCTCCGCCGCGGACGCTGCCGGCGCCTTCCACTGCGCTTCCCTCCCCCTGCCGGTCGAGTGGCGCTTGCTCTACGGCGTTCCCGCCTTCGAGCTCTCCACCGCCGCCGCGCGGCAGGTAGTGCCCACCTCGGTGGCGCTGGCCGACGCCGTGCTCACCTCCTCGCGCGCCGCCATCTGGGTGGCGGCCGTGGCACAGGACCGGCCCGAACTGCTTCGGACGGCGTCGCTCGACGTGCTGCATCAGCCGTACAGGGCCAACCTGGTGCCGGGCTTCTCCCGGGTGAGCCAGCGGGCTAGGGAGGCGGGTGCCTACGCGGTCTTCCTCTCGGGTGCCGGCCCTACCGTGGGCCTCATCTGCTCCCGCGAGGCCGAAGCCGCCTGCCGCGAAGCGCTGCAGGAGTTCGCGGGCGCCGAAGGGGCCGTGCTGGACCTGAGGCCGGCTACCGGCTACAGCGTGGAGAGGTGCTAACGTCCGGCCGATGGCGAGCGAGCAAGCAGAACACACCGTAGGCAGCGGTCAGGCCGCAGGCCACAGGGTCATCCTGGGGATAGACACCTCCTGCGACGACACGGGCGTGGGCATAGCCCGCGGCGATCAGGTGCTGGCCAACGTGGTAGTGCCGCAGACGGCCCTGCACGACCGTTTCGGCGGCGTCATGCCGGAGCTGGCCAGTCGCGAGCACCTGGAGGTCATAGACGAGGCGCTGGAACGAGCCCTGTCGCAAGCCGGTCTGCAGCTCAGCGACGTGGACGCCGTGGCCGCCACGCACGGCCCGGGCCTGGTGGGCGCGCTGCTGGTGGGACTCTCCTACGGCAAGGCGCTGGCCTGGGGCCTGGGCGTGCCGTTCCTCCCCGTGCACCACCTGCAGGGGCACCTGGCGGCCGCCACCGGAGTGGAACCGCCCTTCCTGGCGCTCATCGCCTCCGGTGGGCATACGGCGCTCTTCGCCGTGCGCAGCTGGGACGACGTGGAGGAGTTGGGCCGCTCGCGCGACGACGCCGCCGGCGAGGCGTTCGACAAAGTGGCGCGCCTGCTGGGCCTGCCGTACCCGGGAGGCCCGGCGCTCTCGAAGCTGGCCGAGCAGGGCCACGACCAGGGCGTGAAGCTGCCGTGGCCCATGGCGGGCTCCAAGGGCATAGAGTTCTCGTTCAGCGGCCTGAAGACGGCGGTGGCCCTACTGCTGGAGCGCCAGCCGGACGTGGCCAAGGCGGACGTGGCCGCCACCTTCGAGCGTGTGGTGGTGGGCTCGCTCCTAGAAGTCACGCGCCGGGCTTTGGAACGCACCGGTCTGCGGCGCTTGGTCATCGCCGGCGGCGTGGCGGCCAACCAGCGCCTGAGGCGCGAGGTCGCGGCGCTGGGTGAGGAGTTGGACGTCCAGGTCTCCTTCCCCTCCCCCGCCCTAGCCACGGACAACGGGGCCATGATCGCGCTGGCGGGCAGGCTCATGCTCGGTGGTGACGAGGAGCTGGCCGTCGGAGGGGAGCCCATCCACGACGCCCTGGGCACGGACGCCGTTCCTTACCTGCCCCTAGCCCCTACGTAGCCGAGGCGCGGCCTCGTCCAGCGGCGACCTTAGCTCGGACAACCGTGATCCAGGCCCGGCGCCTCAGCGCACGCTGCCCCACAGCCCAGCGAGGTACATCTCCTGCGTGATGATGCCTTTGACCTCGTCGCCGTCCATGGCCACCACGAGTTGCTCGTGCGCCAGCACCCGGCGCAGGTCGGTGACGGCCATGCTGGCGTCCGCCTTGACGAGCTCCTCCCAGGAGGTGATGCGGTCGTGGTGCAGGCCGGTCACGCCTATCGGCACGCCACCCTGCTCCACGATGACGATGCGGTTCTCCATCATGGTCTGCGCCACCTGCGAGGAGTCCACCACCGGCACCTTGGCCGCGGCCTTGCCCACGGTGGGCGGCACGAAGAGGCCGAAGCTGAGCAGCGTGGGCGATGGCAGCCTCAGAGCGCTGCGCACGTAGATCAGCGAGAACGAGTACGTCAGTAGGAAGACCACGCCCTCTACGATGCCGGCTGCGTTCAGCGTGGTGAAGCCGAGCCGGCCGGCGCTACCTAGCAACCAGAAGACCACGAGGGCCAACAGCAGAGCGAAGGCCGCAGCGGCCAGGGCGCCCAGCAGGGCAGCTACACGGAGTTGGGATGGACGTCTCACTTGTCTGGTCTCCTCGCGCCTCAGCGGCCAACTTCCGGGACGCTGGGCAGGTTAGGTGTAAGGGTACCGGGCAGCTGGGCGGGCGAGTCCACGTCCGCGGCCAGGGCGGCGTCGTCGCTGATGAGGGCGCGCACGGGGGCGCCCACGAGTCGGCTCACGCGCTCCTCCAGACGCGCTATGTCCGCCTGCCCGGAGAGCAGCCCGAGGAGCACGTCGACGCCGACGATGCCCGCCAGGGCGAACGGGTTCTTCCGAGCGCGGAACACGCGGTCTATCTGCGGCAGCAGCGCGGGCGCCAGCTGACGGTGCAGCAGCACCAGGTTGCCGCCCGTGAACTTGCCATCGCGCAAGCGCGCGTAGGTGCGCTTCTGTTGCGGGAACTGAGCCACCGCAGCCGCCTCCCGCACCACCGGGTACACCAGCTGCGCGGGGCCCTCCTCGGTGGTGGCTGCGGTGGCCGCACCCACGAAGCGCGAGAGCATCTCGCCCGTGACCCAGGGGATGTCCGCGCCGAGCAGCAGGAGCGGTTCATCGCCCGGCACGGCCAGCGCGGCGCCCAGTCCCAGAGCCAGGGAGTCCACCATGCGGTGCCCGCTGGGGACCTGCAGGTCGTAGAGGCCGGCTAAGCGGGAGTTGGTGGGGCCCACGTAGACGATGCGGCTCACCAGCCCGCTAGCCCTGAGGGCCCTGAGGACGTACGCGCCGAGGGGCTCCTCGCCCAGCGGCAGCAACGCCTTGGCTTCGACCCCGGCCTCGGTGGCCAGCCTGTCGCCCACATCGCCGCCGGCGAGTACCACCGCCACGACGGAGTCGCTCTTCATGGCGCCACTGTACCGCGCCGCAGTTGCCGCAGAAGGGGCTGGCCTGCCACGGGCCCGCCAGGGGCTGCGCCGCCTGGCAGCTAGGTGGTCCGGTAGGCGCCGGCCGTGGTCCATGACGAACGCGTCCGCCACCTGTAGCAGTGGCGGACGCGTTCGGGCATGGGTTCTAAGGTCCGTGGCGTCGCGCTGGGGCGCGGGTGCCACCGGACCGCAAGCCGTGGGTCAGAAGCGCGACTGGCGGACGTTGACCTCGGTGGTGCGGCCAGCGCTGGCGGTGAAGGTGGTGACGTAGGTGGTGAAGCCTGGGGCTATGACCACCAGCTCGTGCGAGCCGGGCGCCACGTCGTCGAGGGTCAGGCGGCCCGTGCCGTTGGGCAGGCTGCCAACCTGACGCCCGTCGAGGAACACCAACGCGCCACCGACGTTGCCCTGCACCACCACGCTGGCGCGCAGCGCAGCCAGCTGGGTGCTCACGGTGCGGTTCTCACCCGCGCGCACGTCGAAGGAGATCGTGGCGGAGTCGTAACCCTGGGCCTCGAAGCGGGCTTGGTAACGACCGGCGTCGAAGCGGATGGCGCCCGTGGGAGTGGTGCCCACGTAGCGACCGTCCACGTAGACGTCGGCGCCGGAGGGCTGCGAGTTGAACGAGATGGTGCCGGCGCGCTGGACGCGGTTGAGGCTAGCGTCAACGTTCTCGGTGCCACCCGGGCGCACGTTCACGCGCGTGGTGAACGGCTCGTAACCGTCCGCCTCGATGCGGACGTTGTGGCTGCCGGGCCTGGTGCCGTAGCTCACGGGGGTGTAACCCACGAACTCGTTGTCCACGTAGACGCTGGCGCCCGAGGGGTTGGACGTCACGCGCAGCGTGCCGAAAGCGGCCTGCGCGGGCCGGCTGCCCACGTAGTAGAGGGCGGTGTCCGTGACCCAGCTCTGCTGCGGGATGGGGCGCACGATGATGGCGAAGTTCTCGATGAAGCCGGACTCGCCGATGTTGCTCTGGGCGAACACGTCGCTCTCGCGCTGGAAGCGCGCCAGCTGGTTGGTGTTGAGTTCGTTCTTGGAGGCGACCGCGATGACCTTGGAGAGGCCGCGGGGCGGCGCGATGTTGAACACGTAGCGCGCGCCGGAGGGCGGCAGGGTGCGCACCTCGCCTGCTCTCAGGTAGTTGTTGCTGTCGTAACGGTTGGGGAAGATCTGGGTGATGTCGCCGTTGGGCCTGACATCGAACAGGTAGACGTAGGCTGCCTCGTCCACCCGCACGGAGATGTCTATCTCCTCACCGATCTGGTACTCGGGCGAGCCGTCACCGGAACGGTCACGGTCGAGCCAAACCTCCACACCGAAACTGGGAGCTGGGTTGACGACGATGGCCTGCGGGGAGATGACGATCCCCTGTGCGAAGCCCATCGGAAGCAGAAGCAGTAACGCGAGAGAGGCGATGAGTCTTTTCACGATCTGCCTCCTTTCTAGCAGGGAGCGTAGCACCAAGCGCTAAGGCGTCATGATGGTGGGCTTAAAGCCTCCTTCACCAAACTCGGGGAGCGGGACGCCGTTCCGGGAGTAGCATCTGCTGTATGGAAACCGCTGTCAGCACCACATCCGGTCGCCGCGGGCGTACGTTCCCCGCCGCTGCGGCGCTTGCACTCTTCGCTACTCTCGCCCTCGTCTTCGCCCCGCACGCCAGGGCTCAGGACGTCGACACCGTGCTGGACAACATCACGGAGGCGGCACGGGCGCTGGAGGACGTGAGCTTCCTGCTCGAAGGCAAGCTGGTCAACTCGGACGGCACCACCTTCACGCTCGAGGTCGACATCCTGGCCATGCCGCCCCTCAACCTGGCCAGCGCCTACATCATCCAGCCCGACGCGCTGGCGGACAACATCATCGTCATGGACGGCCCGGCCGTGTACAACTACACGTTCCTGACCAACCAGGTGATGATCTTCGACTCGAACGACCCTGACGCGCTGGGCGGACTGCTGCCCGAGAGCGAGGACGGCGCCACGGCCAACTTCAACTTCGACCTGGGAGCCATCTTCGAGGGCTTCGAGACCTCCATCGTGGAGGTGTTCGAGGGCGAGCACGGCGAGACCTACCGCTTGCAGTTCACCAACGTCGACCCCGCGGCCGAGATCCTGGACGTGACCGCCCTGGTGCCCAGCTCGGACTGGCTCCCGCGCACGCTCATCTTCATGCAGGCGGACGGCCACGTGCTGGCCGAGCTGCACGCCACGCAACTGGAGACCAACACGGGGCTCGACCCGGAAGTAGTTCGCGAACTGCCCAGCGACGCCGAGGTTATCGACAACCGCCGTTGAGCGTAATCGTGCAGTGGCACAGCCACTATGTCTTGAGGTTCTGCGGGGCGCCTAACGGCGCCCCTCGCCAACCGTTACTCCCCAACCATGTCGGCCGGGACCACGGCCTCGTCGAACT
>CAYXUE010000018.1:32807-39141 GCA_964467885.1 uncultured bacterium | reverse complement strand
CGCCGTGCACCCACTCGTCGAGCACGAACGGACCGGTGCCCACGGGGTTCTGGCTGACGTTCTCGTCGCTCATGCTGGAAGGCGCCATCATGGCCTGCGACGCGTGCGTGAGGTGCGGCAGGAGCGGAGCGAACGGCGCGGCCAGGTTGAGGTCCACGCTGTACTCACCCGTGACGGTAACGCTGTCCACCGCGCCCATGAGGGTGGCGAACGCGTTGGCCTGGGCGGGGTCCTTGATGCGGTCGATGTTGGCCTTCACGGCCTCCGCGTTGAAGGGGGTGCCGTCGTGGAAGAGCACGTCGTCACGGAGGGTGATCGACACCGTCTTGCCGTCGCCTGAGATCTCGTAGCCGGTCGCCAGGTGCGGTTCTACGTTGCCCTCGGGGGTGAGGATGAAGAGGGTCTCGAATATGTGGCCGGTGATGTTGAAGGTCGGGGTGTCGGTGACGGCGTGAACGTCTAGCGTCACGGCGTCGGTGCCGGTGGCGATGACGAGGTCCTGCTGGGCAAGACCCACCGTCAGGGCACCGAGTGCCACCAGAGCGACGAGGAAGCTACGGGCGCGGCTAAAGAACATCGGATCCTCCTGCGATACCTGAAGCAAGCACTAAGGGGGTCAGCGTTGGTCGCTGTCTTGTTGTGCGGACCAAGGGAGCATATCACGCACCGAAACGGGTGGCGCCGCCACGCCGTGCATCGGTAAACAGCTCGGCGCTAGCGGGCTGAAGTCCTAGGCGCTCAGGTGGCCAGCCACAGTACAAGACCGTAGGCGGCCGCGCCGGCGAGGGTGGCCAGGGCCACGTCCTTACGCCAGCGGAACAGCCAGTAAGTCACCCCGAGGCCGGCCACCGCCGCTGCAGCGGCCGGGAAGTTCGCTTCGCTCACGGCCGCCCGCAGCGTCGGCTCCAGCGCCGCCGCCAGCAGAGCAGCCACCGAGGCCACGCCCACCGCCGCCAGGAACTCCCCCAGGCGGCCGCCCAGCGTCCTGGCACCCAAGCGGCCGCCGATGCGGGTGGGTAGGTAGCGGAAGAGGTAGGTGCCCACGCCCACGGCCAGGCATACGATCAGGACCTCGGCCCTCATGCTGCCGCCTCCGGAGCGCGCAGTGCGCCAGCCAGGCCGCCCGCCACCATGCCCAGCAGGATGCCCGTGCTGGCGGAGAAGAGGGCAGCTCCCAGCGCGAAGGCGCCGATGGCCGCTAGCACCACCGGCCAGTGCCGCCGCTGCATCATGGCCAGCAGCAGCGAGAGGAAGAGCGTGGGCATGAGGAAGGCCAGAGCCGCGTCGACGGCGGGCCAACGCTCGAACGCCCCGCCGCCCAGCAGCGCGCCCACCACGGTGCCGGAGCCCCACGCTAGATAGGCGCCGATCCCCATGCCTACCTGCCACGACTCCGACCAGCCGGCGCCCTTCAACCCTAAGCGCCCCACGGCGCTGGCGAAGACCTCGTCCGTGAGGCCGTGCGCCCAGAGCCACGGCAAGCGCAGCGGGCCGGTGACCGCGCCCGTGCGGCGGACGCGCTCCAGCAGCGCCGGCGCGTAGAGCAGGTGGCGGGCGTTGAGGGTGAGCAGCGAGACGATGGCGAGGAACGGTGCGGCGCCGCCGGCCAGCAGGGCCAGCGCGAGGAACTGACTGGCGCCCGCATAGATGACGAAGCTCATGAAGGCCGCCTCGGTGAGGCTGAAGCCGCTCTTGCCGGCGGCCACGCCGAAGCTCACGGCCACGGGGAAGTAAGCCAGCGCGATGGGCAGGCTGCCCAACAGCCCTTGCAGGAAGCCGACCCGGGTGCGCGCCATGGTTAGGGAGGGTAACGCAGACGCCCCGCCTTCCATAAGCTCGGCCGCTACGGGGAGGCGTCCGCTACCTCGGTCGGCGGCGCCCGTGGTTCCCTTCTCCGTGGCCGTGACGACCCACCTCCGGTACCATCTGCTGGTGCTAAGGCGGTTCTTCAGCTACTACAAACCCTACAAGCGGCTCTTCTTCCTCGACTTCTCCTCCGCGGTTCTCTCCGGCGTGCTGGAGCTCGGCTTCCCCATCGCCGTGCAGCTGTTCATCGACCGGCTGCTACCCAGCGGGCACTGGGCCAACATCGGCATCGCCGCCGCCGGCCTCACCGCCGTCTACCTGATCAACACGGGCCTGCTTTACACGGTCACGTACTGGGGCCACATGCTGGGCATCAACATCGAGACGGACATGCGCAAGCGCGCGTTCGATCATCTCCAGAAGCTGTCGTTCACCTACTACGACGAGCAGAAGACGGGCCACCTGGTTGGCCGCCTGACCAAGGATCTGGAGGAGATTGGCGAGGTGGCGCACCACGGCCCCGAGGACGCCTTCATAGCCGTGATGACGCTGCTGGGCGCCTTCGTGATGATGTTCGCCGTGAACGTGAACCTGGCGCTCATCACCCTGGCGGTGGTGCCTTTCACGGGCTGGTTCACGGTGCGCTACGGGGGGCGCATGACGCGCAACTGGCGCGCCATCTACGACCGCGTGGGCGCCTTCAACGCCCGCATCGAGGAGAACGTGGGCGGCATACGGGTGGTGCAGGCGTTCGCCAACGAGGACCACGAGCGCCGCCTCTTCGCCAAGGACAACAAGGCCTACCGCGAGACCAAGCTGGAGGCTTACCGCATCATGGCCGCCACCCACTCGCTCTCGTACCTCAGCATGCGCTTCACGCAGCTGGTGGTCATGGTGGCCGGCAGCTACTTCGTCATCCGCGGCTCTCTCAGCAACGGCGAGTTCGTGGCGTTCCTGCTGCTGGTGGGCGTCTTCTTCCGGCCCATCGAGAAGATCAACTCGGTCATCGAGACCTACCCCAAGGGCATCGCGGGCTTCAAGCGTTACACCGAGCTGCTGGACACCGAGCCGGACATCGCCGACCGGCCGGGCGCCCTGGCCGTCAGCGGCCTGAGGGGCGACATCGTTTACGAGGACGTGACCTTCGGATACCGTGCCGACAAGCCCGTGCTGCAGGGCGTGAACCTGAAGATCCGCTCCGGCGAGACGGTGGCGTTCGTGGGCCCCTCCGGCGCGGGCAAGACCACCATCTGCTCCCTGCTGCCGCGCTTCTACGAGGTGACCGAGGGGCGCATCACCATCGACGGCATCGACGTGCGCGACATGACGCTGGCCAGCCTGCGCAGCCAGATCGGCATCGTGCAGCAGGACGTGTTCCTCTTCGCCGGTACGGTGCGCGAGAACATCGAGTACGGCCGCCTGGGCGCCAGCGAGGAGGACGTGCTGGAGGCCGCGCGCCGTTCGCGCCTCACGGAGGTCATCGAGGAGCTGCCTAACGGCCTGGACACGGTCATCGGCGAGCGCGGCGTGAAGCTCTCCGGCGGCCAGAAGCAGCGCCTGGCCATCGCACGGATCTTCCTGAAGAACCCGCCCATCCTCATACTGGACGAGGCCACCTCCGCACTGGACACGCAGACGGAGCGCGCCATCCAGCACTCGCTGGCGGAACTCTCGGAGGGCCGCACCACCCTGGTCATCGCCCACCGCCTGGCCACGGTGCGCGACGCGGACCGCATCGTGGTGGTGGACGAGAGCGGCATCGCGGAGCAGGGCAGCCACGAGGAGCTCCTGGCCAAGAGGGGCATCTACGAGACGCTGCACATGGCGCAGAACTTCTGAGTTGCCGCGCCAACCCCTTGCGGCGGCGCCTTCGGTCCGCTGGCAGAAGAAGGCAGCTCGCTAGGTCCGACGGTTACGTGTAGCTCTCTTCCAGGCGCGCGACGCGCGCCCGGGCCACGGCCAGCCGCGGATCGTTGGGCCACAGCGCCTCGGCCGCGGTGCTCCAGAGCTCGAGATCGTCGCCCAGGCGTTCGGCCAGCTCGCACAGCGCGTCCGGGTCGCGTGACTGCAGCACCGCCTGGCGCAGCTCCTCCTCCAGGCTCTCGCGCTCCTCCACCACACCGGGCGCCTCGCTGATGGGCAGCAGTGGCTGGCGGTACAGGGCCACGGCTTCGCGCACGCGGCCGTGCGCCAGATGCTGGCGCAGCTGCAGCACGTCCACGGTGAAGGACGCCTCGAAGCGGTACGGCGCGTCGCTCACCGGCAGGTGGCGCCGCACGCGCGTGAGCATGCCGCGCACGCCGCCGCTGGTCATGGGCTGGCGGTCGTCCGGGGTGAGGAAGGCGTTGAGCGCATCGCGGCTTATGCCCTCGGGGTGCAGAGCGATGGCCAGCGCCACCTCCGCCACGCGCTGCGGCAGGATGTGCTCCACCCCCTCGTGGACGGCGCTCACCTCCGGCGCCAGGAAGCGCAGCCGCAGCGAGGGCTCCTTGCTTCCCAATGTGGACCAGACGTCGGCGAACAGCTTCTCGGGGCCGCTGAGCACGCGCAGGCCGGTGGGATGGAGCTGCCGCAGCATGCGCGTGACGTCCTCGGGCAGAAGGGCGGCGCCCCCGTCGGAGGCGAGCAGGAAGTAGAGGGCCGCCATGAGGCGCTGCTCGGCCACCAGGTTCGGCGAGAGCAGGGCGGCCTGCAGGTCGTCCGTGGCTCCGTCCTCGCCCCGGACCGCGGCCACCATGCCGCGCGCCAACGCCGCCAGCGCCTGCTCGTACGGTTCGTCCGCGGTGGCCAGCTTGGAGATGTCGGCCGCCACCCGCTCCGCTTCCGGCAACTGACCGAGTTCGATGTGGCACCTCACCAGCTGGTAACCCTGCCGCGCGCGCCAGCTGCGGCTACTGGCCTGGTACGTGGCGCTGATGAGGTCGAGCGCGGCCCGGGGCCGCTGTTCGGCCAACTCCAGCCAGGCCAGCGTGCTGCGCAGGAGGGCGGCCAGCATGGGCAGGCTGCCTTCGGCCATGACCTGCGCGTCCTCCAGGATGCGGCGCAGGCCCACGAGGTCGCCGGTCAGGATGCGCGCCACGCCCAGGTCGTTTATGACCCGCAGCCGCCTTGTGCCTTCGCTGACCTCGCCCCTGTCGAACATGTCGAGCGTCCAGCGCGCCCAGCTGGCTGCCTCGGCGAACTCGCCCTCCTGGCCGAGCCGCGCCACCAGCGCGCCGGCGTTACGCACGACCTCGTACTGCTGGTCCATCTCCTCGGCCACCTGCACGGACTCGCGCAGCAGGTCGAGGCCGATGACGGGGTCGGGGTGGAGGCGCCCGTACTGCCACAGGGTCAGGGAGGAGCGCTGCGCCTCGACCGCCTGCTTGGCGAGTTCGAAGCCCGCCTCGCGCCGCATGGTGCCGGCGCGCCGGGCCCGCAGGGCGGGCGCGGTATGCACCGCCAGATGCTCGTCCACCTCCGGCAGCACGGGTGAGAGGTCGCCGGCGGCGAAGCCGGCCACCATGCGCCACTCCAGCACGCGCTCGGCGCGGGCGTACTCCTCCGGCAGGGCGGAGAGGAGCAGATGCAGCCGCTCCAGCAGGCCCTCCTCCTGGTAGCGCGGACCGGCGTGGCGCAGGAGATCGTGCACCAGCTCAGGGGCGCCCATGACCGCCAGCTCCAGAGCCTCTATCAGCTGCCCTTGGCGCCTTAGGGCCTGCACCGCCAGGCCCGGCTCGACCAGTTCGGCGTCCTGCTCGGAGACCTGCTCGCCGGCGGCGGCCGGCACCCCTATGGGCCCGAGCCCCAGGGCGGCCGTGGCGGCGGCGAGGATGGGCTGGAAGCGGCCCGCCGACTCGCGCCATACGTGCTCCACCTCGGCGGTTGACATGGAGCGCGGGAACAGGTCGGCTGCTTCCTCCAGCTGCAGGCGCAGCTGGTCGGGCCCAAGAACGGAGGCGCGGACCGCCAAGGCCGGCGGCGCCTCCGTTTCGCCCCTAAGGTCGATGATCAGCGAGTAGCCGTGGTGAGCTAGGTCGAGCAGGTCCTCCAGCAGGCCGCTCGCTTCCGCGTCGCTAGTGACGACCAGCTTGAGCGGCAGGATCTCGGTGCGGTACAGGCGGAGAGTACTCAGCTGCGTGCGGTAAGGCAGAGCCATGCCAAGGAGGGGCGTAGGCAGCGTGGCGTTGACGGCACGCGCCAGTTCGTTACCCTGCGCGATGGGGTCGTGGCGGGTGCGTCGGCCCAGCTCGAACCAGGCCACCCGTGACCGCTGGCGCAGGGAGTCGATGAGGTACGGCGCGCCGTACTCCTCACCACCCAGCAGCAGTACCGGTTGGGTCGCGCGTTCGAGGGCCTCTACGTGCCTAGGTAGCCACACTGCCCAAGGATAGCCGTGTAACGGCCGGTCCGTTCGTTCGGAGTAGGCAGGGATGCGGACCGGGTAGGCAGGCGTTCAGCTGTACGTGACGGCGCCGCGGCGGCCCTGGTAGGTGCGGGCTGTTCCCGCCGGAGGTTCAGGGTGGCCGCTTCGCATGTTGCCTAGGCG
>CAYXUE010000018.1:31649-32707 GCA_964467885.1 uncultured bacterium | reverse complement strand
CAGCCCAACGAGTGGGACGTCGGCTAGGCCACTGGCGCCGGCAACCCCCACTTACGGACCGAAGGTAGGCATCTCCCCCGAATGCGCAAGATAACCAGCCCTCAACTACCCCGCCTGGAAGAGCTCAGGCACCTTTTCCAGCCGGTCGTACCCCTCTCAGAAGGGGAAGGGTGGTCCGAAGCCCTGGTTCGTTGGCAGCTTCAGGACGGCACCGTGAGGGGTCCGCTCGACATCCTGCCTTACTGGTTCACTCCCAACCGCCTGGAGGAGTTCACCCGCTTCTCTCTCGACCGCGCCGGCCGCGCGGCGGTGGCCAACCCCACGGCTCGCGTCTCGGTCAACCTGAGCCCCGCTCAGCTCCTCCTGCCGGGCACCCTGGCCACACTGGAAGGCATGCTCCCCACCGTACGCAGCCGCATCCATATCGAGCTCACCGAGCAGCTCTACTCGGACGGCAGCGCCATCGCGGACAAGCTGCGCCATCTGCGCCAGCGCTGCGGTGTGGTGCTCCTGGACGACGTCACCCCCGCCGACCTGGCCAACCGCACGCGCTTCGACGCTCCGATAGATGGGGTGAAGGTCGATCGCACCGTCATACTCGCGGTACTGGGCCAGAAGTCGGAGGGCATCAGCCAGGAGACCGCGCGGCGTTTCATCGCGGAGGTGACCGCCAGGTACCCGATCGTGGTGGCCGAAGGCATCGAGGATCCGATCGCATGTGAGGAACTAGCAGCACTTGGCGTGAGCCACGTGCAGGGGTTCGGGATCGCCAGACCCGCACCCGAGCTGCGTTCGGAGGCGAGCGTTGCCGCGCTCGCACGCAGAACGGAAGTCCTGGCTCCAGGCAGGAGCCAGCCTTCCGCAGGCATCGGCATGACCGTGGACGAGAAGCCGAACGGTTTGTCGTCGCGCTAACGGTTCTACGCGCCAGGCGAGCGCCGGCGCCCTGAGCCGTCCGCGTCATGTGGGTCAAAGAGAGGGCGGTCACTTACCTGTAAGTGACCGAGGAACCAGAACGGATTCGGGGGAGTCCGAGTGAGGCACCGCAGCCGGCTCAA
>CAYXUE010000018.1:29680-31549 GCA_964467885.1 uncultured bacterium | reverse complement strand
TGGGGGGCCGCCAGTGGAGCCAGGTCAGGCGTAACGCGGACGTAACGTGCCAACCCCTAGCCTCGAACCGGAGCGGGCAGCCGGGTCCAAGTGGACCTACGCTGACCGCCCGGCACCCGTCGCGCGCCCGTGCGCGAGCTTGGAGGCTGAGCATGAGAACCGATCTCGCGATCCCAGCGGCGCCGTTGCGTGGCACCGCGAGGTTCGTCCTGGGAGCAGCCCTACTGACCGCGCTCTGCTGGCCGACCCAGGTGGCGGCGCAGAGCGCCGAGGCTTACGCGGGCACCTACGTGCTGCA
This sequence comes from uncultured bacterium, assembly GCA_964467885.1. Lineage (GTDB taxonomy): Bacteria > Deinococcota > Deinococci > Deinococcales > Trueperaceae > JAAYYF01. The sequence continues at coordinate 31,251 of CAYXUE010000018.1, read as the reverse complement.
CACGAATTCCGGGCCGATAACGCTCACCCTGGAGCTTGCGGGCGCCTCCCTCGTCGGGCAGTTGGTGCTGGACGGTCAACGGTACGAGCTCGAGGGTGATCTCGACTCGCAGGGCGTCTACGGCGTCATCTGGACGGGTCAGGAATCGCTCTACTTCGAGGCGGACCTCATGGGACAGAACCTCTACATGATCATGGCCCAGCTGGATCCGTTCACCGGAGCGCCCGACCCGGCCACAGCCGGGGAGTACCTCTTCCTGCGGACAGGGAGCGCGCCCCCTGCGGGAACAGCGGGCGCAGCGCCTCCGCGGAGGGGGGCGGGCATCCAGCCGAGCGCACCCGACGCCGCGCCTCCCAGCGGCGCGACAGCGCCGCCGACGCCGCCGGAGTCCGCGCTGCCCTCCGCCATGTCCGCCGGCCCACCCGCCGGCATGCGGACCGCGCAGGTCGGCCAGCGCTACGAGTCCGGCAGCCTCGTAGGCTCGGCGGACGCCGGCGTGGCCTTCACGGTGCCACCCGACTACTACGCCGGTTACCACCCGCAGGAGCACATGTTCATGATCGTCTCGGACACTCGGCCGGGTCTGCTGGCGGTGGAAGCCCTGTCTCACATGGACCTGCGGAGCGCGGTTACGCAGCTCGGACGCTCGTTCCAGAGTGGTGAGACCACCCTCCTCCCCCAGGGCGAACCGGATATCCGCGGCAACGTAGCACGGGCCAACTTCACCGTGCACTCGGCCAACGGCACCCTCGCTCTCTACGTGATGGGCGTAGCTGGCGATCACGACAACGTGCTGATAGTGGCGGGCCTCGGAGCGCCTCAAGAGCGGAGCGAGGTGACGAACCTGGTGGAGCAGGTCGCCGCCAGCGCAGCTCTCTTCGCCCCGACCGAAGTGAGCGGCTCCACCGCCGCCGGGCGACTGGCTGGCGCGCAACTCTACCGCTCCTCCTCGCACAGCGAAGCGGACAGCAACAGCGGAGTGATCGACGATTCCTCGACCGAACTGCACCTCTGCGCCGACGGCTCGTACGCCTACGCCTCACGGTCGCACTTCAGCGTCTCCGTCTACGGCATGGCCGGCGGAGGCGCCACCGGCAGTAACTCCTCCTCCGAGGAGGACCAGGGCAGCTGGACCATGGCGTCAGGCCTACTGGGGCCGGTGCTCGTGCTGCGCAGCGACTGGGGCGATGAGGCTACCTTCCTGTCGCTCCTGGAAGCCCAGGGAACGCTCTACGTGGAGGGGCTGCCCGTGATGGTGAGCAGCAGTCCGCGCTGTGGCTAGTTCCGCCGCAGCCTAGCTGTGCCAGGCTTAGTTCGGGCGGCGAGGAGCCTGACCCACGGGAGGGTCGGACCGCTAGTAGACTGCAGCTACAGGTGTCAGAGTTCGTGCGGCTCCTCGGCGAAGGTGCGGAGGATCAGCGGTTACCGCTGGACCTTCGGGGCGCTCTACTGGCCTACCTGGCCTACGCCGACTGCTGGCTGCCGCGCGAGCAGGTGGCGTTCCTCTTCTGGCCGGACACCGACGAGACCTCCGCCCGCAGGAACCTGCGGCAGCTCCTCAACCGCACGAA
>CAYXUE010000018.1:0-29580 GCA_964467885.1 uncultured bacterium | reverse complement strand
GGCAGCGGTGGGACCGGGTGGTGGAGCTGTACGGTGGCGACCTGCTGGCGGGACGTCCAGCCGAGGCCAACGCGGGCTTCGGCGCCTGGCTCGAGCTCGAGCGCGACAACCTCCGCAACACCTACCGGCGCGCCGCCTTGCGGCGCGCGGAGGAACTGGAAACCGGCAAGGAACACTCGGCCGCCGCGGCGCTGCTGGAGCCCCTACTGTCGAGCGACGACCTGGCGGAGGAGGTCCTGCAGGCGTACATGCGCAACGCCTACCTGGCGGGTCTGAGGCAGGAGGCGCTCGACGCCTACGAGTTGTTCGCGCGGCGACTGGCCGACGAGATGGAACTCGAGCCGCTGGAGGAGACCCAGCGACTGGCCGGTACCGTCCGCAGCGCGGTGCCTCTCGCCGGTGCTGCGCCCCGCACCCCGCGCACACCCCCGCTGCAGATCCAGCGACCGCCGCGCCTGGTGGGGCGCGAGGCCCAGTTGGAGACCCTACTCGCCAGCCGCAAGCCCGTGGTGCTCCTCAGCGGGGAGGCGGGGGTGGGCAAGTCGCGCCTGCTGGAGGAGGTGGCGGCGGACGCGGCAGGCGCCCGCTGTCTTGAGGGCCTGCAGTCCGTGCCGTTCCAGGCGGTCTGCGACCTAGTGCGCGCGGCCCTGCGGGGCGGCTGGGACCCGGCGTTGCTGGGCGATTACCGCGAGGATCTTGCCCGCCTCGTTCCGGAGACGCTACCGGGCGGTCCCGTGGCGCCCGCCGAGCCCATCACGGCCCGGACCCGCCTACTCGAAGCGCTGAGGCGCTGCCTGGAGAGCGCGTACGGGCGGGCAGACAGCGGCTCACCGGCCGCGGCGACAGTGAAGGGGCGTTTCCACCTTACGCTCGACGACCTGCAGTGGGCGGACGAAGACACCCTGGAACTACTAACCCTGCTGGCCAGCCACGGGACCATGAGGATCCTCGGCACCTTCCGGCGTTACGAGACCACGCCGCCGCTGGAGCGCACCCTGGCCGCGCTGCGATCCGCGGGGCACCTGCAGTTGGTGGAACTGGAGCCCCTCGACGAGGAGCAGCTGAGGCAGCTGATGGCCTCCCTCATGGGCGCGGAGGAGGGTCCGGAGCGCTTCACCCGCTGGCTCCATGGCAACACAGCGGGCAACGTCATGTTCGCGCTGGAGACCCTCAAGGCCCTGTTCGAGAACGGCGCGCTGACCGCGGACACCCGCGGCTGGTACAGCGAGCTCGACGCCATCACGCGCGATTACAGCGAGCTGGAGGCGCCGAGCGCCATCTCGGACGTCATCCTGCGCCGCATGGAACGGCTCAGCCAGCCGGAGGTCCACACGCTGCAGGCCGCCGCGGTGGTCGGAACCGGCTTCTCGCCGACGCTCCTGGCGCAGTTGCTGGAGAGTTCCGAGTGGGAGCAACAGGATGCGCTGGAGACCTTGGAACGTAGCGGGATGATCCAGGGCGAACGGTTCCGCCACGACCTGATCCGACAGGCCGTCTACGGTGCTCTGACCCTCAGCCGGCGCAAGCTGCTGCACTCCCGCGCGGCGCGGGTGCTGGAGCCGGGGAGCCGCAAGCTCCTCGACCCCGAGAGCTGGATCGTGCTGTGCGAGCACCTGCTGGCAGCCGGCGATCAGCTGGGGGCCGCTCGCGCGGTCGGGCGCGCGGCAGCCGACCTGGCCGAGATGGGTCTCCTGGAGGAGTCGCGCTCCCTTCTGGAGGGCGTGCTGAACCGGCTCACCAACGCTGAGGACACTGAACTGGCAGGGCTGGATCCCGCGGCCGTGGCCCACGTGAAGGCAGGCGTGGCCCACTGCCTGCTGGAGCTGGGGGAGCTCACGCTCGCCGCCGAGGCGCTGGAGGAGGCGCTGCGGGGCCCTCACACCCCCGAGTTGCAGGCGGGTGCGCTCGTCACCCGCGCCCGCCTGCACATGCGCACCGGCAGGCTGGTTCAGGCGGGTGAGGACTCGCAGCGCGGTCTCGAGCTCGCTCGCCGCGCCGGCGACAGGCTGCTGGAGCTCAACGCCTCCTCCACGCTGGCGGAGTCGCTCTACCACCTGGGCCAGGTGGAGCGCGCGAAGGAGATCGTGGAGGCCAACGTGACGGCGCTGCGCTCGGAGGACCTGCCCGTGGCGCTCATGGCGCAGCTCGCCAGCCTGGGAGCCATCCTCGACAGGCTGGGCCAGCACGAGGCGGCGCTGGTGGTGCACGAGGAGGCGGTGCAGAGGGCACGAGCCACAGGCGCGCGCCAGCAGTTCGTGAACGCGGCGCTCAACCTGATGGAGTGCTACCGCGACCTGGGCCGCACCGAAGAGGCTCTAGCCATGGGCGAGGAGGCGCTATCCCTGGGAGAGGTGGACGGGGCCAACGTGCTGCGCAACAATCTCGCCAGTCTTCTCTTGGAACTCGGGCGCCTTGAGGCCGCTGAGGAGTACATGCTGGTAAACGCACGGTGCGCCGATCCCACGCTGCGCGTTCTGGCCTGGACGCGCCTGGTGCGCATCTACGTTCATAGGGGCGACGCCGAACGACTGAGCGGGGCGCTGGACGCCACACTCGAGCAGGCGCCCATGACGGAGTACCCCGTGGCCCGGATAGCGGCGGCCCTCTGCCTAGCGGAGCACGGAACCGAGGCGCAGCGGAGGCGGGCCCGGACGCTGGTATCCCACCTGGAACCGGACGAGCTGCCGGAGCCGCACCGGGGCGACCTGCTGCGCCTCCTCAGTGCGGCGGGCAGCACCTGAGCCCTACGGCCGGGCGGCGCGGGCAGCAGCTGAGACCCACAGCAGGTCGGGGCGGGGCAGCACCTGACTCCCACGGCCGGGCGGAGCGGTTCCGCCCCTGCCGGCCAGCTGTAACGGCGGCGTAACACCCCGCCGCTAGGCTGCAGGAATGGAACGCCCGGAGCCCACCATGCTCATCGTGTTGCGCATCACCGTGACCGGCGATCGCTACCTGATCCGTGCGCAGGACCTCCGCACGGGCGAGCTGCGCGAGTTCACGTCGTGGGCTCAGTTCCAGCGGTACGCGCAGAAGCAGGCGCTGCGGAGCGCCCTGCGCTGAACGCTGCGGTCCACCGCGTGGCGTAACGCCGTCCCGCCTGGCAGATCCGCCGTTGTGCCACCCCGCCCACGGGGGTTGGTGCCGGTGAGTCGGCTCTTCCTATACTGTGCCTACATCGATTTCGTCTCGGATCGACAGGGTCGGCGCCGCGCCGCAGGCGCGCGCCGTCATCACGGGAGGTTCTCTGCCCTCATGTACCTCAACCCGAACGAACCGCTACGCCGCTTGTCGGCCAGGCCCGCGCCCACCCTCGCGCTCCTCCTCGGACTACTGGTTCTCGCCGCGGGTCTGTACGTCGGGCGGAGCGTCATGGCGCCCTCCCCTGTCCTGCCCGCCACAGCCGATGCGAGTCTCTTCTCTGCGGAGCGCACCATGCCGATACTCGAGCGCCTGGTCGGCGACGGCCAGCCGCACATGGTCGACACGCCCGCCGGCGAGGAGGCGCGCCAGCGCGTGGTGGCCGAGTTCGAGGCGCTCGGTTACGAGGTCGAGCTGCAGAACGCCTGGGGCTGCCGCGAGGAGTACGCCGCCTGCGCCAACGTGACCAACGTGCTGGCCCGCCTGCCCGGATCGGGCGACGGCCCCGCCCTGATGCTCTCCGCGCACTACGACTCGGTCGGCGCCGGGCCCGGCGTCTCGGACGACCTGGTGGCCGTGGCCGCCATCGTCGAGGTGGCGCGCATGCTGCGCGGGGAGCAACAGCTGCGGAACGACGTGCTGTTCGTCATCACCGACGGCGAGGAGGTGGGGCTCACGGGCGCGGAGGCGTTCCTTGAGCACCCGTGGCTGGACGAGGTGGGGCTCATCGCCAACTACGAGGCGCGCGGCACGGGCGGCCAGAGCCTGCTCTTCCAGACTAGCCCAGGCAACGCCTGGCTCATCGAGCGCTACGCGGAGGCGGCTCCGCGGCCCGTGACCAGCTCGCTGCTCTACGAGGTCTACCGACTGCTGCCCAACGACACGGACCTTAGCGTCTACTTGGACGCCGACGTGCCGGGCATCAACTTCGCCTACGTGGAGCACGTGCAGCGCTACCACACGCCCAACGACGACCTGCAGCACCTGAGCCCGGATTCCTTCCAGCACCAGGGCGAGAACGTGCTGGCCGCCGTGCGCGCCTTCGGCAACGCGGACCTCTCGGCCATGCCCGCCGGCAACGCCATCTACCAGGACGTCTTCCCGGGCACCGTGGTGCACACGCCCACGGGCTGGGCTGTGTGGCTGGCGGGCGGGGCTCTGGTGCTGTGGCTGCTGATAGTGCTGTCCCTGCTTGGCGCAGGTGCCATCACCGCGGGCGGCCTGCTGCTGGCGCTGCTGACCACTCTCGTAGGGCTAGCGGCGGCGGCCGGACTCGGTTACGGCGCGGCGGAGCTCATCCGGTGGCTCACCGGCTCGCCCGAGCCGTGGTGGGCTTTCCCCGCCCCCACACGGACGGCGGTGTGGGCAGCGGGCGCGCTCGGCTTCCTCCTCTTCGCCTCCCTGGCTGCACGGCGCGCGGGCTTCTGGGGCATGGCGGCAGCTGTGTGGCTCTGGTGGTCCGTCATCTCGCTGGCTGCGGCGCTGCTGCTGCCGGGCACCAGCATCGCGCCCCTGCTGCCCACGCTGGTGGCCACGGTGATCTACGCCCTGCTCTCGCTCTTCGGGGTGGGCCTGCCTGCCAGGCGCGGACTCACGATCGGCTGGCTGCCTGCGCTGCTCAGCATGGTCACCCTGTTCGCAACGGCCTACATGATGGTGACCCTCGTGTACACGGTGGAACTCGGGCTCGGTTTCGAACTGAGCCTGGCCATGGCCCTGCTGCTGGCGCTGGCCGTCAGCCCCCTCGCCCCGCTACTGGCGGTGCCAGCCGGGGGTGGGGCCGCACGCGGCGCGGTGCTCCTGCTGGCGCTACTCGTTCTGGTCGGTGGCGTGGTGTGGTCCACCCGCGTACCCACCTACAGCGTGGAGAAACCGCAGCACTTGGGTCTCTTCTACGTCCAGGAGGTGCAGGACGACAACGTGCAGGGCGCCCGCTGGGCCGCCAGCATCAGCGACGTGGCCGTCATGCCCCCGGCACTGGCGCAAGCGGGCGGCTTCACCGGCGACAGCCTGACCGTCAGAGGCATCCGTAGCCGGCTGGCCGCGGGCCAGGCGCCCCAGCTGGACCTGCCGCCGCCCAGTGTGGAGGTCATCACGGACGCCGCCACGGGCACCGAGAGGCTGCTGACGCTGCGCCTCGACTCGGCGCGCCAGGCGCACATGATGGCGGTGAACGTGCCGCGCTCGGTGGGCCTCAGCAGCATCGACCTGCCGGGTACCGGCAACTCGATAAGCTACCCGGCACCCTCGCAGAGCCAGTACGACTCCTTCTACTGCCACGGTCGCTCGTGCAGCGGCCTGGAACTGACCCTGGCGCTGCCGGCGGGTCAGGCGTTCGACCTCACGGTCGTCGACTTCACCCCCGGCCTGCCACCCGAGGGTGAACCGCTGCTTGCCGCGCGCGGCGACAGGGCTACGCCCGTGCACGACGGTGACCTGACCGTGGTGTCCCACGTGGTGCGTATAGAGGCCAACGAGTAAGGGCGCAGCGAGCCTCCGCGTCCGGCCACCGCAGCCACGCGTGCAGGCCGGACCCTCGAGGAGCCCGGCCTGGGTCCTGTTCCGCCCCGCTAGCCCGCCAAGCGCCGCGCCAGCTCGGGCAGCACCTCGCCCAGCCGGCCTTCGACCCGCACGTCGGCGTCCGCATCCCCGCGGGTGGGCCCGCGGTTGACGATGGCCACGCCCTTGCCGGCCTCCTTGGCTGCCACCACGAAGCGGTAGCCGGAGCGCACCGCCAGGGAGGAGCCCAGCACCAGCACCGAGTCCGCCTCGTCGAGGAGCTGGAAGGCGCGCTCCACGCGGGCGCGCGGCACGTTCTCACCGAAGAAGACCACGTCGGCCTTCAGCACACCGCCGCAGTGCAAGCAGGTGGGCACGGTGAAGCCCTGCACCAGCGAGTCGGGCAGGTCGGCATCGCCGTCGGGGAGGATCTCCACCCCGGTGCGCACCAGGTCGGGATTGAGACCCTCCAGGCGCATCTGCAGCGAGTCGCGCCGCTCCTTGCGGCCGCACCGTAGGCACACCACCTGCGCCAGCGAACCGTGCAACTCCACCACCACTTCGCTGCCGGCGGCTTGGTGCAGGCCGTCGACGTTCTGCGTTATGACCCCGTTCACCACGCCCGCGCGCTCCAGCCGAGCCACGGCGCGATGACCGGCGTTGGGCTTGCGGGCGCCCATGGCCAGCCAGCCGATGGCGCTACGGGCCCAGTAGCGCCGCCGCATGTCGGTGTCACCCACGAACTGCTGGTAGCTCATGGGCGTGCGCGCCGACCGGTCCTCGCCCCGGTAATCGGGGATGCCGGACTCCGTGCTGAGCCCGGCGCCGCTCAGCACGACGCTGCGGCCGCCCCTCAGTAGCTCCGTGAGGTCGTCGATACCGTGCACACCTACCCCCGCGATCCTCCGGGGGTCATCGGGCTGCCGGATCTGCATGCCTCATGCTACGGCGGCGGGCGCCCGGCGGGCTGCCGCATCCATCATCGGCAAACGCCGAAATAGGTGACAACGTCTCCGTCCTTGGGCTGCTAGCATCACTCCATGCTTAGTACAGACAGCTACACCGCCCTGTTGGAACAGGGCCGTAAGGCGGGTGCCGACTTCGCCGAGATCTACGTGGAGCGGTGGCGCCGCCGCACGCTGCGCACCATCGACGGCCGGGTGGAGGAAGCAAGCAGCGGCATCCAGTTCGGCGCCGGCGTGCGCCTCTTCTTCGGCGAGGACGTCATCTACGGTTACACCAACGACCTCTCGGACGCGGCCTTGGGCGAACTCGTGGCCAGCCTGGCCGGCCTGCGCGGCGACGGCACCGGGCGCCCCGACAGTGAGGGCCGCGGCGGCATCGACCTGCGCAAGCTCGACGGCGGCCCGAACATCCACGACCCCAAGGTGCCGTTCGAGACGCACGACAAGCGCTGGCGCCTGGAGCGCCTGCGCGAGCTGGACGCCGGGGCGCGCGTCTCGCCCCACATCAAGCAGGTGGAGGGCACCCTGCACGAGTGGGAGCAGGACGTGTGGATCGCCAACAGCGAGGGCGCCTACGTGGAGGACCGCCGGGTCCGCACCCGGCTGGTAGGCCAGGCCATCGCCGCGGACGGCAGCGAGACGCAGACGGGCTACTCGGGCCCCGGCCTCTCCATGGGCCTCGAACTGCTGGACAAGTACCCGCCGGCCGAGGTGGGCAAGGTGGCGGCGGAGATGGCGCTAACCAACCTGCGCGCCAAGCCCGCGCCCGCCGGCACCATGCCCGTGGTGCTGGGCAACGGCTTCGGCGGCGTCATCTTCCACGAGGCCCTGGGTCACCTGCTGGAGACGACCGGCGTGGCGCGCAACGCCTCGGCGCTGACCGGCATGATCGGCCAGCAGATCGCCAGCCCGGTGGTGACCTACGTCGACGACGGCACCACCGCCCACGGCTGGGGCTCCTCGCGCTTCGACGACGAGGCCGCGCCCACCGAGCGCACCGTGCTCATCAACAAGGGTGTGCTCGAGAGCTACATGGTGGACCGCTGGGGCGCCCTCAAGACCGGCTACCGCCCCACGGGCTCCGGGCGGCGCCAGGACTACACCTTCGCTCCCACCTCGCGCATGCGCAACACCTTCGTGACGGCCGGCGACACACCCAAGGAGAAGCTCTTCGAAGGCATCGAGCTGGGCCTCTACGCCAAGACCCTGGGCGGAGGACAGGTGCGCCCCGGCTCCGGCGAGTACAACTTCGCCGTGCGGGAGGGCTACATGATCCGGGATGGCCAGATCGCCGAGCCCGTGCGCGGCGCCATGCTGCTGGGCAAGGGCCCGGACTCCATCAAGAAGATAGTGGCCGTCTCGGACGACGAGGCCAACGAGCCGGGCATGTGCGGCTCCATGTCGGGCTCGCTGCCGGTGGAGGTCGGGCAGCCCCACCTGCTGGTCAGCGACATCGTGGTCGGGGGCGAAGTATGACCCGTAGCCGCATAACCGGAGGCGCAGCGTGAAAGTAACCGAAGCCAAGAAGTGGCTACTGGCCGAAGCCGCCAAGCGCGGCGTGGACCTCGAGGCCCTGGCCACCAGCCAGAACAACCTGATGATCCAGGCGCAGAACGGCGCCACCTCGGACGTGAACATGTCCAGCGGCGGCGGCATCGGCCTGCGTGTGGTGACCGAGGGCCGCGTGGGCTACGCCTACACCGAAGAGCTCACGGAGGAGGCTCTCAGCTGGACGCTCGACGAGGCGATCGGCAACGCCGAGTTGCAGGAGGATGGCAACGCCACCCTGCCGGCCGGTAGCGCACTCGGCCGCCACGAGCTGGTGGACGAGGGCCTCTCCGGCTCCCTGCAGGAGAAGAAGGACACCACCATCAGGCTCGAGCGCGAGGTGGCCGCCGACCCGCGCGTGCAGACGGTGCAGTACGCCGGCTACAGCGAGCGCCGCACGGAAGTGGAGATCGGCTCCACCAAGGGCGTGGACGGTGCCTACAACGTGGGCTACGCCACGCTGTTCTCCGCGCTGGTCATGCGCGAGGGCGAGAGCGTGAAGCAGGGGTACGAGAGCGAAGCCAAGCGCGAGTTCCACCAGCTGGACCCGGGACGCACCGCGCAGGAGTCGCTGCGCAAGCTCGGCCGTCACCTGGGCGCCAAGCCGCTCAAGACGGGCCGCCGGCGCGCCATCCTGGAACCCGACGTGGTGAGCACCCTGCTCATGCTGGTCACCTACGCCGTCTCGGGCAAGACGCTGGCCGAGGGCCGCAGCCGCCTGCAGGGCAAGCTGGGCGAGAAGATCGCCTCCGAACTGCTGACCATCGTCGACGACCCCACCCTGCCGGAGGGCCTGGGTAGCCGGCCGTTCGACGCTGAAGGCACCCCGGCGCAACGCCTCACGATCGTGGAGGAGGGCGTGCTGCGCTCCTTCCTGCATAACTCCGACACCGCCGCACGCACCGGGCAGGCCAATACCGGCCACGCCCACCGCGGCTACAAGGGCACGCTGGGCGTGGCGCCCAGCAACCTGCTGGTGCTGCCCGGCAGCGGCATCACCCAGCGCGAGGGCATCCTCGTGACGGACCTGATGGGCGTGCACGCCGGCGCCAACCCCATCACGGGCGACGTCAGCGTGCAGGCCATGGGCCTCGAGCTGATCGACGGCGAGGAGCTGCCGGTGGACGACTTCGCCATATCGTTCAACCTGTTCGACCTGCTGAAGCGGGTGGATGAAGTGGGGGACGATGCGGAGTGGATCGCTGGTTACGCCGGGATGTCCAAGGTGCCCAGCATCGCCGTGGCCGACGTAAGCTTCGCTGGGTCCTGAACCCGGAGGACAGCCGCCAACGTACCGCCAGGGCGCCCATCGGGGCGCCCTCTTCTATGGCTCACGCGGTTCCTCGCCCGGTTGCTCGCGTGGCTCCGCGGTAGTCGCAGGCCCGGAGGAGGGGGCGGTCGCGGCAGGGGACGCGGCCGCCACCTGCACCTCCTTCTCCATGGCCAGGAAGCGCGGCATGCGCCTCAGCGACATCAGCGTGAACACGCCCAGGATGACGCCGGCGCTGGCGAAGCCGACCGCGAAGCTGGTCACGGCCACCAGGATGCCGGCCAGGGCGGGCACGAAGGTCTCGATCAGGTGGCTGGCGGACAGCCTGAGCCCCAGAGCCATGCCGCGCTGCCGCACCGGCACGTGGGTGGCCACCGCCACGATGCTCAGGGGGAAGCCGATGCCGGTGCCGAAGCCCACCACCACCGCCAGGATGGCGAAGGCCGTCACGCTCTGGGCCACGGCCAGCAGGCCGATGCCCAGGGCCACCGACGCCATTGTCCAGATGAGGGTGGGACCCGTGCCGCCCAGCAGCCGCACCACGGGCGCCATGACCAGCCGGATGAGTACGGCGGTGAGGGAGCCGATGCTGACGAGCGTGCCGATGAGCGTGGCGGACATGCCCATCTGTTCCAGCATGACGGGCAGGAACGCCTCCCGCACCGTGAGCGCCAGGAAGATGCCGGCGCTGGCCAGCACCGCCACCTGGAACCCCACGTTGCCGACGATGCTCTTGAACGCCTTGCCCGAGCCCACCACGTCGGTGGAGCCGTCCGCACGCAGGTCCCCGGTGCGACGGTAGACCAGGTAGGCCAGCCCCGCTCCCGCCGCGAGGATGATGAGGATGACGAGGAAGGTGAGCCGGAAGCCGTAGCCGTCAAGCAGCACGCCGAAGAGCACCGGGCCCACCATGCGGCCCGCTGCCTGCCAGGTGGCGTACGCACCGTAGTTGGCCTGGTGGCTGCGGCCGTTGTCCACCACCGCCGTGAGCGACTGGGCCGAGAGCGATACGAACAACACGAAGGCGCCCACCACCATGCGCGATATGACCAGCGCAGCCACGCCGGGCCACACCACCAGCACGCCCGGCGCCAGACACATGCCCAGCATGCCTATCAGGAGCCAGCGGCCCGGACCGCCGCGGTCCACCATGCGACCCGCCTGCAGGGCCAACAGCACGGGGAAGACGCCAGGTAGCGCGATGAGTATGCCTAGCCACTGCGGCCCCAGCCCCAGGCTGACGGCGTACAGCGGCACCATCACCTGCATCATGCTGGAGGCGGTGGTCATGAGCGACGTTGTGATGCACTGGAGGAGGAAGGGGTGGAGGCGGTTCACGGGGTAACCGCTAGGTTATAGCCTGGCAGCCCGAATAAGTTACACGTAAGAAAAGTAACAGTAGAGTCGGAACCGACGCAGAGGGCGACCCGGGAACTCGTCGGCTGCTCGGGAAGGAGGCGCTGTGGCACCGCTAGAAGCCGATCGCGAACAGCACAGCGTGGCTGGTACGTGGCGACTCGCTGGCGCCATCCTGCGCCTGCCCGAGCGCGCGCTCCTGGTCACGGACCGCCCTGACGCCTTCCTCGAGCACGTGGCCGACGGCCTTGAGGCCCTCCTCCCCGTACGGGTGGAGATCAGCTGGGCCAGTCTGGACATGGACCCGCCGGCACCTACCATGCCGCACCACCAGCGCCTGAACGTCGAGTTGAACGAGGCGCCTTACGCCCTGCTGGACGTGCTCAGTGTCTCCCCTCTGGACGAGCACGTGCGCTTCTCCCTCGAGCACCTGTCCGCGGACCTCACCTTCCACGTGGACGCGCTGACGGTGCGGCGCATGCGCCGCGTGGTGCGCGAACTGCGGGCGGCCATGACCTCGGGCGCGGACATGGAGAGCGCCGCGTACAGCGCGGTGGAGGTGGCGCGCCGGCACATGGAGGCGGAGGCCGCCGTGCTGCTCCTCAGCACCTCGAGCCAACTCAAGCCGCTGGCCTCCGTCGGGCAGTGGGATCTGAGCCCAGCCGCGGTGGCCCAAGTGGCTGGCGTAGCGAGGCAGGGACTGGAGTCGCTGGCGCCCATGGCGCACGCCGATACGTTCGTCACGGTTCCCATCGCCGCGCAGCGGCCCGCCCGCCTAGTGCTGGTACTCAGGTTCTCGCCCCTGATGCGATCGCATAGCCTCACGTTCCCCGTCCTGGCGGAGATGGCCAGCGTGGCGGCGCCGTTCCTGGAGGCCAAGTGGCGCGACCGGCTCTTCATGGAGCTGCTGGAACTCAACAGCGCCTCCGAGGAGACCAGCACGTCGGAGATGTACGGGCGTGTGCTGCGGACGGCGTTGCGCCTCATACCGGGCGCGGACAGCGGCACGCTCCTCACCCGCACGGAGCCCGACGCCCCCTTCCGCTACCAGGCCGCCATCGGCTTCGACCTGGAGCAGCTGGCTCAGCAGGAGGTGACCGAGAAGGCAGCGCGCGCCTGGTACGGAGCGGACGACGAGGGCTGGCGGCGCGGCACACCGCGGATCCTGTGCCGGGCGGACGCGGACTCCATGGACGAACACATCTCGCAGGACCTCGACCCGGCGCCGATGCTGTACGACCAGATCAAGGCCACGCTCTGCCTGCCGGTGCTCCGCGACGGCCAGGTCATGGCGGTGCTGAACCTCGACAACCTGAACGAGGCAGGCGAGTTCGGGGAGGACACCCGGCAACTGGCCACCCTCTTCGGGCCGCCCCTCGCCAGTCTGCTGCATAGGCAGAACACCCGCGACCTGCTAACCAAGGCGGCGCTCACGGACGAGCTCACGGGCCTAGCCAACCGGCGCGCCTTCAACGGCGCCTTGGCGGGCGAGCTGAGGCGGGCGGACCGCGGCGGCCTAGGACCCAGCGTGCTGCACATGGACCTCCGGTCGTTCAAGGCCATCAACGACGCCCTGGGCCACGATTTCGGCGACAACGTGCTCAAGGGTGTGGCCAGCGCCATCCAGACCCACATCCGCGTGGTGGACACGGCGGCGCGCTACGGTGGCGACGAGTTCATGGCCCTGCTGGTGGAAACTCCGGCGGAGGAGGCGCTGAAGGTAGCAGAGCGGATCCGTCAGGCCGTGGCGCAGATCGACGTGGGCTTGGGACCCACCCACATCGACATCGGCGTGGCCAGCTACGGCCCCGACGGACACGGCGCCGCTGAGCTCGTACGCGTAGCGGACCAGCGCATGTACGCCGCTAAACAGATCGCGCTGTAGTCGCCGCTTCCACCTCGGGCTCGCCCGCCGACACGGGCACCCTGCCACCATCGGCCGCATCCACCGCGAGAGCCACGCCGACTCCCGCCGGGGGCACCGGTTCGGCGGGCGCTTCGTCCAGCTTCACCAGCACCACGCCCCCCAGGATCAGCGCACCGCCCACCAGTTGCACGACGCTCGGCATCTCGCCCAGCAGCAGCACTGCCCACACGACCGCCAGCAGGACCTCGGACAGCCCGATGAACGACGCTAGCTTGGAACCCAGCCGGCGACTGGCCTGAATGCCGGTGGCGTAGGAGAGCGCGGCGGCCACCAGCCCCAGCGCCGCCACGTCGACCCACCACGGCACCATGCGCCCAGCCAACTCCACGCTCTGGGTGTTCCAGTGCAGGGGGGCTATGCCCGTCATGCCCGCCAGCGCCAGCACCACCGCGCCGACCAGCAGGCCCGTGGAGGCCAGCGTCAGGCCAGGCAGGCCGTCGGACGTCTCGGCCGAGATGAGGAAGTAGGAGGCCAGCCCCACGGCGGCCAGCAGCGCCCACAGGGCGCCCACCAGGTCCACACCCAGCGCCCCGAACACGTCGAGCACGAACATCAGGCCCACGATGGAGAGCGCCGCGCCCAGGAAGGTCAGCGGCCTGGGCCGCTCGCCCCGCTTGAGCCAGAGCCACACCACCACCATGACCACGCCCAGGTACTCGATGAGCAGCGCCACAGCCACCGGCAGCGTCTGGATGGCCTGGAAGAAGCCCAGCTGCACCACGGCCACGGAGACGAAACCGAACATGACTATGCGCTTCCAGCCGGCGCGCAGCGTGCTCCAGCGTCCCCGCAGCGCGAGGAGCCCGAACGGCAGCATGAGTAGCGCACCGATGCTGACGCGCCAGGTGACCGCCGCGTTGGCGCTCCAGCCCGCGCTGAGGAGACCTTTGGCCAGTGGGCCGGAGGCGCCGAAGCCTGCCGCCGCCACCAGGGCGAAGAGCAGACCGACGAGGAAGGTGCTGTTGAACCTAGGTTCGCTCATTCAGGCGTGCCGGTCCTCATCCCCGCGCGTGACCCAGGCGCTGAGCAGTTCCCGCTCGCGCTCCAGGCTCATGCCCACCTTCAGGTCCGGGTCGCCCCGCTCCGCCTGCCACTCGAGGGTGGCGCGCACCGTATCGTCCACGCCGCGGATGGTCAGGCCGGCCTCGCTAGCCTTGCTGGCGTCGATGCGGAACATGTTGCTGGCGGGCTCGGGCAGCCAGAACGGCAGGTCGGCGAACGGCCGCACGCCGCTATCCAGGAGGAACTCCTCGTCCATGTAGACGGGTTCGGCGTCGGAGTCACTCACGCGCTTCGCCGCACGGAGCAGCTCCCCGAGGGAGAACCGGTCGGCCATGCTGGCCGCGTTGTAGGTGCCGCTGAGGTCCGTTTCCAGGCCCCTTAGCATCCAGGCGGCCAGGTCCCGCACGTCTATCCACTGCAGCGGCAGTTCCGGCCCGCGCGGCGCCAGCACCGCGCCACCCAGGTTCACCCGCACTGGCCAGTAGGTGAACCGGTCGGTGGGGTCGTCCGGACCGACCACGATGCAGGGGCGCGGCACGAAGGTGCGCTCCGCCGGGTACACGGTCGCCAGTTCCTCCTCGCAGAGGACCTTGAGGCCGCCGTAGGTGGCGCCCGACACCTCCTCGGTGGTGGGGTCCTCCAGCCGCAGGAGTTCGCTCTCTTCGTTCACGTAAGGCACGCTGGTGTCGGCGTAGACGCTGACGGTGGAGATGAACAGGTAGCGCTGCACGTTCGGTTCCAGCAGCCGCGCCGCCTCCCGCACCTGGCGCGGGATGTAAGCGCTGGTGTCCACCACGGCGTCCCACTCCCTGGCCGACAGTAGGGCCAGGTCCTCGTTGCGGTCGCCCTTGATGGACTCCACACCGTCAGGCGCCGGCCGCGAGCCGCGGTTGAAGAGCGTGATCTCGTGGCCCCGCTCCAGCGCCTGGCTCACGAAGTGCTTGCCGATGAACTGGGTGCCCCCTATCACTAGTAGCTTCACATGTGCTCCTTGCGTGCCCGTGAAGGTGCCTCAGAAATCTCCCTCGGCCACCTGCAGGCAGGTTACGCCCAACTCACGGTACATGGAAACCACGCGCGAGCGGTCTTCCAGGGCCAGCAGCACGTCCTTGCCGCGGTAGTCGGCATCGAACCAGCGCCTCTTGAGGATGTGATCGGGCGTGCGGTCATCGTACGGGCGCAGCAGCAAGCGGTGGTAGGGCACACCGTGCTCCTCCAGCCACCGTTCCGTGGCAGCGCGGGTGTCGTCGCGCCGGCCGCTGACGATGTGGATCTGGTGGCCCTGCGCGGCGAGCGCACGCACCAGGGTTATCACCGGCTCGACGGGCGCGTCCTTCCCGGCGGCGGCGAAGAACGACTCGTAGTCACGCCGCCTGCCCCGAACGTGGTGCACACGGTGCTCGGCGTCCGAGAGGGTTCCGTCCAGGTCGCACAGCACGATCTTGTCCATGGAGCGAGTCTAGGCCGGGCGGGCCGCCTGGCGCCCGCCGGATATCCCAGCCCTCAGTCGCGGCACACGATCTCGCCGGAGCGCGCTTCGTGGCCCTCGTAGGCCCAGCTGTCCATCACTTCACCGCCGCGCATTAGGTAGACCACGTCGCCGGAGTTGTTCCACACCCCCTGCCCGGGGTTGGGGATGATCAGCTCGCCCGCGGGCTGCACCCCGGCGGGCAGCCGGAAGATGGCGCCCGACCCCATGTCGAAGAGGTAGTAGCCGCGCGTGTCGTAAGGCTCGTCCAGCATGACGGACACCCACTCGCCCACGTCGTTGTCGGCCGTGGGGTTCAGTAGGCCGCAGTGCAGCCTGATGGGGGCAGCGGCCGCCTTCTGGCCCTCCGGCGCCCCGTCGGTGGCGTCCCCCGCTCCGGAAGCGTGAGCTGGCGCCCAGATGCCCCGCTCCGCGGCCAAGGCGCGTTCGGCCAGGGCCATGTACAGGTCGGCGTAGGTCCGGTTCGGCTCGACGGTCAGAGGTCGCGCCCAGCCCGCATCCACCATGGCCAGGTTCACCTGCGTGAGTGGCACGCCCGCGTACTGCCACAGCCCGTCAGCGTCCGGCACGTACACGTACGCCAGCAGGCGGCCGTAGATGTCCTCCAGCCCCAGGTCGAACTCGAGCCAGAGCAACTCGCCAGGCTCCAGCAACCTGGCCAGGTGCGCCTGCGCCTCGCGCCCACTCCGCTCACCGGATTCCAGTTCGGGGGCATCGATGCCGATGAGGCGCACCGTGCGCGGGCCTATGTTCGACTCCACCACGATCGTGTCGCCGTCCACCACGCGCATGAGGGGCACGGGGCCGTGGAGCCGCGCGATGGGCTCCACGCGTTCCAGGGCCGGGGGCGCGGCCGGCGTATCCCCTGGCTGCGCCCACGACCAGCTCGGCCCCACGACGAAGGCGAGCAGAGCGGATACGGTGAGAGCGAACACGCTAGAACGCAACGGCCTGCCCGTCCTTGCGGTGGTCCGAGCCGGCCACGTAGCCGCCGTCCTGGGTGCGGACTATCAGCTGCGCGCCGCCGAAGGGACCGCTGTCGTCCGCCACGGTGACCTGATGCCCCAGGCGCCGCAGCGCTTCCACGGTCTCGGCCGGCACCCCCTTCTCCACGGCTACGCCGAGGCCGCCCGTGACCTTCCAGCGCGGCGCGTCGCTGGCCGCCTGCGGGTTCTGCCCCCACACCAGCAGCCGCAGCGCCATCTGCAGGTGCCCCTGCGCCTGCATGTCGCCGCCCATCACGCCGTAGCTGGCTAGCGGCGCGCCGCTGCTCATGAGGAAGGCGGGGATGATCGTGTGGAAGGGCCGCTTGCCGCCGGCCACCACGTTGGGGTGCCCCGCTTCCAGCACGAAGCCGGCGCCGCGGTTCTGCATGGCGATGCCGGTGCCGGGGATCACCACGCCGGAGCCGAAGCCCATGTAGTTGGACTGTATGAGCGACACCATGCGCCCCTCCGCATCCGCGGTGGTCAGGTACACCGTGCCCCGCTCGTGCGGCAGGCCGTGCTTGGGGTCGCGCGCCTCCGCGAAGCTGATGAGCTTGCTGCGGCGCGTGAGGTAGTCGGAGCTCAGCAGATCCTCCACGTTGGTGAGCATGGCGGCCCGGTCCGCCACGTAGCGGTAGGTGTCCGCGAACGCCAGCTTCATGGCCTCTATCTGCAGGTGCATGGCCTGCGGCCCGTCCGGGTCCATGGAGCCCAGGTCCAGCCCCCGCAACATACCCAGCGCCATCAGCGCCGCGATGCCCTGTCCGTTGGGCGGGATCTCGTGCAGCTCGGCCTCGCCGAAGGTGGCGGCGATGGTGCCCACCCAATCAAGGGTGTGGTTGGCCAGGTCCTCCTCCGTGAGGAGGCCGCCCGCCTTGGCCGCCTCCTCGACCATGCGCGTGGCGAGGGCCCCGCGGTAGAACGCCTCGCCCTTGGTGCCGGCGATGGCGGCCAGGGTCTTGGCCTGATCGGCTGAGCGGAACAGCTCGCCCGCTCGCGGCGCCCGCCCTTCCGGCAGGAAGTGCCGGGCGAACTCCTCGCGGTGCCCGTGCAGCTCCGCGGAGCGGGCCCAGCCCTGAGCCGTGAGGGGCGTGACGTGGAAGCCCTCCTCGGCGTAGCGCACCGCCGGCTCGAAGAGTTGCTCGAACGGCAGGGCTCCGAACTTGTGCGAAAGCTCCACCCAGCCCGACACGGCGCCCGGCACGGTCACGGCGTCCCAGCCGTACTTGGGCATCTCCTTCTGGCCTGCGAACCGCTCGGGGCTCAGCGCTGCCGGTGAGCGGCCGCTGGCGTTGAGGCCGTGCAGCTCCTTGCCGTCCCACAGGATGGCGAACAGGTCGGAACCGATGCCGGTGCCGGTGGGTTCCACCACCGTGAGGCAGATGGCGGCGGCCAGCGCGGCGTCCACGGCGTTGCCGCCTTTGCGGAGCATCTGCAGGCCCGCCTCCGCCGCTAGAGGTTGCGAGGTTGCGACCACGTTGCGCCCGAACACCAGGGGGCGACTCGAAGGGTAGGGCATGCGGGGATCTGTAGCGCTCATCGACTGCTCCTAGGTAGGGGGAAGGGCCTCAGCTGGACTCTAACCGGATGATACGGAAGCTAGAACCCCGGCGCCGCCTCAACCGTGGGCACGCCCCGCTCACCCACGCGGTTGCTATACTCCGCTCACCCACCCGGCTGACCAGGTGGGAGTCGCAAGTCTAGTGAGAGGCCAGGACCGAGTGCGCAACGCCCGCTGACGAACCAGACCGAACCAAGGTACTAGTTCCGACTCCTAAGCAGGAGGTCAGCGTGAGTCTTAGGCTTCAGGCCGTAACCAAGCGTTACGGCGGTAACACCCTATTCGAGAACCTGGATCTACTAGTGGGCCACGGCGAGAAGGTAGCTCTCATCGGCGCCAACGGCTGCGGCAAGAGCACCCTGCTGCGCCTGATCGCTGGGCTGGAGCGCCCCGACGCCGGCGCGGTCCATGTGGACGGCGTGGTGTCGCTCCTCGAGCAGCATACGGAGGCGCAGGGCCGGACCGCCCTGGAACAGGCGGTTCCCGCCGCGCTGAAGGCGGCTCGAGACGAGCTGGCTCGGGCGGAGGCCGCCCTGGCGGAGCCCAGCGCGGAGAACCTGTCGCGCTTCGGCGACGCCGAGGAGCGTTTCCGAGCGCTTGGCGGCTACGAGTTCGAGGCGCAGGCGGAGGCCACCCTCGTGGGCCTCGGCGTAGACCCCCAGCGCCCGGTGGCCAACCTGTCGGGCGGTCAGCAGCGGCGGGTGCTCCTGGCGCGCCAACTACTGGCACCGGGCGACGTGGTGCTGCTGGACGAGCCCACCAACCACCTGGACGCGGACGGGCTGGCCTGGCTCGAGCGCTGGGTGCGCGAGAGCCCCGCGACCGTGCTGCTGGTGTCGCACGACCGTGCGTTCCTGGACGCCAGCGTCACCAGCGTGGCGGAGCTGGAGCGCGGCGAACTCACCGTGTGGCCCGGCAACTACACCCAGGCAAGGGAACTCAAGGCCGTGGCGCAGGCCTCGCAGCAACGGCAGCACGACGCCCAGGCCAGGCAGAAGCGCCAGCTGGAGCTGGAGGCCGCCAGGCTCGGCTCCGTGAGCCGCAGCGCCGGGAGGTTCAACCATAAACGGGCCGGTAACCAGGCGCTGATCCTGGCCAAGAACAAGGCCGAGAGCGTCTCGCGCACCATGGCGCGGCGGGCCAAGGCGCTGGAGAAGCGCATCGAGCAACTGGAAGTCACGCCTGCGCCGTTCGAGGAGGCGGGTCTGGCCGCCATCCCCCTGCCGGCGGTGCCGGCCGGCCCGGGTGAGGTGCTGCGCTTCGAGAACGTGACACTGCGCCGCGGGGGGCGGTTGCTGGTGCGGGACTTGGACCTGCTGCTACGCCGGGGCGAGAAGCTGGCGCTGACTGGACCCAACGGCAGCGGCAAGAGCAGCCTCATCGACTGTGCCTTAGGAACCCTCCAGCCGGAGCGCGGGCGGGTGGTGCAGAGCGCCTCCCTCACGACCTTCCACGTGAGCCAGCACGGCCAGGAGCTGGACGCCTTCGCCACCCTGGAGGACGCCATCAGGGACGCTCAGCCTGTCATCCGCCGGCAGGACGCCTACCACCTGCTCGCGCGGCTGGGCCTCCCCAACGACCCGAGCTTCCGCGTGGCCGACCTCTCCGGCGGTCAGCGTACGCGCCTGGCGCTCGCCCGCCTCTCCGTCACTCGCGCACCCTTGCTCGTGTTGGACGAGCCCACCAACCACCTGGACATACGCATGGTGGAAGCCCTCGAGGAACTCCTCGTGAGCTTCCCGGGCAGCATCCTCATGGCCTCGCACGACCGCCGGCTGGTGCAGGCCGTGGCAACACGCACGCTGAACTTAGGCGACGTGGTTCAGACTTGAAGGAAGTCCTGAAGAGAGTGAGGAGCATCCGGTGGCACACGTTCTGCTTTTCCATCACGTGATGGGCCTGACGGACGGCGTGAAGGCTTTCGCCGAGCGGCTCAGGCGAGCTGGTCACAAGGTGGAGGTGCCCGACCTCTTCGGCGGCCGGGTCTTCCACAGCATCGAGGCGGGCATGGAGCACGCCCGCCTGGTGGGCGACGACCAGATCGCCGAGGCGGGCATGGCCTGCGCGCGGGGCCTGGCGCCCGAAGTCGTGTACGCCGGCTTCTCCATGGGCGTGGCGCCTGCCATGAAGCTCGTGCAGCAGCGAGCAGGTGCGCGGGGCGCCCTCTTCCTGCACGGCATCGTGCCCCTGGGCTACTTCGGCGACCAGTGGCCCAGCGGCGTGCCGCTGCTGATCCACATCACGCGGGACGACCCGTACGAGGACCCGGCGGAGGTGCACAAGCTGGCGCAGTCCGCCCACGGCGACCTCTTCGAGTACGAGACGGGCGCTCACCTCTTCACCGACTCGTCGCGCGAGGGTTACGACCCGGAGGCCACCGACCTGGTGGTGCAGCGCTCCCTGGAGTTCCTCGGTCGGCTCTCCAACCGCGCACCGGCCGCATGAGGAACTCCCGCGCTGTCAGCGCGGGAGCAGCCGGTCGGTCGCCGCGGGCCGCACGCGCGGAACCGCAGGCGACCGAAGGAGCTGTAGCGTTCGGGCCGAGCCTCAGTCGCCCTGCCTGAAGTCAACCAGTACGTCCGACACTTCCAGCTTGCGGTGAGGGCGCGGCATGGTGTCCGCCAGACCGTAGAAGATGAAGGCCACCAGGCGCGTGTCGGCCGGCTTCTCCGCGTGGCCCAGCAGCGGCCAGAAGCCCTCGTGCGCGTCCACCCCGGCCGTGGACCACTTGGTGGCTATGCCCTTGGACCAGAGGTGCAGGCACATGTTCTGCACGGCAGCGGCCGTGGCGGCGTAATCCTCCAGCCGCATGAGCTCGTCCGCCTCCTCGCGGCTGGTGCAGGTGACTATCACCACCCCGGGCACTTCGGCCCACTCGCGACCCTTGGCTTCCACCCTCTCGGGCGAACTGCCGTCGCGCTCCATCTGCTCGGACCATAGCTGCGCCAGGCGCAGCTTGCGTTCCTCGTCCAGGCGGTAGAAGCGCCACGGCTCGGTGCGTTTGTGGTTGGGCGCCCAGCGGGCCGACTCCACGGCGGCCACGACCTCGTCGTGGTCCAGCTCCGGCCCGTCTACCAGGAACGCCTGCCCCACCGAGCGGCGCGAGCGGATGACCTGGATGGTGGAGGGCCCGGCGGCGGCCTCGGACTCCATGAGCAGCTCGCCCACCGGACCGGGGTTGTGGGCCACCTCCCACACGAAGCCGCTGGGGTCGGTGAAGTAACCGGAGTAGCCGCCCCACTCGCGTTCGGCGGCGGGGTGCAGCACCGTGGCACCGGCGGACTCAGCGGCGGCCAGCACCGCGTCCACCTCGGCGGGCGTTGGCACGTTGTGCGCCAGGGTCAGCGGCGGATGGCCGCTGCCGCGCCGCACGGGGCCCACCTCGGCCTCGAACTCCGCCTCGTACCACAAGGAGAGGACGAGCGTGGGAGACACCTGCAAGAACACGACCTTGCCCGGCGCCTCGAAAACGGGCTGCCAGCCAAGGCCATCGACGTAGAACCGACGGGAGGCCCCCATGTCGGCCGTAGCGAGCGTGATGAAGTTGATCCTGGGGTTCACGCCGAGGATGATAACCAGGGCCTTGCGTCGGGGCGGTAGCGTCCAGCGCGGCGCTCCTGGCACCTCCAGGGGGAGCCGCGTCGTGCGGTGCGCCTGGCGGTAGTACTATTCAAGGCAGAACTCATGCCGCTGACCAACGCCAAGCTGACTCCCCTGTGGTGGGACGGACTGGATCTGCGCCCCAAGCGCGCGCCGCTGCCAGGCGACCGGCAGGTGGACGTGGCCATCATCGGCGCCGGCTTCACGGGGCTGTGGACCGCCTACTACCTGGCCGGGCTCGAGCCCACCCTTCACATTGCCGTGCTCGAGCGCCAGCACGTGGGCTACGGCGCCTCCGGCCGCAACGGCGGCTGGTGCCATGCCGCCTACCCGCTGGGCCTCACCATGCTGGTGAAGGACTTCGGCCCCCAGCGCGGCGCGGAGTTCGAGCGCGCGCTGAACGGCGCCGTGGCCGAGGTGGGCCGCGTGACGGCCGCCGAGGACATAGCCTGCCACTACCAGCGGGGCGGCCGCATCCTGGTGGCGCGCAACCCGCTGCACCTGGCACGGGCCCGCGAGGAGGCGGAGGAGTACCGCTCGTTCGGCTTCAGCGAGGAGGACATGCGCTTCCTGGACGCGGACGAGGCCTCGGAGATGGTCGGCGCGGACGGGGTGATAGGCGGCACCTACTCGCCCCACGCGGCCTCCCTGCAGCCGGCAGCGTTGGCCACCGGCCTGGCCGACGCGTGCGAGCGGCGCGGGGTGCGCATCTACGAGAGCACGACCGTCGACTCGTTCGCGCCGGGCGCCGTGCGCACGGACCGCGGCCTGGTCACCGCCCGCCACGTCATCCGGGCCACCGAAGCCTACACGCCGCAGTTCGGCAATGTGCGGCGCAAGATAGCGCCGCTCTACTCGCACATGATCGCCACCGAGCCCCTGCCGGAGGAGGTCTGGGCGGAACTCGGGCTGCACGACCGCCCCACCTTCGCGGACTACAGCCCCTCCCTCATCTACGGCCAGCGCACGCACGACGGCCGGCTGGCCTTCGGCGGGCGCGGCGCGCCCTACCACTGGCGCTCCGGGGTGGCGGACCAGTTCGACAACAACGACGCGGTGCACATGGACTTGGTACGTGTGCTGCGCGACTTCTTCCCCGCCGTGGAGAGTGCCGAGGTGACCCACCGCTGGGGCGGTCCGCTGGGGGTGTCGCGCGACTGGCGACCCTCCGTCACCTATTCACCCAAGACGGGTCTCGGCTTCGCGGGCGGCTACGTGGGCGAGGGGGTGGCGGCCTCCAACTTGGCGGGCCGCACGCTGGCCGACCTGATGCTGGGCCGCGACACGGAGCTCACGCACCTCGGCTGGGTCAACCACGCCTGGCGCGACTGGGAGCCCGAGCCGCTGCGCTACGTGGGCATAAACGCCGGCCTGTGGCTGGCCAAGTCCGCCGACCGCGCGGAGCGCCGCAGCGGCAAGGACAGCTGGCTGGGCAACGTAGGCGACTGGCTGCGGGGTAAGCGGGGGTAACCCCTCCACCGGGGCGCGTCCTGTAAGACCGCCGTCATGCCAGCGGGCGCATAGTTCCCTACGGGAATCGCCACCCTCTCCCGCATGCGAGGAGTGGAAGTCGGGCCGCTGCTACGAGGTGTGCGCAAGACCAAGCGCGCACCTCGTAGCGCTGTAATGTTGCCTCGTGATGTCCCTTCTGGACGGTATCAAGGAGTTGCTCCTGAACTTGGTGGAGACCGTGGGTTACGGCGGCCTGGCGGCGTTGTCTCTGCTGGAGAACCTGCTGCCGCCCCTTCCGTCCGAGTTCATCCTGCCTTTCGCCGGCTTCTTGGCCGCCGAGGGGCGGCTGCAGTGGTACTGGGTGCTGCTGGCCACCACAGCAGGCAGCTTCGTGGGCACCACGTTCTTCTACTGGCTGGGTCACCAGTTGGGCGAGGAGAGGGTGCGCGCCTTCATCGGGCGCTACGGCCGCTTCGTGCTGCTGCGAGAATCCGACTACGACCAGGCTCTGGAGTTCTTCCAGAAGCACGACGGCAAGGTGGTGTTCTGGGGCCGCTTCGTGCCCGGGGCGCGCAGCCTCATCTCCCTGCCCGCCGGCGTGGCGCGCATGCCCTTCGCCAGCTTCGCGCTCTACACCCTGCTGGGCACCGTCATCTGGAACGCCGCGCTGCTCTACGCCGGCTGGTTCCTGGGCGAGCGCTGGTCGCTGGTCATAGACGCCCTGGACCAGTTCGAGTTCGTGCTGTGGGCCGTGCTGGGCGCGGGCATCATCGCCTGGTTCGCCTGGCGGCTGCGAGTGCAGGCGCAGGAGCGAAGGTCGTAGGAACAGCCTGCTTCAGGGAACAGGTACACGGTTCGTACATGGCCGCCCAACGTGTCGATGGAATCGCAGAACGTCTACACGTTTCACCAACGTGTACACTCCGCGTAAATATCCGCTGAACATGTCGAAGAAACAGAGAAACGTCGACACGTCGGCCCCCTCACAACGCCCCGAAATGTTCGAGCCCTTCCAGCACCCCCGCCGCATGGTGGCCACGCGCCCGGTAGACGTCGGTGCCGGCCAGCACCGGGAGCAACTCGGGATCGTGGTTGCCCACCACCACCGCCCTGGCCCCGCAGGTCAGCATGTCGGCGTCGTTGCCCGAATCTCCGGCCACCACCACCTGCGTCAGGGGAATTTCCAGGGCCTGGGCCACGAAGCGCACGGCCTCACCCTTCGACGCCTTGGCCGGCAGCACGTCCAGGAAGGCGCCGTGCGAGTGGAGCAGCTTGACCTTCAGACCCGCTCGCTCGAGCACTTCCCGCGCGGCGGTCACGGCCGATAAGGGGGCGTTGAAGCTGACCTTGAAGGGCCGCTGGCCCTCCGGCCCCTGAGGTTCTACGTCCGGTAACCCATCGAGGGCAGTCATCACCGCCGCGCGGTCCCAGGCCACGTCGATGTGGGCGCGGTAGCGCTCCCCGATCCCATCGGGACCAAGGATCTCCGTGCCCACGCTGGCGATCATCAAGTCGGGTTCGTTGAGCCCGAACTCGGTCACGGCCTCGCGCACCAGCTCGGGCGAGCGCCCCGAGGCCACGCCGAAGCCGATGGCCTGGCGCTTCTCCCGCAGCTGCTGCATCAGCGTGCGCAAGGCGGCGTCGTCGCCCGTCAGGGTGCCGTCGATGTCGCTTATCAGGAGCCACCGCGGGGTCATCTGGGCCCGCTCACAGCTCGCGGTACACGGCGCAGTGCGCCGACCACGAGTAGTGCTTCTGGGCCCCGAGCACCCCGTTCTGCGAGCTGGCCTGCCACAGCTCCTGGTCGACCAGCAGCTTCTTCAGCGCGGCGCGGACCTCGGCCTGGTCGTTGGAGTCCACGAGGATGCCGTTCCGGCAGTTCCTCACGATGTCGTTGGGCCCCCCGAAGTTGGTGGAAACGATCGGCAGGCCGCAGGCCGCCGCTTCTATCAAGGTAATGCCGAAGTTCTCCACCAGCGCCGGGTTGATGAACACGCCGCGCCCGTGAGCGGCTATGCGGTACAGCTCGGGGATGTCCGTCTCGGGGTCGTGCTTCTTGGGCAGCGCCAGCTTGCCGTACAGGTCATGCTTGTCCATCAGCAGCAGCAGCTCGGTCAGCACCTCGCGCTCGTTGTCGTCCATGGCCTCGATGTCCTTGCGCACGCCCGCGAAGATGACCAGGTTGGCCAGCGACTGCAGCTCCGGGTCGGCGCCGTAAGCCTCGATGAGGCTGGGGATGTTCTTGCGGCGGTCGGGCCGGCTGATGGCCAGGATGATGGGCTTCTCGGGTTGCGTGATGAAGCGGGCTATCTCCTGGCGCATGCGGTGGGCCGCCTGCTTCTGCTCCTCGCTGCGATCGAAGTTGGGGTCGTCCTCGTAGTAGTAGGGGTAGAAGCGCTCCAGGTCTATGCCGGGTGGCATCACGCGGTAGTCGGCCGCCTTGTGGGCATCGTAGAGCTCGTACCCGGTCTGGATCTCGTATTCCGTGGAGGCGATGACCTGATCCGCCTCCCGCAGCGCCTCCTCCTCTATGCGTATGCGCTCGTCCATGGCGTACTGCTGGCGGATCTGCTCCTCAGCCATGCCGGCCCTCTGCAACGTGCGCGCCTTGTTGCGCCCCAGCGAGTGACCCGTGAAGAGGAACGGCACCCCGAAGTGCTGGGCCAGCCGCTGGGCCACGTAGGCGCCGTCGGCGTAATGGCCGTGCACCACGTCGGGCGGGCGGCCGCTCTCCTCGTAGAAGCGGATGGCGTTCTGCAGGTACTCGTCCAGGTGCGGGTAGAGGAGCTCCTTGCGCACGTAACCGGCGGGGCCGCACTCCAGCCGGACTATGCGGGCGTTGGGTCCTATGGTCTCGGAAGGTTGGGCGTAGTCATCGTCGTAGTCCGGATCGTCTATGAGGCGCGTCAGGAGGTCCACGCGCTCGACGCCCTCGCACCCTCCCAGCTCCTCGGTCAGCTCCACGACGTACTTCGTTTGCCCGCCCGTGTCGGCGTTGCGTCCCAGCTCGAGGTCGTGCGCACGGATCAGGCCGTGGATGCTGACGAGGGCTATGACTTTCGGGGGTCGTGGCATCTGAGCCTCCGGGCTAAGTATGCCGATGAATCGGCCCACTAGGGGGTCGGGTGCCTCACCTCACCTGGAGCCTCACCGCGTCCATGAGCAAGGGTGTGGGCCGGATGCTAGCAAGGGATGGGCCTTGCTCCTGCTTCTGCCAGGTGAAGTCGGCCAGGCCCAGGAAGCCGAGGAAGCGCTCCAGCGCCCTGACCTGGTAGCAGCTCTTGGCGGTGTCTTCTGGCTGGCGGTAGATGGAGTGCGCCACGCCCTCCACCACCGGCGGGAACGCCATTATGAAGCGCTCCGCGTAGAACTCCGCAGTGCGCTCCTGCGGGCCGAAGCGTTGCAGCAGATAGCAGGTGAACGCCCAAGACTGCTGAACGATCGGCAGCTCGTCGTAACCGTCCGAGTAGGCCCAGTTGAACTTGCCGGCGAAGGTACTTAGCAACAACGGATAGAGGCCAGGGGCGCCATGCTTCCGCAACAGACCTTCAGCCTTATTCGTGAGGTGTAGCTTGCCGTGCCGCTTGTAGATGAGGCCCGCCAGTTCCGCCACCACCCGCGCCACGTGGAGGTTCTGGAAGCTCTCCTCGTTATGCACGTGCTCCATGGCGTACTTGGCATAAGGGGCGTGACCCGGCCGGTAGGTGGCCGCCAGCTCCTTGACGAGCTTGGTGGGGAGGTTGCCCTTCGCCGTGAGCTTCAAGGGGCCCTGGCGCAACTCGTCCAACAGCGGCAGCAGAAGATCGAGGATCGGCGCCGCTGGCTCGAGGCTCAGAACCTCGGGCAGCTCGATGAGCTCGGGGGAGTCGAACGGCCGATACAAGAAGGCGGTCATCTCGTTGGGCGAAAGGCCCGCGAAGTCGTCGAGCGGGGTGTTGTTACGCCGGTCCGATAACTGTCTCATGGCGGCGTTGAGCGCGTCTAGGTCGCCACCCGACCGCTCGGCAGCGGCTCGCAGGAGGCGTTGCTCGTCTTCGGTGAAGGCCAAGGTCGGGCTCCTTTTCGACCTAGCTTAGCCACTCTCGTCGGCGCATCCGTCGCCGTGACGCTTAGCGATCGTCAGCAGCCGGAGTCCGGGCACTGCCTCGCGTCGCTTCCCGGTCGTGAGTAGCTAGCCTCGCGAGCCGGTGGCTTACTTGCTCTGCGACAGCGCGAAGCCCCGCATGAACTGCTCCTGCAGCAGCATGAAGACGATCAGGGGCGGCACGATGGTGAGCAGCGCGCCGGCCATGACGTAACCCCACTGCACGCCCTCGCCCGTGCCGATGATGAGGTTGAGCCCCACCTGCACCACCTGCAGCTCTTCGCGCCGGATGATGACGCGGGGCCAGAGGTACTGGTCCCACACGTACACGAACTGGATGACGGCCAGCGCGCCGATGGTGTTCAGGCTCATGGGCACCAGGATGCGCCACAGGAAGCGCAGGGGCCCGGCGCCGTCGATCTTGGCGGCGTCCGCCAGCTCGCGCGGCACCGACATGAAGTGCTGCCGGAAGAGGAAGACGCCCGTGGCCGAGGCCAGGAAGGGGATGGTGAGCGCCAGGTGCGTGTTGCTCCAGCCGAAGCCGTGCGGCAGTGGACGCAGGAACACGTCGGCCGGGTTCCGCAGCCACTCCCAGAAGGCGGCCCACGAGGCGGGCGGCTGCTGCGCTATGAGGTCGAAGAGCGGCACGATTAGCACCTCGGTGGGCGTCATGAGCGTCAGGAGGATGAGCGCGAAGACCACCGACTTGCCGCGGAACTGGAAGTAGACCAGCGCCATGCCGGCCATGAGGGCCGTGAGCGTCTTGCCCACCGTGACCACCGAGGCGATGAACAGCGAGTTGCGGATGAACATGCCCAGCCGCGCGTGGGTCCAGGCGGCCTCGATGTTCTCCAGGAACTGCGTGCCGGGGATGAGGCTGGGGCTCAGGACCGCAGCGTTGTGCTGCGTGGCCTTTATCAGCGCGAAGAGCACTGGCAGCATGACCACGAAGCACGAGATGATCAGCAGCACATGAGTGAGCCACCTGCCGCGCCGCACCTCAGGCACCCCCGTAGTAGACGCGCCTGCTGCCGTAGCGGAACTGCAGCACGGAGATGATGATCACCAGGAACAGCAGCACGATGCTCTCGGCGGCGGCGAACCCCAGGTTGGACGCGCCCCCGAAACCGTCCTGGTAGATCTTGTAGATCAGCGTGGTGGTCACGCCCGCGTTGTCGAAGGGCGGGGAGCCCACCGGGCCGCCGCGGGTGAGGATGTCGATGAGCCCGAAGGTGTCGAAGAAGGAGTACACGAGGTTGGTGAAGAGGAGGAAGAATGTCATGGGCGAGAGCATGGGGAAGGTGATGGCGAAGAAGCGCTGCCAGGCGGTGGCGCCGTCGATCTCGGCCGCCTCCGACAGCTCGGCGGGCACGTTCTGCAGGGCGGCTAAGTAGAACACGATGTTGTAACCGAGGTTCTTCCAGATGGCCGCCACGCTGAGCAGCATGAACGACAGGGCCGGCGTGTCCAGCCAGCGCGGTTTGATACCGAACCAGTTGTTGAGCAGCTGGTTCACCACCCCGACCTCGGGGTTGAACATGAACAGGAAGATAGTGCCCGCCACCGCGGGCGAGAGCGCGAAGGGCCAGATGAGCAGCAGCCGGTAGATGCGCGCGCCACGCACGGGCTGGTTGGCCAGGGTGGCCAGCGCCAGGCTGATGGCCAGGCCGAACACCACCACCACGCCGCTGAACAGCAGGGTCTGCAGGAGCACCTGGCGGAAGCCGGGCGCCAGCACGCCGGTGAAGATATTGCGGAAGTTCTCGAGCCCGATGAAGCGCTGCGTGCCCAGGAAGAGGTTGCTGCGGTACAGGCTGAGCACGAACGACTGGATGATCGGGAAGTACAGGAAGACCAGCAGGATGATAAGCGTCGGCACGAGCAGCAGCCAGGGCAGGGCTCGGCTCTTGAAAACGGGGCTGGCTCTCATCGGTTCCTCCGGGCAGGGCCGCGAAGACGTGGCGGTGGACTGAGCTTACGCCACGGCATCTGTGCGGGTGGCGGAAAGTCCGATGTGGGGGGCCGCCGCGTGCTGCTGGCGGCGGCCCCTGATGTCGATCGCCTGTGCGGCTAGCTCAGGTCAGAAGTTGGCGTTGTACTCGGCCAGCGCGGCGTCGGCCAGGCGCTTGGCTTCCTCGAGCGCGGAGTCCACGGAGGCGCCGGCGAAGACCTTCTGCAGCGCTTCCTCAACGATGGTGCGGGTGGCCTGGAAGGTGCCCATGAGCGCTCCGGCGGTGGCGGAGTTGGGCACGGTGTTAAGCAGCTGGTCGAAGGCAGTCCGCGCGTTGGGGAACTCCTCGAACCAGCCCTCTTCCTCCAGCATCTCGACGCTGCTGTTGCGCACGGGGTAGTAGCCGGTGGCCTTGTGCCACGAGACCATGTTCTCCGGGTTGGTCATGTAGAGCACGAAGTCGCGGGCCACGTTGAGCTCCTCCTCGGGGTGACCGCCCACCAGCCACACGCTGGCGCCGCCGATGACCACGCCGTTGCGCTCGGTGCCGTCCACGATGGGCAGCTGGCCGGTGACGAGCTCGAAGGAGTCGCCCACGCCGTTGGTGATGTTCACCAGGTCGGCGGTGGAGGTGATGTGGAACATGACGTTGCCGTTGGTGAAGATGGCGTCGGAGCCGTCCCAGTCCTCGAGGCGGCCGGTGTAGGTGTACCAGCCGTTGTCGTTGAGGGTCTTGAACCAGTTGAAGACGT
>CAYXUE010000017.1:31618-40015 GCA_964467885.1 uncultured bacterium | reverse complement strand
CTACTCCAGCACCCTGCGCACCGCGGCCAGCACGCGCCTGGCGTCCGGCCGGTAGTGATGCTCGACAGAGGTGAACGGCGGGTAAGGCGCGTCCCAGCCGGTGACGCGCACCACCGGCGCCTCCAGGTGGTAGATGGCCTCCTCGGCGATGCGCGCCGCCACCTCGGCCCCGAAGCCGCCGCTGCGCGGCGCCTCGTACACGATCACGGCGCGGCCGGTGCGCCTCACCGAGTCGAGGATGGTGGCCTCGTCCAGCGGCGCCAGGGTCTCCAAGTCCACCACCTCCAGCTCCACTCCCTCGCGGGCGGCCACCTCAGCCGCCTTGAGGCAGACCTCCACCATGCCGCCGTAGCAGAAGAGGCTGACGGCGTTGCCGGGCCTGACGATCCGGGCCTTGCCCAGCTCGAACGTGAAGTGCCCCTCGGGAACCGCCTGACGCTCGGAGCGGTACAGCTTGATGGCTTCTAGGAAGAAGACGGGATCCGGATCCTCGATGGCCGCCAGCAACAGGCCCTTGGCGCGCTCCGGCGAGGAGGGGATGACGACCTTCACGCCGGGCGCGTGCGCCAGCACGGCCTCGGGCGAGTCGGCGTGCTGCTCGGGCGTGTGCACTCCGCCGCCGTAGGGTGCGCGCACCACCATGGGTAGCGAGAAGCGGCCGCGGGTGCGGTGCCTGTAGCGACCCATGTGCGAGAGGACCTGATCCAGCGCCGGGTAGAGGAAGCCGGCGAACTGCACCTCCGCCACGGGCCGCATGCCGCCCAGGGCCAGCCCTATGCCCAAGCCCACGATGCCGGCCTCGGCCAGGGGGGTGTCGAACACGCGCTCCTGGCCGAAGCGCTCCTGCAGGCTGTCCGACGCTCGGAACACCCCGCCCATGACGCCGACGTCCTGGCCGAAGAGGAGCACGCGGTCGTCGCGTTCCAGGGCCATGGCCAGGGCCTCGTTGATGGCCTGCACCATAGTCATGGGCCCACGCTGCGTGCTGGGGGCGGCGGGCTTCACGTCAGCGGCCACCGAGGGCCTCCCAGGCCGACCGCTGGTCGGGTCCCATCTCCTCGAACACGTGCTCCATGATCTCGGCCGGGGCCGTCTCCGGCGCGGCGTCCGCCACCGCCAGGGCCTCCCTCAGCTCCTCCTCCAATTCGGCCTGGATCTCCTGCTCCAGTTCGGGCGTAAGCACGCCCAGCCCCGTGAGGGCGATTCGGAGACGTGCCAGGGGCTCCTCGGCGGCGCGCCTGCCGCTCTCGGCCTCGTCGCGGTAACGGCCGGGGTCGTCGCTGGTGGTGTGAGGGGCTATGCGGTAGGTCATGGCCTCTATCAAGGTCGGCCCCTCACCGTTGCGGGCGCGCGCCACCGCCTGCCGCGCGGTGACCCAGGTGGCCACGAGGTCGTTGCCGTCGACCCGCGCACCGTGGATGCCGTAGCCGGCGGCGCGGTCCACTATGCGCACGTTGGCCATCTGGCGCTCGGTGGGTGTGCTGATGGCCCAGCCGTTGTTCTGCACCACGAACACCACCGGTGCACGGTAGACGCCCGCGAAGTTTAGCGCCTCGTGGAAGTCGCCCTCGCTAGTGCCGCCGTCGCCGATGAAGGCGAGCACCACCCAGGGCCGCTCCTCCTGGTGCTGGCCGGCCATCGCCAGCCCCACAGCGTGCGGCATCTGCGTGGCGATAGGGATGTAGAAGGGCAGCATGCGCAAGGAGTCGGGCAGGCGCCAGCCGGCGGGGTGCGAGCGCCAGTAGAGGATGGCCTGGCTGAGAGGCAGGCCGTGGGTGAGGGCGGCAGCGGTCTCGCGGTAGCTGGGCACCAGCCAGTCGCCCTCCTCCAGCGCCAGCGCGGTGCCCACCTGCGCAGCCTCCTGGCCACGGTAGGGCGGGTACACGCCGAGCCGGCCCTGGCGCTGCAGGGTCACCGCGCGCTCGTCGAAGAAGCGGGCGCGGGCCACGGCGCGGTAGCCGCGCAGGAGTTCCTCGTGGCTCAGTGGCAGCTCGCCGAAGTCCTTTCCGCTGGGCGGGATGTACTGAAGCGTGGACATGGGCATCTCCCGATTCTCACCGCCTGGCTCGAGCAACTCCTGCTGCCTCAGGGCGCGGGGGCCCTGGCCGGCGGGCGGATACCTGACTACATCTTATGGGCAACGTACCGCGGCGCCGGAGCCCAGGCACCACGGAGGGCGGTTGTACAACCCGTCGGTTCCGGACCCGCAGGATCCAGCCGCCGCGGTGAGCGCGACGTTGCCTAACGAACGGTCGTTAGTCTATCCTGACACGTACAGGCTAGGAGACGTAAAGGCTTAAGAGAGTCGAGGAGGCTCCATGGCTCCCACGAGTAGAGCGACCAGCACGAGCGGCGCACAGACAGGCGCCCCAGTGGCCCAGGAGGCCGCGCCGGCGGTCAACCGGCGGGCGGAGATCCTGCGGGCGGCGGGCACCCTGTTCCGGCGCAACGGCTATCACGCCACCAGCATGCGGCAACTGGCGCGCCACCTGAACCTGCAGGGCGCGTCGCTCTACACCCACATCGACTCCAAGGAGCAGTTGCTCAAGGAGATAGTGGACCGCGCCGCGGACGCGTTCCTCGCCAGCGCCGCGGCCGTCCCGGTGGAGGGACACCCAGCGGAGCGCCTGGCGGCGTTCATCCGCGGGCACCTGCACGTGGTGCAGCACGAGATCGAGACGGCCGCTGTCTTCTTCCACGAGTGGACGCACCTGTCCGGCGCAGCGCGCCAGCACATCATCGAGCGCCGCGACGCCTACCAGGCGCACCTCAGGCGGATCATCCAGGCGGGCGCGGCCTCCGGAGACTTCCGGGTACGGGACGTGGACATGGCCACCCTGCTCACCCTCTCCACACTGAACTGGAGCTACCAGTGGTTCGATCCGCGCGGTCGGCTCTCGCTCGACGAGCTGACCGAGCAGTTCACCACCTACGTGTTTGGCGCCCTGGGCGCGAAGAACGGAGTCCACCATGGCTGACCCTCAGGTAAGCAGCAGCGAAGAAGCCCGCCTGGCGGCCTTCCAGGCACGCATCGACGCCGGCGAGAAGATCGAGCCGGGCGACTGGATGCCGGACGAGTACCGCCGGCAGCTCATCCGCATGATCAGCCAGCACGCCCACAGCGAGTGGGTGGGCATGCTGCCCGAGGGAGCTTGGATCAACGCCGCGCCCAGCCTGAGGCGCAAGCTCATCCTCATCGCCAAGGTGCAGGACGAAGCGGGGCACGGGCAGTACCTCTACCACGCAGCCGAGACGCTGGGCGCCACCCGTGAGGAGATGGTCGATGCCCTGCTGGAGGGCCGCGCCAAGTACTCGAGCGTCTTCAACTACCCCACGCTGACCTGGGCCGACGTGGGCATGATCGGCTGGCTGGTGGACGGCGCCGCCATCAAGAACCAGGTCATGCTGGCCGGCGCGTCTTACGGGCCCTACTCGCGGGCCATGGTGCGCATCTGCGCCGAGGAGACGTTCCACCACAAGCAAGGGCAGGAGATGATCAGGCGCTACGCGCAGGGTACGCCCAAGCAGCGGCAGATGGCGCAGGACGCCCTCGACCGCTGGTGGTGGCCGGCCATGATGATGCTGGGGCCCCACGACTCCGACTCGCCCAACACCCCGCAGCTGAAGCGCTGGGGCGTGAAGATCAAGACCAACGACGAGGTTAGGCAGGAGTTCCTCGACGAGCACGCGCCGGAACTGATAGAGGCCGGGCTCAAGATCCCCGACCCGGACCTCTACTTCGACGAGGAGACCGGCCACTGGGTGCACGGACCGATAGATTGGGACGAGTTCTGGAACGTGGTCAAGGGCAACGGCCCCTGCAACGCGGAGCGGCTGGGCGCCCGGCGGAAGGCCCACGAGGAGGGGCGCTGGGTGCGCGAAGCCCTCGCCG
Source organism: uncultured bacterium (assembly GCA_964467885.1). Lineage (GTDB taxonomy): Bacteria > Deinococcota > Deinococci > Deinococcales > Trueperaceae > JAAYYF01. The sequence continues at coordinate 36,123 of CAYXUE010000017.1, read as the reverse complement.
CGCACGCCGCGAGGCAAGCGCCGCCGCCCGCAAGCGACCAGCCGCGGAGGGGAGCGCAGGCGTGAGCGCTGACTCCACCGATCTGTCCTTGGACAGCCAGGGCGCCCGCTGGGAGGTGCTCAAGAAGGACACCGAGCGCAAGCCGCACCAGGCTGTGGGCTCGGTCCATGCCGCCGACCCGGAGCACGCGCTGCTGATGGCTCGCACCGTCTTCGCTCGGCGGCCCGCGGCGGTGAGCATGTGGGTCGCCCCCGCCAGTCGCATCCACACCTTCACCCTCCAAGAGCTCGAAGACCTGCCCGCGGACGAACCCGCGGATCCCAGCGCGGAGCCGCGCGCGTACCTCGTGGTCGTCAAGACGAGCAACAAGCGGTCCATGACCTTCGGCGACCTGATGGGCGAGGTGGAGGGGCGCACCGTACGCCAGGCCCTGGACGCCGCACTGCAGAGCCTGGAGGGCCAGCCCGTACTGGCTCTCTGGCTGGTGGAGAAGGACAGCGTCGTACGCTCCGACCCGGAACTCGCCGACCCCTGGTTCGGACCTGCGCTGGACAAGACCTACAAGCAGCAATCGGTCTACTCCAGCCGCGCCACGGCGAAGAAGGACGCCACCGAGGGGGTGCCGCGATGAGCGCCGACACCGCGGACCGGCCCACGCTGGCCGCTGAGGTGAGCGCGGCACTGGCCGAGCGCCTCACCGCGCTGGCGGACGACGAGCTGGTGCTTGGTCACCGCAACGCCGAGTGGACCGGCCATGCGCCCTTACTGGAGGAGGACATCGCCATAGCCAACGTGGCGCAGGACGAGATCGGCCACGCGGTGCTCTGGTACGGCCTGCTGCAGGACCTGACCGGGCAGGACCCCGACCGCCTGGCCTTCTTCCGCCACGCGGACGGTTTCCGCACCTCCGTCCTCGTCGAGAGGCCCAGGGGTGACTGGGCCTTCACCATGCTGCGGCAGTTCCTCTTCGACAGCTACGAGGCCGAGCTCATGCCGCGGCTCATGCGCTCGAGCTACGCCCCGCTGAGCGAGGTGGCCGCCAAGGTCAACCGCGAGGAGCTGTTCCACCTGAGGCACAGCGCGCTCTGGTTGGAGCGCCTGGCGCACGGCACCGACGAGTCGCGGCGCCGCCTGGAGGACGCCCTGGCGGTCCTCTGGCCGCTCATGCCGCAGCTCCTTCGGCCCCTGCCGGGCGACGAACTCCTCAGCCGTGAAGGCATCTACCCCGACGCGGGCGAGCTGGCAGCCGCCGTCATGGCCAGGGTCAGCCGCGAGCTGGAGGCGGTGGGTCTGGCGCTGCCGCCCGCAGCTGCCCGGGAACTGCCGCCGCGCACCGAGCGCCTGGACGATCAACTGGCGCACCTGTTGGCCGAGATGCAGTCCGTGGCGCGCGCCGACCCCGAAGCGGAGAGCTGGTGAGCCGTGATGCTTGACGGGACGGCGGAACGCGGAACTTCGGACGTGGGGCCCTCCCGGGCTGGCACGGCCGGCGGCACCGCGCGCGAGGGAGCGCTGGAGCGCGTCTGGCAAGCGCTCACCACGGTGACCGACCCCGAGATCCCCGTACTGAACATCGTGGAGATGGGCCTCGTGCGCGAGGTGCGCCTGGCGGACGTCGACGATTCGGGCGAGTTGGCGGGCGTCCACGTGGTCATCACCCCTACCTTCTCCGGCTGTCCGGCCCTTAGCGTCATCGAGGAGAACGTGGCCGCGGCGGTGCGGCAGCTGGGCTTCGCGGAGGTGGACGTCACCTCCCGCCTCTCCCCTCCCTGGTCCACGGACGAGATGACGGACGACGCCAGGCGCAAGCTGGAGGAGTTCGGCATCGCGCCGCCGCAGCCGCACGGCGGCCTGCTGCAACTGGCGCTGGAGGCGCCCGTGCCTTGCCCGCGCTGCGGGCATCCCGACACGCTGCTGCGCAACCCCTTCGGCTCCGCGCTCTGCCGCGAGATCCGGACCTGCCAGGCGTGCGAGGAGACGTTCGAGAGCTTCAAGCCGCTCTGAGCGGGCGCCGGCGCGCCGGACTCCGCTGAGGGCAGAGCTCCAAGGTCCGAGAATAGGTGAGGGCGCCCCCCCAACTCAGGGGGCACCCTCTTCCGTGCACGGACTACGCGAGGGTGGAGGCGGGTCAGTCCAGCGGATACCCGTCGGCCTCGTACACCAGTTCGGCGGCCTGGCGCCGCAGTTCGATGAGGTCCTGACCGTGTTCCGCCAGGTACGCCTGCAGGCGGGGCAGCGCTCCCTTGCCGCGCGGGATGCGCCTGAGCGCCTCGGTGCCCAGATCGCGGGCGCGGTCCACCGCCTTGAACGTGTAGAGCTTGGCCAGCAGCGCGGCGGCCCCCTCCTTGCGGCTGCCCACCAGGCGCTCGGCGCGCAGCAGCGCGCTCTCGGCGAAGTAGACGAGCCCCACCATGTCGGCCACGCGGGCCATGAGCTCCTGCTCCTTCTCGAGTGCCTGCATGTAGGCCATGGCGCCCATGCCCGCCACCATGAGGGTGGCCTGCTTGAGGTTGGCCAACGCCAGGTTGGCGGCGGCCAGCGCCTCGGGGCCCTCGGCCTCCGTGAGGGGCTCGCCGGTCATGGCGTCCTGTGCCGGTCCCAGGAGGTCCAGCTGGCCGCGCATGGCTCGCTTCAGCAGCTGATCCACGGTCAGCATGCGGTTGATCTCGTTGGTGCCCTCGAATATGCGGTTGATGCGGCTGTTGCGGTACGGCAGTTCGATGGGGTACTCGGCCGAGAAGCCGTAGCCGCCGTAGATCTGCAGGGCCTCGTCCACCACGAAGTCGAGGATCTCCGAGCCGAACACCTTGATGAACGAGAACTCGACCGCGTAGTCGTTCAGCGCCTTCAGTTCGTCGGCGCTGTTCGCGGCGTCCTGCGCCGCGGCCTGCATGGTGCCGGCCAGGCGGTAGGAAGCGCTCTCCAGCGCGTAGGCCTCCGCGGCCATGGCGCCGATCTTCTCCTGCATGAGGCCGAAGGTGGCGATGGGCACACCGAACTGCTGCCGCTCCTTGGCGTAGCCCTGGGCCAGGTCCACGAGGTTCTTCACCCCGCCGGAGCCGCCCGCCGCCAATTTGAAGCGGCCGATGTTGAGGATGCCGAAGGCGATGTGGTGCCCCTTGCCGATCTCGCCGAGGAGGTTCTCCTTGGGGATGCGCGCGCCCTCCAGGATGACCTGGCGGGTGGAGGAGCCCTTGATGCCCATCTTCTTCTCCTCGGCACCGAGGCTCAGGCCGGGGGTGTCGCGCTCCACCAGGAAGCCGGTGAACTTGTCGCCGTCCACCTGGGCGAACACGGTGAAGAGGTCCGCGAAGCCCGCGTTGCTGATCCACATCTTGGTGCCGTCGAGCACCCACTCGTCACCGTCGAGCACGGCGCGCGTCTTGGCCGCCAGGGAGTCGGAGCCCGAGCCCGGCTCGGTGAGGCAGTAGGCTGCTATCCACTCGCCCGTGGCCAACTTCGGGAGGTACTTCTTCTTCTGCTCCTCGGTGCCGAAGTAGACGATGGGCAGCGTGCCGATGCCCGAGTGAGCGCTGAAGGTGACGTTGAAGGAGCCCGCGCCGGCGATGGCCTCGGTGATGACCGCGGCCGCCGCCTTGCCGGCCCCCAGGCCGCCGTACTCCTCGGGGATCTCCACGCCGAGTAGGCCCAGTTCGCCCGCCTTGGCCATCTTCTGGCGGCTGAGGTCGTAGTCCAACGCTTCGAGTTCCTCGAAGTCGGGCATGATCTCGCGCTCCACGAAGGTCTCCGCGGTGCTGGCGAACATCCTGAGCTCGTCGTCGAACGCCTCGGGGATGAGCACGCTTTCCGCGCTCTGCCGCTCTATGAGGAACGCTCCCCCTACAGGGGCCGTGAGCTTGTCTTGCTTCTCGTCTATGGCCATGAGTCCTCCGTCGCTGCAACTACGCTACTGCCGGCAACGACGACCGCGGATGCGCGGGCGGGCCGCCGGACTCCATCAGCTGAGTATAGGCAGATTCTTGTACTGGGTACAAGAATCCACATCTGCACCGCTCTCCTCCACCGCTACACCGTATGCTTGCACGGTGAACGTCCAGCGCGGCCACGAGCCAGGCAACAACGTACTCGCACACGGTCCAGCCCGCTGGCTCCGCGCGCCTCGACTCACCCTGCTCATTGTGACCACCCTTCTGCTGGGGGCCTGCTCCTCGCCCCCGGTTCTCTCCACCAGCGCCGACGAGGTGCGGGGCACCGCCTACGAAGGGCAGTCCATCACCGTGCGCAACGCCGGCGGCGGCGTGCTGCACTGGAACGTCACCACCGACAACCCCCACGTGATCCTCACCAACCAGCTGGGAGAGACGATCACCGGCGGCAGCCTCGTGGCCGGCCGCAGCTCCGACCTGCGCATAAGGGTCCAGGGCCGGGTGGTCGACCCTGCGGTGGGCCTGAACGCCACTCTCTTCTTCGAGTCCAACGGCGGCGCCAGCCAGGTGCAGTTCAGCGCCGGCACCACCGGTAGCTGCACCCCCAGCCCCACTTCC
>CAYXUE010000017.1:0-31518 GCA_964467885.1 uncultured bacterium | reverse complement strand
GGCAGGGTCGTGCTGGCGGTGCTCGATTCGGGCATAGACACCAGGCATCCGGACCTGGCGGACAAGGTCCTGGCCGGTTTCGACTTCTTCCGCAACGCTCCCGTGGTCGACCCCGCCTTCGTGGAACCCGGTTCGGCCTCCTACGACAACGTGGCCCACGGCACCCACGTGGCCGGTATCGCCGCAGCCATGGGGGATGAGGTGGGCGTGATCGGAGTCGGGTTCCACCGCAGCATCGAGCTCCTCCCCGTGAAGCTCTTCGACGACTGCGGGGGTAGCGGCAAGTTGGACACGCTCGTCAAGGCCATCCGCTGGGCCAGCGGCCTACCGGTAGCTGGCGCCCCCAGCAACGAGAACCCCGCGGACATCATCAACATGAGCCTGGGGCTGCCCGGGCACCATCCCGTGCTGGACGCGGCCGCCGAAGAGGCGTGGAACAGTGGCGTACTGCTGGTGGCCGCCTCGGGCAACAACTCCACCCACGTGATGAGCCCGGCCAACGGCCCCCATGTTCTGGCGGTCGGCTCCGTGGACCAGGACCGGCAGCGCTCCGACTTCTCCAACTACGGGGCAGGGCTCGACGTGGTGGCGCCCGGCGGCTTCGGCACCGGCGCGGACGCCGAGACAGCCTGCGCCCTCAGCGGGGCCACCACCATCCTCAGCACGGTGCCGAGCCTGCAGGGGGGCACGCCGGAGCAGGACTACGCCTGTTTCGCGGGCACGTCCATGGCCGCACCGTTCGTCTCGGGCGTGGCCGCGTTGATCATGGCGCAGGACAGCAGCCTCTCGGCGGTTGAGGTCAGGCAGCGCATCCTGGACAGCGCCCTGTTCGAGCCGCACATGGTCAGCGAAGAGTACGGCGCTGGTCTGGTCTGCGCCGACGCTGCGGTGGGCGCGCCCACGCAGTGCGGCTCGCTCTGACCGGGCCAACCAACCTGGCGACGGACCTGTACCGCCGCGCCTAAGGCAGCAGCGGCAGCACGGTGGACAGCGCGGAGTAGACGGCCAGCGCCAACAGGGAGACGGAGAGGAGGCCGGCGGCCTGCGCGAAGCGCTGCCCCACCGGCAGCCGCAGGCGCGCGACGCCGTACACGAAGCCGCCCGCCACGCCGCCCACGTGCCCCCAGAGCGACACACCCGGAACGGCGAGGGAGAAGAGCAGCAGGATGAGCATCCACTGCGTGAGGCTCCTGAGCAGCAGGCGGTCGGACTGGCTGCGGCCCAGCAGAGCCTCCGCCAACAGGGCGCCGGCCACCCCCAGGATGCCGCCCGAAGCGCCCACGAGGATCAGCTGCTGGCCCGCCTGGAAGATCGTGGTCAGCCAGGCGCCCGCCGCGGTGCCCAGCGTGAAGGCGGCCAGCATGTCGCCCCAGCCCCGCCGCTGCTCGTAATGCCTGCCGATGTCGAAAAGCACCCACAGGTTGAAGCCCACGTGCACCAGGTTGCCGTGCACGAAGGCGTAACTGAGGTAACGCCACCAAGCGTCGGCGGCCGGGAGCGCCGGCAGTCCCTGCAGGAAGGCGGCGACCACGTTGCTGGGCTGGAACAGGGTGCCCAGCGCCCGCACCAGGCCGTAACCGTTGTCGAACAGCACCTGCGCGACGTACGCCAGTGCCAGCACGCCGGCCAGGATGAGCGTGGCGTACGAGCGGCGGCGCCGCTCGACCACCTCGGTGGGCTGCACGTTCAGGCGAGCCAGGTCCTCCCGGGCGCGCTCGCGCGGGGAGCCCTTGCCGCTGGCGAACGCCGCCGAGTAGGCCCGCACGGCCACCTCGTACCTCCCGGCCCGCTCGGCGGCCTCTCCCAGGATGCGGTAGAGAACCTCCGGCCGCGCCCCCACCAGAGGCTGCTCCAGCAGCTGCCGGACGCCCTCGAAGTCGCCGTCCCGCGCCTTGAGGCGCGCCTCGGACAGCACCACCGCCCGGTGGCCCAGGGGGCCCTGCTGCCCGGCGTCGAAGCGCGTCCGGAGTGCGGAGAACTCGGCCCGCGCCTCCTCCACGCGTCCCAACTCCAGCAGGGCCTCGACCCTAGCGGCGGCCACCAGGTGCGCGTTGTCCGCCAGCGCACCGGCGGCGGACGGCGGCTCCACCGCCAGGACGGCCTCGTAGTCGCCCTCGAGCAGGTGAGCCTGAGCGAGCAGCAGAGAGTCGCGCTGCGGCGAGAGGGACAGGGCAGCCTCCGGCTGCCCCTCCTGCAGAGCGGCCTGCGCTAGGAGCCTACCCAGGGCGCCCCGGCCCTCGGGCGTCCAGTAGAGCAGTCGCATGAGGGTTAGCGCGGGGCGCCAACCCCCGTTGCGCACCAGAGCCACGAGCAGCAGGGGACCGAACACGAAGAGGGGGCCCAAGACGGTAGCCGCGATGATGACCCATTGGGGCGCGTTGATCGCGCCGTACTCCGCCGCTGCCGCCAGGGCCGCCAGCAGCGAGGCGCAGAGCGTCTTGGCGGGGAACTCGGACCAGAGGGGCGCCATGCGGGCGGCCCACCTGGTCGCCGATAGGCCCGCCACGCCCACCACCACGAGTAGGAGGAACACTGAACTCACCCTCCGATGCTACCCCTGTCACGCCCGACAACGCCCACGCCCCTTCAAGGTCCTTTCATCAACGCGGGTATCATCGCTATGTCCGCAACCGCGGAAGTTACCCTGGAGGACCCCTTGCTAGACGTAACACTGACGGTCGTGACCATGGTCATCGGTTACTTCCTAGGCACCATCCCATCCGGCTACCTGGTCGCCAAGCTGCACGGTGTGAACATCCAGCAGGTCGGCTCAGGCAACATCGGCGCCACCAACGTGCTCCGCGCGCTAGGGGTCGTGCCGGCGGTCATCGTCGTCATCCTCGATCCCCTCAAGGGCGCCCTGGCCACGCTGCTGCCGATGCTGCTCGGCGTCGGTCCCTGGGGCGTGGCCCTCACGGGCTTGGCCGTGGTGCTGGGCAACAACTTCAACGTGCTCTTGGGGCTGCGGGGCGGCAAGGGCATCGCTACCAGCATCGGAGTCTTCCTGGTCGTCAGCCCGCTCGTCAGCCTCTTCTGCATCCTGCTGGGCGTCTTCACGATCCTGGTCAGCCGTTACGTGAGCCTGGGCTCGATGGTGGGCATGGTGGCGCTGCCGCTGTTCCTCATCGTCAGCGGCGCGCCCACCGCCTACCTGCTGCTGGGCCTGGTGCTGGCGGCACTGGCGGTACTGCGGCACCGCACCAACATCCAGCGCATGCTGGCGGGCACCGAGAGCAGGCTCGGCCAGAAGGTGGAAGTGGAGCGGCGCCCGCGCTGAGGCTCAGGCCACGGCCGTTCGGCGGGCCGCCCGCTGCTTGGCTAGGTTCACCAGCACGATGCCGCCTATCGCCACTGCCCCACCGATGACGGTGAGCGGCCCCGGCACCTCACCCACGAGTAGCCACGACGCGATGAGGCTGAAGACCGGCACCATGTAGAGCGCCGCCGCCACCACGGTGACGGGCGCCCGCGAGAGGGCTATGGCGAAGATGGTGTAGGCCACCGCCGAGGGGAAGACGCCTATGTAGACCGTGGCCAGCAGCGAGGCGGGCGCCGCGGCGGCCACGTCGCTCGCCAGGCCCGGAACGAAGGCCAGCATGGGCAGGGTGCCGGCCCAGGTGGCGAAGGCGGCCACCTCGATGGGCCGGTAGCGGTCGAACAGACGGCGCTGCAGGATGGCGTAGAAGGACGTGGACACCGCGCCCAGCACGATGAGCCAGGCGTAAGCGTTGAACTGTAGGCCCTGCCCCGAGTCGCCCACCACGATCAGCACCACCCCGACGAACGAGACGGCGGACCCCACCCAGCCAGCGGCTGGCAGGCGCTCACCCAGCATGAACACAGCGAGTAACGCCGTGATGGCTGGAGCCGTGGCGATGATGAGGCTGGCGGCGCCGGCCGAGACCTGCGTCTGACCGAAGTTGAGCGCCAGGTGGTACACGGTGTACCCCACCACGCCGAGTAGTAGGAAGAAGGGCACGTCCTCCCGCTTCGGTAGCAGCCGGGCGCGGAACGCCAGGAGCAGCGGCACGAAGGCGGCGGAGGCCACCAGGTGGCGCAGCAGCGTCAGGTGCGGCGGGCTGAGGTCCGTGAGGGCGATCTTGATCATGGGGAACGCTGTGCCCCACAGGATCATCTGCACGACCAACGCCAACGCCACGCCAACTGTCACGCTTCGGCTCCTGTCCGCCTAGGGGAGTAGGTTCAGTTCGGGAGTTCCATGGGCCGGCCGCAGGCGCAGAGCTTCCCCTCACGCACCATGCGCGCCTGTCCTTCGCGGTGCCACAGGGTACCGCAGTCGGGGCAGCGGATCTCGTCCCTCTCGAGCGACTCGATGAGCTCGGGCCCGATCCAGCGCTTCTCGCCACACCAGTGGCACACCACTTCAGCTCCGCCGTCCTGCTCGATCATCGAGCGGCGCTCCTCGGGACTGAAGTAAGCGAGTGCGTCCAGTGCCTTCTCGTCGGAGCAGCGGCACTCGAACCGCACGGGCAACGGCTCGGGCGTGAGGTTCTCGAAGCCAAGGCCCCAGGCCAGCTCCTCCTCCACGAGTTGCCTGAGAGGCGCCCGCTGCATGGCGGAGGTGAGCCCGCCGAACTCCTTGACGTTGGCCTCAAGCACCGCCAGGGCAGCATCGTTGGCGTCCGGCAGCGCCTGGAGTATGACGCCGCCGGCGTGCGCCACGCGGCCATCCGGCCCGAAGTAGACGCCGAGGAGCACAGCCGAAGCTATCTGCTCGGAGCGAGCCAGGAACGTGGCCACGTCCTCGGCGATCTCGCCGGTGACCAGGTCGATGGTGCTGGAGTAAGGGTCGCCGTAGGGCGCATGTGAGCGCACGACGAGCATTTCGCCCTGACCGATGCCGCCGCCCACGTCGATCTTGCCGTCCTCGCGTAAGGGCATGTCGGCCTCGGCGTGCTGCACGTAGCCGCGAACGCTGCCGTCGAGGCCCGCATCGGCGATGACGCCGCCCAGCGGACCGTCGCCGCGCACGCGCACGGTGACCCTGTCTCGGTGGTCCTTGAGCAGCACGTGGGCCAGCAGCAGGCCGGCCGTGAGGCTGCGGCCAAGGGCGGCGCCGGCCGTGCGCGTGGCGCCATGTCGCTCCACGGCGTCACGGACCAGGTCGGTAGTGTCGGCGGCCACCACACGCACGCCACCGTCGGCCACGAGGCCGCGAATAAGGTAAGACGACATCAGAGGTTCCTTCCGAATGACGTTGCCGGACGAACCGGCTTAGGCATCCGACAAGTATAGGTGAGCCCGGCTGCAGGCGGGCTCACCCAGGATGCGTTCCGAGGCTTCGATCGGCCGCGGCGGCCAGCTTCTGCTTGAGGCGCTTCAGCGTGGCCTTCGGCACGAGCTTGCCCACGTCGGCGCCGTAACGCGCGATCTCCTTCACACGCGTGCTGGAGACGTACGACCAGCGGGTGGCCGTCATGATGAAGGTGGTCTCCGCGTCCGGGTTCAGCTGCCGGTTGAGGTGCGCCATCTGCAGCTCGTACTCGAAGTCCGAGATGGCCCTCAGGCCCTTGACGATGACGGTGGCGCCGATGCTGCGCGTGTAGTCGGCCAGGAGTCCGTCGAAGGAGTCGACGGTGACTCCGCTCATGCCGCGGGTGGCCTCCCGGATGATGGCCACCCGCTCCTCGGCGTCGAACATGCCGGTGGTCTTGAGCGGGTTCTCCAGCACCGCCACGGTGAGCTTGCCGTATATGCGGGAGGCTCGTCGGATGAGGTCGACGTGACCGTTGTGAAGGGGATCGAACGACCCCGGGTAGACGGCGTGGATCATAGTGGGCTCAGTGTAAGCCCGGCGCGCGGACAGCCTGCCCGTGCCGGGCGGGTAACGGCGGGCAAGGAGCGGCTCACCCGGCCCCCTCCGTCACCTGGCCGAGCAGCCTCCGGACCACCTCGGCGGGTGTGGCCGACCCGGCCAGCACCGCGTCCACCGCCTCCGCCTCACCCTCCGCCAGCACGCGCCGCAGCAGCTCGCCCAGGGTGGCCAGCACCTCGGCGCGCACGCGGGCGCGGCGGCTCCTCTCCAACCCCTCCTCGCCCACGTGCTCCTGGTGTTCGTGGACCTTCTCCACCAACTCGGCCACGCCCTGACCCTTAGTTGCGACCGTGCCGACGATGGGAGCGAACCAGGTCTGGCCGTCGTACATGCCCAGCTCGAGCGCTCCGGCCACCTCGCGCCGCAGGCGGTCCGCGCCGGGTTGGTCGTACTTGTTGATGCAGAACACGTCGGCTATCTCCATGATGCCGGCCTTGAACGCCTGTACGCCGTCGCCCTGACCCGGTGTGAGGACCACCACCGTGGTGTCCGCCGCCTGCACCACGTCGACCTCGGACTGGCCCACCCCGACGGTCTCCAGCAGCACGTAGTCGAAGCCAGCCGCGTCGAGCAGCGCGACCACCTGCAGAGTGGCTGCGGCCAGCCCGCCCAGATGGCCGCGCGTGGCCATGGAGCGGATGAACACCTCGGGGTCCGAGTGCCAGCGCGTCATGCGGATGCGGTCGCCCAGGATGGCGCCGCCGCTGAACGGGCTGGTGGGGTCGATGGCCACTACGGCCACCCGCTTGCCGAGCTGCCGCAGCTCGGCTATGACGGCGTCGGTGAGGGTGCTCTTGCCAGCGCCAGGCGAGCCGGTGATGCCGACGACCCGGGCGCGGCCCGTAGCGTCGCGCACGCTCCTGAGCAGTTCCTGACCTGCGTCCGAGCCGGATTCGACCAGTGATATGGCCCGGGCCACGGCGCGCTCCTCGCCCGCGAGTAGCGATGTGCGTAACGCTTCCACGGCCCGAGGCTAACCCATGCCCGAGTCCCTTACCTGTCGGTTACGGTGGTGTAGGAGCGGCGCAGCGCCGCGATGGAGGTACGTGAACGTGGCACAGCAGTTGAGAGACGACGACGGTAGGGTCGCGCCCCTCAGGTTGGGCATGGTGGGGGGCGGCAACGAGGCGTTCATCGGCGCCGTGCACCGCATGGCCGCGCGACTGGACGACACCTGGCAGCTGGTCGCGGGGGCGCTCTCCTCCACCCCGGAGCGGTCGCTGGCCAGCGCTCGCGACATCGGCGTGGAGCGCGGTTACGGCACCTGGCAGGAGATGCTGGAGGGCGAACTGGCGCTGCCCGAGGATCAGCGCATCGACGCGGTCAGCATCGTCACCCCCAACCACCTGCACTTCCCTGTGGCCAAGGCGTTCGTCGAGGCTGGCTTCCACGTGGTGTGCGACAAACCCATGACGCTGAACTCGGACGAGGCGGCCCAGCTGGTCCGCGCCGTGGAAGGGGCCGGTGTGGTGTTCGCGGTCACCTACAACTACACGGGTTACCCGCTGGTCAAGGAGGCGCGCCGCCTGGTGCGCTCGGGCGAGCTGGGCCGGCTGCGTAAGGTCGTGGTGCAGTACCGGCAGGGCTGGCTGGCCACCAGGGCCGAGGACGAGGGCTCGAAGCAGGCCGAGTGGCGCCTGGACCCTAGCCGCTCGGGCAGTGGTGGCGCCATCGGCGACATCGGTACGCACGCCGAGAACCTGGTGGCCACCATCACCGGCCTCGAGCTGGAAGGCATCTCGGCCGACCTGACCCCCCTGGTGGAGGGCCGCAGCCTGGACGACGACGCTGGCATCCTCGCGCGCTTCACGGGTGGGGCCAAGGGGGTGTTCGTCGTCAGCCAGGTGGAGGTGGGCGAGGAGAACGGCCTCTCCATCAGCGTGTACGGCACCGAGGGGGGCCTGACCTGGCGCCAGGAGGAGCCGAACCGGCTGGAGCTGACCAGCCTGGACGGTCCGCGCCGCATCTACACGCGGGCGGGCGGAGATTACCTGGGCGCGGCCGCCCAGCACGCGTCGCGTCTGCCGTCGGGTCACCCGGAGGGCTTCATAGAGGCTTTCGCCAACATCTACCGCAACGTCGCCGCGGACATCAGACGCCGGCGCGGCGAGCGCACGTGGCTGGACGACGCCGGCCTCGAGCCCGACTACCCGACGGTGAAAGACGGCGCACGCGGAGTGGCCTTCATCGAGACGGCGGTGAAGTCCAGCTCCTCCACGGAGAAGTGGACCCCGTTCGACTTCGACCTCTGACGACTTCTCGGGCGCCGGTCCCGACCGACCCGCCGGCTACAGCCTCACCGGCCGGTGCGGAAGCGCTGCGCCAGGGAGATGATGACGCTCTCCAGAGCGAGCTCCGGGTCCGAGCCGCTCTTGGCGCGCACGTCGGCCTCGAGCAGGCCGCGTAGCAGGGGCAGGAGGTCGTCCTCGCTCAACCCTTTGGCCAGCCCTAGGGCCCTCTGCGCCACGAACGGCTTGCTCTTCAGAGCCTGGGCGGCCTGCCCCGCGCTGGGCGCCCGCCCGCCGCTGGCGGAGATGAGGGCCACGGCCCGCGCCACCAGCATGAACTGCCACACCAGCGCGCCGAAGATCTTGGGCACGGACTCGCCCTCGTTCACCAGCTGCCGGGCCACGCCCAGAGCCTCGCCGGCATCTCCGCGACCCACGGCCTCGATGATGTCGAACGAGTCACGGGTCAGGGGCCGGTTGACGATCTGCATGACCCGCTCTACGTCGTAGCGCTCCCCCAGCACGGCTAGTTTGGAGACCTCGGAGGCGATGGCGGCCGGGTCCTCGCCGAAGACGTCGGCCAGGTACTGCGGCACGTCCCGCTCGAACTGCACCCCTGCCCGCTCCAGTTCGCTGGCCACCCATCTGGGCAGCCGCTCGAAGCGGGGTGCCGGCAGGTGCCGGTGCGGGCCCAGTTCGCCGAGGCTCCTCTGCCGCGCCGGCGTGGCGTCCGGATCGATGATGACGATGAGGCCGGTATCGCCCAGGCCCTTCAGCGCCTTGATGGTGTCGTTGCGCGGCTTCACGCCGGCCTGCCCGGTGAACGCCTCACCGAAGTCGAGCAGCACGGCGGCCTGACCGAAGAGGCCGCCCTGTGAAACGGCGTCCACCACGTCCTGCGGCGTCATGCCCTCGCCCAACTGGGTGGCGCTGGAGGGCTGCACGCCCTGCTCAGCCAGCGCTTCGCGTGCGGCACGCCTGGCCAGGAAGGAGTCGCCCGAGAAGGAGAGGATCATGCAGCCCGCTCCCGGCTCCGGCACCTGTTTCCGGTGGAGACGATCTTCCGCACCCGTCAGTTGCTCTCGGCTACCGCCAGTATGGCCGCGCGCATCTCGGAAGCGCCCGCGAATCGTTCTTCCGGGTCGCGCGCTAGAGCGCGCATGACGGCCGCCTGGTACGGCTCCGCCGAGCCGGTCAGCGGCTCGAGGGGCACGCGGTCGTCGCCGGCCAGGTAGCGCACCACCTGGCTGCCGTAGGGCGGGTCGCCCGTGAGCATGTGGTACATGACCGCGCCGGCCGCGTAGAGGTCGGAGCGGTGATCGGTCCTCACGCCCTGGAACTGCTCGGGCGCCATGTAACTGGGCGTGCCGAGGAGCATGTCCTGGGCGGTGATGGCCGTGAGCCCCAGGTCCTTGGCGAACCCGAAGTCGGTAAGTAGGGCGCTCTCGCCCTTCACCAGCACGTTGCCCGGTTTCACGTCCAAGTGGATGACGCCCTGGCGGTGGGCGTAATCCAGCGCCGCCAGCACGTCGGAGATGATGCGGACGGAGCGGCGGGGCCTCAAGGGTCCGCGGTCCAGCGCCTCCTCCAGGGAGACGCCCGCGCAGTAGGCGTAGACCAGCGAACCGCCGTCCTGCACGTCCAGCAGGGGCACGATGTTCTCGTGACGCAGCTTGCCCACAACGGCCGCCTCGCGTTCGAGCCGCTGACTGAACGTTGGGTTGAAGCCACGGAGGCGCTTGACCACCACCAGGCGGTCCTGCCACCGCGCCAGCTCTACCCTCACCGGCCCGTGGTCGGAGAGGACGCGGACGGTCATGAGCATTGTGAATAACTTATCACGGATCGGCCGGCTCCTTTACGGGCGGTTCGCCCCTGCCGGCGACACCCGTGAGGGGCGCGCCGGGCCGGCCTAGGTCGAAGCGCAGCGCCCCGTTGGCCAGCGTGGTGAGTACCGGTACACCGGCCTCCTGCAGGCGGGTGACCACCTCGGGGGTCGGGTGTCCGTACTGGTTGCGGCCTACGGATATCACCGCCCAGCGTGGCGAGGCGGCGCGCACGAGTCCGTCACCCGTGCTGCTGCGGGAGCCGTGATGGGGGACCATGAGCACGTCCACGGGGGGCACCGCCAGGTCCGGCTCGGTGGGGAGCCCGAGGTCACCCAGGAAGAGCGCGCGGGCCGCGCCCCGGTGCCGCAGCACCAGCGCCACCGAGCGCTCGTTGGCGGGACCGGTGGCACTGGCCGGCGGGTTGAGCACCTCCAGCACCACCTCCCAGGACGGCAGGCTCAAGCGCTCACCGCGCCGCGCCTGGTGCACGGGGATGCCCCTGCGTTCGGCCAGCTGACGTAGGCGCCCGTCGAGCGGGGCCTCCGGGTCCGGAGGTCCGGTGACCAGAAGCCCCACGCGCCACCGTTCCAGTACGGGCAGCAGACCTTCCACGTGATCGGCGTCCGGATGCGTGGCCACCACCGCCGCCAGACGGCTCACACCGAGCGCCCTCAGTGCCGGCATGACTACGCGGGCGCCCACGTCGAAGTCCGAGAAGGGTGAGCCGCCGCCGTCTATCAGCACCCCTTCCCCGCCGCCGAGCCGGATGAGCACTGCGTCGCCCTGCCCCACGTCCAGGTACCAGACGTCGGGCGGGGCCTGAGCGGCAGGCACCGCCCACGTGACGCCGCCGGCTACCAACGCCACGCAGGCGGTGCACGCCAGCCTGCCGGGTCGCCACGCCCACGCCGCCAGCGCCACCACGAACGCAGCCCAGCAGGCGTGCCCCAGCCAGCTGACCTCGCCCCACGTGATGGAAGGCAGGCTGGCACCGAACTCGCTCAAGCCGATGAGGGTCCGCACCAGCGGTCCCGTGAGCAGGTTGACGCCTTGCGCCAGAGGCAGGGCCACCAGCCCCAGCATGCCCGCCAGGAAACCCAGCGGCACCAGCAGGCTGGCCAGGGGTACGGCCACCACGTTGACGATGGGTGAGAGGAGCGGCAACGAGCCGAAGGCGCCAAGCACGAGCGAGAGGGACGGCAGCTGCGCGGCGGTGCTGACGGCCAGGCCGCTGAGTACGCCCTGCCGCACCGCGTGTCGGCCGCGCCGCCAGAGCACCGAACCGAGTACGGCCAGCTCCGGCTCCGCCAGCGCGGAGCTGGTGGACCCCACCTCGCGGCCGGTGACCCCGAGGCGCGCCAGCCAGGGTGGCAACAGGAGCAGCATGCCCGCCACGGCCAGGTAGGAGAGCTGGAAGGAGAGGTCGTGGAGCATCTGCGGTGCGTGGAGCAGCCCTACCAGGGCGGCCAACGACAGCGCCGTCCAGGGTTGCACCCGCCCGGCGCCGAACGACCGGCTGGCCAGAGCGGCCAGGGCCATGGTGGCCGCCCGCACGACGCTGGGAGCAGCGCCTACCAGGGCCACGAACCCCAAGGCGCTGAGGGCCAGCAGGGGCGTGCGCCAGCGCGGCGCGCCGCGCAGTAGCCGCTCGAGAGCGAGCAGCAGAACGCCCACGTGCAGCCCCGACAGCGCCAGCAGGTGAGCCATGCCGGCGGCGCCGAACAGATCGCGCACCTCGCCCAGATCGTCGCGCAGGCCGAGCGTCATGGCGCTCATCAGGGCACCCGCCTCGGGGGCGAGCCCTGCTTCCACGCCCCGCTTCAGCTGGTGCCGCAGCGGGACGTGCGGCACCAGCTCGTAGCCGTCCACGAACAGCTGTGCGCTCACGCCACGCCGTGTCAGATGCGCCGCGTGATCGAACCCGCCGGGGTTGCGCTTGCCGGCCGCCGCCTGCACCACGCCTTCGGCCCGCATGAGGCCCGTGGGCGGCACGGAGCCGGGCCAGCCACCCTTGGGAGCGACCAGGCTTAGGCGCGCCCTAACGGGGCTGCTGGCGTGCAGCACGGCACCGTCGCTGACCCCCACCCATCCCAGAACTCGCCCGTGCAGGCCGGCCACCGGGTCCGGCCGCAGGTCGTGGAGCCCCGCCCGCGCGAGGCCGACCCCCGCACCCAGAAGCACGGGCAGCGAGAAGCTCAGCAGCAGCGCCGGCCGGCGGAGGTCGAGGACGGTGGGCCACGGCCGTCGGGCCGTGAGCTGACGGCCGAGCGCCAGCGCGAAGAGTGCAGTACCGAGGCCGAGCGAAAGGCGGCCGGGCAGGGCAGCCGACGAGGCCACCCCCAGCACCAGGCCCACCGCCAACGGCTGCGGCCAGGGCACGAACGATGCTGCGGAGGCGCCTTGACCGGTCACCCGGGCCTCAGAGCCCCACGAGCGGCCGGAGACGCTGCAGCGTACTGGGGCCTATGCCCGGAACTTGCAGCAGGTCGTCCACGCGGGAGTAGGGCCGGTGCTCGAGGATGCGCTGGGCGATGGCGGGCCCCACGCCCGGCAGGCTCTGCAGCTGCTCGGCGGAGGCGGAGTTGACGGACACGCGCGTAGAACCGGTGACCGAGGTGAGCGCCGGGACCTGCACCACCTGGCCGTCGGTCAGCGGTGCCGCCAGCGCCACCAGTGGGCGCGCAGCGGAGGGGAGGAAGCCACCGGCCGCCTGCAGCAGATCGGACACCCGCGCGCCGAACTCCAGCTCGTAGACGCCCGGCTGGGCCACCTGCCCTTCCACCGAGACGCGGATGGACGGTTGCTCCACCACTACGGGGGTGGGCCCCGCCAGGCGCGATGGCAGGGCCCCCAGGCCGAGGAGCAGGCAGGCCAGTACCAAGGTCTGGGTGAGGCGATCGCTCCTCAGCTCGGCCATGCCCGAGGGTAGGACGAAGAAGGGAGCGCCTTGCGGCGCTCCCGGCTGGAACTAAGTGGTTCTAGTCCGGCAGTTCAGCTGCGGGCGGCCTCGTAACGCTCGGCCACCGCGTTCCAGTCGATGACCTCGAAGAACGCCTTCACGTAGTCGGGCCGGCGGTTCTGGTAGTTGAGGTAGTAGGCGTGCTCCCAGACGTCCACGCCCAGGATGGGCGTGTCGCCCTGCATGAGGGGGGAGTCCTGGTTGGGCAGCGAGTAGAGCTTCAGGCTGCCGTCGGTGCCCACGGCCAGCCACGCCCAGCCGGAGCCGAAGCGGCCGCCGGCAGCGGCGGAGAACTGCTCCTTGAAGGCGTCGAAGCTGCCGAAGGTGTCGTCGATGGCCTTGGCCAGCTCGCCCGTGGGGGCGCCGCCGCCGTTGGGGCTCATGATCTGCCAGAAGAGGTTGTGGTTGAGGTAGCCGCCGCCGTTGTTGCGGATGGCGGTGCGAACGTCCTCGGGCAGGGCGTCCAGATCGGAGACGAGCTCCTCGGCGCTCTTGTCCTTGAGGGAGTCGTGCTTCTGCACCGCGGCGTTCAGGTTGTTGGTGTAGGCCGCGTGGTGCTTGCCGTGGTGGATCTCCATGGTGGCGGCGTCGATGTGGGGCTCCAGCGCATCGAACGCGTAAGGCAAGTCGGGAAGAGTGAATGCCATGAGTTTTCCTCCTTGTGTGGCGAACTAGCACGGGTACGGGTGCCGGCGGCACCCGCTCTAGACGCGATTCTACCAATCGAGTCCGTGGTGGACGCGTACCGCGCACGTCATAGGCCGTCCGGCGCTGTGCGGCTGCTGCCAGGCTCAGGTGCGCTCAGAGCCGCACTACCACGCGCCCCATCACCCTACCCCCCAGGATGCGCTCCACCTGCTCGCCCAGCTCGTCCAGGCCCACTTCCGTCACCAGTCCAGGGGTGGCCAGCGCCTCCTTGAGGGCAGCCGACTCCGCCATGTTGCGCCACAGCTCCTGACGCGCCTCGGGCGGCAGGTGCTGGCTGTCCACGCCCATGAGCGCCACGCCGCGCAGGATGAACGGGTAGACGGTGAGGCTCAGTTCCGCTCCGCCCACCAGTCCGCAGGCGGCCACCGCACCACCGACGGCGGTGGACTTGATCAAGTTCTCCAGCGTCACGCCGCCCACCGTGTCGATGGCGCCGGCGTACTGCCCCTTGATCATGGGGCGGTCGGTTGGTTCGTTGAGCGGCGCGCGGCCAACGACTTCATCGGCGCCAAGCGCCTTGAGGAAGTCGGCAGCCTCTACCTTGCCGCTACTGGCCACCACCTCGTAACCGGCGGCCGCAGCCAGGGCCACGGCGAGGGAGCCTACTCCGCCCGACGCGCCCGTGACCACCAAGGGGCCCAGGTCGCTGGTGGCGCCTGCGAAGGCCAGACGCTCCAGCGCGATGGCGGCGGTGAGACCCGCCGTGCCCAGCACCATGGCCTCCCTGAGCGAGAGTCCAGCTGGGAGCGGCACCAGCCAGTCGCCCGGCACGCGGATGTACTCACCGAAGCCGCCCGGGGTGTTCATGCCCAGGTCGTAACCGGTGACGAGCACCTCGTCGCCCGGCTTGAAGCGCGGGTCCGCTGAGCTCACCACTTCGCCGGAGGCGTCGATGCCCGGCGTGTGCGGGTAGTCGCGCGTGACTCCGCGGTTGCCGGTGGCGGAGAGCGCGTCCTTGTAGTTGAGCGAGGAGTAGGCCACCCGCACCGTCACGTCGTGCTCCGGCAGGTTGCTCCAAGGAACCTGCTCCACCTCGCGCCTTACGCGCTCACCGTCCACGTGGACACGGAGAGCGCGGTACTGCTGGGGTGTGATGTCGGTCATACGCAATGCTAGCCCGCATCCTGGGCCACGAACCCAGGGGCTAACCGTTCTGTAGACTCTGGTTCATGAACCCGCAACGTCTCATGCTGATCTCCGTCGGTGTAGTAGTTCTGGTCATCGCCGCTTTCGCCATCGTTCCCCGCTTCACGGCTGGCTCGGCCAGCGGAGAGCTGGATTACGCCGCCAACCCCCGGGCGGGCGACCCGGACGCGCCGGTGAAGGTCGCTATCTTCTTCGACTTCCTCTGCCCCCACTGCGCCACCTTCTCCGACCAGATCACCCCGGTGCTGAAGCAGGAGTTCGTGGAGACGGGCGTGGCCTCGCTGCACTTCCTCAACTTCCCCGTGGTCAACCCGGTGGTCAGCCGCGACCTCGCCATCGTGGGTGAGTGCGTATTCGAGCAGAGCAACGATGCCTTCGTGGAGTTGGAGCCCATCATGCTGCGCGCTCAGGCCAGCATCCGCAGCCGCGCCGACGCCGTGGACTTCGCTCTGGCGTACGGTCCGGACCTGGACGGCGGGCAGCTGCGCGACTGCGTCTCCAGCACCGAGGCCGCGGACGCCGTGGCGGCGGACGTAGCCACCGCCGGCGCCTTCAACCTCACGGGCACCCCTTCCGTCATCGTCGACGGCAAGGTAGTCAGCAACCCCACCCTGGCCAACATCCGCACGGCCATCCGGAACGCAGCGAACTGAGAGCCGTGAGGGCTCCCCTCCTTTATCCGGCGTGGCTGGTGGCCACGGTGGCCATGCTGGGCAGCCTGTACTTCAGCGATGTCCGGCTGTTCGTGCCCTGCACCCTCTGCTGGTACCAGCGCATCCTGATGTACCCGCTGGTGCTCATCTTAGGTATAGCCAGCTACAAGCAGGACACCAGCGTGACTCGTTACGCCCTGCCCCTGTCGCTCATCGGCACCCTGGTTGCGGGCTTCCATTACCTGGAGCAGAAGGTGCCGTGGATCAGCTCCTCGGCCGTGTGCCGTTCCGGCGTGCCGTGCGACGTGCAGTACATCAACTGGCTCGGGTTCATCACCATCCCGTTCCTGTCGCTGGTGGCCTTCGCCACCATCACCGTGCTGCTGATCATGGTGCGGCGCGCTCGCGCCTGACGGCCGGACGACGAGCTTCCAGGCGGTGCGTAACCGATCCCGCCCGGCTACCGCCTCAGTACGCCCCCCTCAACGGGGGGCGTTCTCATCCTCGCCGTCCCTGTAGACGAAGCCGGCGGCCCACATCCACCAGAGCCACCAGCCCTTAACCGGCCGGTAGAGCAGCACCACGAAGAGGATGCCGCTGCCCACGAGCACCCACTCGAGGCCGCGGAACAGACCGAAGGTGAAGATGAGGATGCCCGCCTCGACGGCGAGGAGCACGATGGCCACGGTGTAGGCCATGACCCAGGCCCCCAGCCAGGCGCCGGATTCGCGCTCGAAGCGCACCCCGCAGTTGGGGCAGGTGTCGACGACGCCCCAGAAGGACTCGAACACCTTGCCCACGCCGCAGTTGGGGCAGCGGCCGGTGGTGGCGCGCCACATGGCGCCGAGATCGGTCCAGCGCCCGCGCCTGTCCTCTCTGCCTCTGTCGTTCATGGCTCCTCCGATGCACGCACCGTCGTGAGCTCCTCCGGCAACGCGAACCTGCTGGCCCGCATGCGGCGGTACTCGGACCATATCTCCTGCGAGCGTTCGAGTTTCTCCTCCTCGCACCACATGAGGAAGGGCACGATGAACGAGCGTGCGTGGCGCAGCTCCTCCCTGAAGATGGCGGCGCTCAGGCCGCCCTTCTCCAGCATGCCCGTCCGCTCGTAGGCGGCCAGGGCCCGCGCCCGGTCGTAGGGCACGCGCCGGAACTCCGGCACCCACTTGCCGCCCTTCAGGGTGAGGATCAGGTACTGAGCCCGCGGATCGCCCGTGAACGGCGATCCGACGGAGCCCGTGTTCATCACGGTGTAACGGCCCCACGATGCCAGGTAGGGCCGGTGCGTGTGCGAGCCCACCAGCACGTCGGCCGGGTGCTCCTGCGTGATCTCGGAGATGACCTCAGGCGTGGTCTGCGGGCCGATGCCCTCGCGGTAGTGGCGGGGGCTGCCATGACTGATGAGCAGGCTCGGGGCGCCTTGCTCCTCGATACGCAGCGTGAGCGGCATGGCGCGGATGGCGTCCAGGAGACCCGCAGCCTCCACCTCCTCGGCCGCTAGCTTGGCGCTGCGCCAGAAGGGGTCGAGGTACCAGGGGTCCACGTCCACGTCGCGGCGCTCCACCACCATCAGCATCACGTCGTCGTGGTTGCCCATCACGGCGTCGTGCTCCACCTCGGCCAGCGCCCTCATGACGGCCACGCTCTCCGGACCGCGGTTCACGGAGTCGCCGTTCACCACGACCCTGTCTACTTGCTGGGTCTCGATATCCGCCAGGACCTCTTCGAGGGCGGGCAGGTTGCCGTGGACGTCTGCGAGGATGGCGATGCGCACGCCTTCGAGTTTACCGCTCCTGACGCAAACGCCGGGGCGCCCGGGAGACCCCGCCCCGGGGATGCGCCCCGGACGGCCCCTCAGCCACGCCCGCCCAGCGCGCGTTCCGCGGCAGATCGCATGGCCGCTACCGGAGCGCTCACGCCCGTCCACTCCTCGAAGGCCAGCGCTCCCTGCCACACGAGCATTGCCAGGCCGTTCTGCGTCACCAGACCCCGCGCCCGCGCCAGCTGGAGCAGCGGCGTCACCGCCGGCCGGTAGACGAGGTCCACCACCGCGGCCGTGGCCGGCAGCAGCTGCAACTCGTCCGCAGCCAGCAGCGGCACACCGTCCGGGTCCGCACCGCCCGCCATGCCCACGCTGGTGCTGTTGACGAGGAGGTCCGTGCGGGGCAGCAGGCTAGGCAGGTCGGTCGGCCGGACGGCGGAGCCGGCGGCCAGATCGGCCACCAGCCGTTCGGCGCGCTGGGCGTTGCGGTTGAGTACGTGCACGGTGGAGCCGGCCGTCGCCAGCGCCTGCACCACGGCCCGGGCCGCGCCGCCCGCGCCCAGCACCAGGCTGGTGGCGCCGGTCAGCGGCTGGGGCCAAGGGGCGCGGCCGCGTCCGTCGGGTTGGCCGAGCTCGCCTAGAGCGCGCAGGAAGCCCTCAGCATCGGTGTTGTGCCCCACCAGAGTTCCGCCGCGCCGCACGATGGTGTTCACCGCCCCCACCGCACGCGCCGCCGGGGTCAGCTCGTGCATGAAGGGGACCACGGCCTCCTTGTGAGGCACGGTCACGTTGGCGCCCAGGTAGGGCGGGGCCGTCAGGCGGCGCAACCATAGCTCGAGCTCGGCGGGTGGCACGTCCACCGCCCGGTAGCGACCCGGCAACCCCACCGCGTGGAACGCGGCGTCGTGCATGACCGGGCTTAGCGAGTGACCGGCGGGGTGTGCCAGCAGGAGGACCTCGGCCGGCTCCGCCTCCCGTGCCACCTCTCAGGCCTGCGCCACGGTCCCGCGCTCCGCCAGCCTTGCAGCCTCCTCGCGGATAACGGTCAGGGCGGTGTCCACCTGCTCGTCGTCGATCTGGTGGTGCGTCACCAGGCGTGCCAGGCGGGGGCCCATGGCGTTGAAACGCACGCCGCGGGCGCCGCAAGCGGCGGCCAGAACCTCGGCCGCCGGGGCGCCGTCGGCGTCGCGCACCTCCAGGTAGACCATGTTGGTCTGCACCGCGGCCAGGTCGAGCTGCAGGCCAGGAACGCCCGAGAGGCCCTCCGCCAGGCGCCTGGCCCTGGCATGGTCGTGCGCCAGCTCCTGCGGCAGGCTCTCGAGCGCCACCAGGCCGGCCGCGGCCAGCACGCCCGCCTGGCGCATGCCGCCGCCCAGCATCTTGCGGTAGCGGTGAGCCCGGGCGATGAACTCCCGGGAGCCGAGCAGCACGCTGCCCACGGGTGCGCCCAGGCCCTTGCTGAGGCAGATGGAGACGCTGTCGAAACCCCGGCACACGGCCCCTATCTCCACCCCGAGGGCCGCGGCGGCGTTGAACGCTCTGGCGCCGTCCAGGTGTGTGGGCAGGCCCTCGTCACGCGCCACGGCCTGGATCTCGCGCTGGCGCTCGAGCGGCACCACGGTGCCGCCCGCTAGGTTGTGCGTGTTCTCCAGCGCGATGAGGCTCGTGGGGGCCTGGTGCACCGAGCGCCTGATGGCGGCCCGGACGTCCGCGGCGGCAGGCACGCCGCCCGGCGCGGCCACCAGCCTGGGTAACAGCCCGGAGATCTGGGCCATGGCTCCGGGCTCGAACTCGTAGATGTGGGCGCCCTCGGGCAGGATGACCTCGCTGCCGCGGACGCAGTGAACCGCCAGCGCTAGCTGGTTGCTCATGCTGCCCGAGGGCACGAAGAGGCCGGCCTCCATGCCGGTCATCTCCGCCAGCCGCTCCTGCAGGCGGTTCACGGTGGGGTCCTCGCCGTAGACGTCATCGCCCACCTCGGCGGTGGCCATGGCGCGGCGCATGGCGTCGGTCGGCACCGTGACCGTGTCGCTACGCAGGTCCACCGGGCGTTGCATCGTCACGAGGCCGACCTCACGACGCCACGGCGGCGGGCTGGGCCTCGGCCTCCGGTCCGGCCCCGGCACCGAGGGTGGTCAACCAGCCGGAGAAGGCGTCGAGGCCACGGCGGTACATGGCCTCGCGGCGCTCGCGCTTGCCCTGACCCCGCACCTTGGGTGCCTCCGGCACCAGGCCCCAGTTGGCGTTCATGGGCTGGAAACCGTCCGGGTTGGCGCCCGCCAGGTAACGGGTCAGGCCGCCCAGCATGCTCTCCTCGGGCGGCACCACTGGCGGCAGGCCCAGCACGCGGCGTGCGGCGTTGGTGCCCGCCAGCCAGCCCGTGGCCGAGGACTCCAGGTAGCCTTCCGTGCCCGCCAGCACGCCCGCCACGAAGAGGCGCGGTTCCTGCTTCACGCTCAAGGTGGCGTCCAGCAGGCTGGGGGCGTTGAGGTAGGTGTTGCGGTGCATGACGCCGTAGCGCACCACTTCCGCGTCCTGCAGACCAGGGATCAGGCGCACCAGCTCCTTCTGGTCGCCCCACTTGAGGCCCGTCTGGAAGCCCACGAGCGACCACATCCGGCCGCG
This sequence comes from uncultured bacterium, assembly GCA_964467885.1. Taxonomy (GTDB): domain Bacteria; phylum Deinococcota; class Deinococci; order Deinococcales; family Trueperaceae; genus JAAYYF01. The sequence continues at coordinate 11,772 of CAYXUE010000017.1, read as the reverse complement.
CTGGTCCTCCTGCCGCAGTTGCGCTACGGCGTAGTAGCGCTCGCCCGTCTCCGGGTGCTCCAGGCCGACGGGCTTGAGGGGTCCGAAGCGCAGCGTGTCCACGCCGCGCCGGCCCAGCTCCTCGATGGGCATGCAGCCCTCGAAGAACTCCAGGTTCTCCCAGTCGCGCGGTGTGTGCGAGCGCGCCGTGGCCAGCGCCTCCATGAACGTCTCGTACTGCTCCTTGGTGAACGGCAGGTTGATGTAGTCCGCCGCCTGGCCGTAGCGCCCCTTGCGGTAGGCCACGCTCATGTCGATGGACTCGTAGGTCACCACGGGGGCAGCCGCGTCGTAGAAACCGAGGAAGCCCTCGCCCACCCGGCGGCTGATGTCCTCGGCCAGGGCGTCGCCCGTGAGGGGCCCGGTAGCCAGCACGGTCACGCCGTCAGGCACCTCGGTGAGTTCCTCCTCCCGCACGCTGATGAGGGGGTGCGCACGAACCTCGGAGGTGACCGCGCGACTGAACTCGTGGCGGTCCACGGCCAGGGCGCCGCCGGCCGGCACGCGGCTGGCGTGGGCGCTGCGCATGATCACGCCGCGCGCTGCCAGCATCTCGGCCTGAAGCAAGCCTTTGGCGTTGTTCTCCGCCTCGCCGCCGAAGCTGTTGGAGCAGACCATCTCGGCGAAGTCGCCGGTGACGTGGGCGGGGGTGAGGCGCTTGGGGCGCATCTCCACCAACTCCACCGCCACGCCCAGACGGGCGGCGGCCAGGGCCGCTTCGCTGCCGGCCATGCCGGCGCCTACGACCGTGATCTTGTGGGTTGGGCCGGAGCCTACGGGGCGGCCAGCGGTATCTTCCATGCCCGCCAGATTAGCACCGGGCGTTAGCTGGCCTCAGCATCCACGCAGCCAAGCGAGAGCGCCCGCGTAGAAGCGCTCGTCGCGCCAGTAAGCGTTGTGCGCGGTGAGGGGGTTGTAACGGGGCAGCACCAACCGCCGGCTCACTCGGTAGTGGATCAGTCGGTCGCTGAGCAGGTCGCCGGGCGCGTGGACCTGCAGCCACTCCAGCAACTCGAACGGCTGCTCGTGTTCGGCCATCCTGTACGGGCCGTGGTCGCGCATGTCGGGCCGCCGGCGCACGCCGTGCAGCCGGTCGATGAGCTGCGCCCTCACGGTCTCTCCCTCGAGCGGCCGCTGCCTGAAGAAGTACGCCACCTTGTCGAGCGGCGAGCCGAAGGTAAGGAGCCCCTTCAGCTTGCTCAGCTCCGGACCCTGTTCCACGGCTGGCGTGCGTGCCAGCCGGTCGAGCAGATCGAGGGCCACCACGCTGCCCAGAGAATGGCCCGCCAGGTAGACCTCGTCGTAACCGGCCGCCAGCAGGTCGCGGAGCAGCGCTTCACCCTCGTCCAGGATCGCGCGCCGTGTGCGGGCGCGGCTGGAGAGCTTGTCCGAGGTGACGTAGAGGGCGATGTCGGACACGTGGCTGAGGAGCAGGGAGCGGGCCACCAGCAGTCCCGCCAGCGCCACCAGCAGTGTGGCTATGCCGGGCTCGGCCAGCAGTGTGCCCAGCACGGCGCCGTAGTCCGCCAGTACCGGACCTAGTCGCTGCGCCAGCAGCAGGGTGGCGGTCAGGGTGATGAGCAGCACGGCCAGGCCCGGCGCGGTCCAGCGAGCGGCGGCTGGGGCGTACATGCCCGACCAGCCGGTCCCGGTTGCGGTAACGCCTGCATGCATGCGCCTCACACGGCTGGCCTCCAGACGGGCCACCAGCAGGTCGTAAGCCAGGACCACCACGGCAGCCGTCAGGCAGAGGAGCAGCACCAGAGCAGCGGCCACCGGCAGCGAGGGCATGACGGGCAGTTCGGCCGCGGCCGCCCGGAGGGCGCCCCACACCTCCCCCGCCCGAGCCAGCGCCACGAGGCCCGCCACCAGCAGCGCGGAGGCGGCGCCGATGAGGCCCGCCACCTGCAGCAGCTGCCTGAGCACCAGCGGCCAGGCGCTGCCGCGGCGGGCGCCGGCCATGAGGAACGGCACCTGCCGCCGGAAGTCGAGCCCGGCCACCACCACCTCCAGAAGCCATGCGAACGTGGCGGCGGCGCTCATGCCTCCCACCGCGTGCTCGGCCCAGTGGTACTCGAGCACGTCAAGCTCGGCGTCGCCCACGACGCTGCGCGGCAGGCGCACCACGGGCCGCGCCTTGCCCGCCAGGTGTTGCACACGCGCCGCGGGTGCCCCGCCGGTTCCGCCCGCGCCCCGCCGCCGCACCAGGCCGGCGCGCCACAGGCCCTCCACGAACGCCCCCAGAACGCGGAGCGGCGGCTGATCTCCTATGCCATGGATGACCAACAGCGCCTTGCGGCGCTTCCCCAGTTGATCTGTGACCACTGAAGGCATCCTAACGTGCCTCACACGGCCCAAGGCCGGGGCGGCCTTAGACTCCAGCCATGCGGACACCGCTCAGGTACATGCTCATCGCCCTCGCCTTCCTCCTCTGCGCCAGCGCCGTGCACGCTCAGGGCGCGGCCCCTTACCAGTGGCGCGCCCTCTACCAGGGTCAACTGGGCGGCGGGCAGGCCACACTCGACCTGACCCTCGGCCAGGACGGCTTCGCCTACGGCCGGTTGACCCTAGCGGGCGTCGGCCTGCCGTTCGCCGGGGCGGGAACTCATGGCGACGACGGCAGCTTCTCCCTGGCCCTGCGCGAGGTCAGCTCGGCGGAGCCGACCTCCGTGGCCATCGACCTGGCCTATCAAGCCCGCCGGATGGACCCAGGCACCTCCGGCGAGGGGCGACCCGCCGTGCTGAGCCTCACCGGCGAGCGCAGCCTGGAGTGGACCGATGACGGCCGCACCGTGCGGGTAACGCTGCAGCACCTGGCGCCTAACAGCGCCCCTGAAGGCACGGCCACGTGGGAGCGCGTGGCGCAGTACGCCTTCGGCAGCGTGGTGGAGGGCCGCCTGGTCGTCTCGTACGCCTACCCGCGCTCCCTCTCAGGTGAGCGAGGACCGAACGAGCTGCTGGAACGGGGCGCCGCCCAGCGCCTGGCTCGCTGGCTGGAAGAGGGTCGCGCGCTGGTCGACGGCGGCGAAGGCCTCGGCTGGGGATGGACGCATAGCGAGAGCACGGACCTGCTGGGGGAGGCCGGGCCGTACCTCAGCTACCTGACGAGCTTCTACTACTACACGGGCGGCGCTCACCCTAACGGGCATGTCGAGAGCCTGCTACTGGAGAGGAGCGCCGGCGGCGTGCGGCAGCTCGGGTTGGCCGAACTGTTCGAACCGGCGCAGGAGTGGCTGGCGCGCATCGGTGGGGCGGTGCTGACCGGCCTCCGTGAACAGGGGGCGGATGCGGTGGTGTCGGGCGAGATCACGCAGCTGAGTGAGCAGGATCTGGCCAGCTTCACGCTGGGACCGGCCGGACTCACGTTCCACTTCGACCCGTACGCGGTGGGCCCTTACGTGCAGGGCAGCTTCCGCGTCACCGTCCCCTATGAGGAGCTCCTGCCCCTGGCCGGTGCCGGCGGCCCCATCGCGGCGTTCGCGGAGAAGTTCGCGGGACCCTGAAGCTGGCGGACAAGCCCGCAGCGGCTGAGGGAGAGGAGGCGCTGATGGGCCTCGTGGCGCCAGCGGGGCGCCCGGCCACCCGACCCGAGGCTCAGCGGAAACCGCGCCGGCGCGGCCTGAGACCACCGAGCAGCCAGAGCACCAGCGCCAGGACCACCAGCACCGCGCCCAAGCCGCCCACGACGAGGTAGTTACGTAACGGCACCTGTATCAGCTCGGGCGGCAGGCTGCGCACGGAGTACGCTACTAGGTCTCCAAGCGCGGCGAAGGCGCCCTGCGCGACCGCGCCCGCCGGCAGGCCGGCTGCGATGGGCAGAGCGGCGTCCAAACGGTAGAAGGTCAGGGCTCCCAGGCCAGCGCCGATCAGGAGCGCCAGACCGGGGTTCACCAGCCTGAGCAGGCCGCGCGAGAAACCCACCAGCAGCACCGCGAACAGCAGCGCCGCCAGCCCGATGAGCCAGCTCCAGGTCTGGTACCGGCCGTGGGACCGCGATGAGAAGCTGTCGAGCACCGGCGCGGCCGCCTCCACGCGCTGCACCTGGTCCGGTCGCGTCAGCTGAGCCGCCGCCAGTTCGCCGCCCCCGCGCCAGGCGCGCTCGGCCAGGGCCTCCAGTACACGCTCCTCGGCCTGCTCGGGGCTGAGGCCTGCCAGTTCGGAGGCAGGCAGCAGGCCGGAGAGGCTCCCCTCCTCCGCCTCGCCGGAGCCGGCCAGCACGGCCTTGGCCTCCGCCAGGCGCGACTCCATCTCGGCCTCACGGCCCAGGAGCATGGTGCCGAAGAGCTCGTGTAGCCGGGCGCGGGCCACCGTATCCACGCCCCGCGTGAGGCGGGCGCGCAGGTTGTCGTTGGTGATGAGAGCCAGCGCCTGCTGCAGGCCGCCCTCTAGCACCTCGTCCGTCAGCCTGCTGATGATGGCGGTGCCTACCTGGCGCGGCGACATGTTCTGCACCTGGTTCACGGGGAAGGTCACGAACACTCCCACCAGCGGCTGCACCGGCTGGCCCGGGTTGGCCGCGGCCTGCGCTGGCCAGTCGGCCGCGCGGGTGCCGTCGTCCAGCCCCCCGCCCGCCATCTCCTCGTCGATGGCGGCAGCTATCAGTTGCGGCACGGGGCCCGTGAGAGCCGCTTCGAACTGCCTGCGCAACCCGTCGTTGCCCAGCATCTCCAGGAGCGCCGGGCGCCCGCCCGTCACGACCCGGTCAGCCAGCACACCGGCGCTGCGGCTCACTGCGTCGCTGACCGCGAAGGTGGGAACCTCGGTCGGGTCGGCGTAGACCTGCATGCCCGGCAGCAGCATGAGCGGCTGACCGGGCGCGTATCCGGCGCCCGTACGCACTTCCACCAAGCTGCCGTCGCCGCCCGGTCTGAGCGTGAGCCGCAGGACAGCGCGCGAGAGCGCCTGCCCGGTCTCCCGGTCGCTGAGCTGGGCCAGGCTGAAGAAGAGCGCGCCCGCTAGCGCGGCCAGTGCCAGGAGAACCGCGCTGGCCCAGGCCACGTCGCGTTGCCATGCAGGTTGTCGATCGGTTCGGTACATAGGTCCGTCCTAGTGAGGGTTGGAGCCGGCGGAACCGGCAAGGTTCCGCTACCTTACCGCGCTCGCCGGGAGCTGGCGACCCTTACCATTGGTGCATGAACTCGTCACGCCGCGTGACGGTCATCCCGTTAGTGGGGCCGTTCCACACGCGCTTTCCTCTGTACAACGTCGTACACGTCCGAGAACTCCTGCGCGCCGCCGCGCCCACTGCCGTGGCGCTCGCCGCGCTGCCCCCCGCGGCGCTTTCCCACCCGGGCTGGCGCGCCACTCCGGAGATAGCCCTGCCGCACACGGTGGTGCCGTGGGCCCAGCGGCGAGGCCTGAAGCTCGTGGAGGTGGGCTCACAGGCGGGTCTCCCGGGCGAGCCGGGCGAGGCGGGCGACGAAGAGGCGTTCATGCGCTACCTGGACGAGTTCGCCGCCGGCAAGGCGCACCTGCGTGAGGTGCAGGCGGCGCTCCGACCGGCCGAGGAGCTGCTGGGCCGCGCCCTGGACATGGGCCGCATCCTGGGCGAACTGGTGCCGGCGCTGGACGACTACCACGAGCTGCGCAGCAGCAAGTTCGGCGAGGGGCCGGGTACGGGCTGGCGCGCCGCGCGGGCGGAGCGGATGGCGCAACGGGTCGGTCAGATCGAGGACCCGCATACGGCGGTGCTGGTGGGCGTTGACGATTACGGCGCCATGGTGAGGGCGCTCACCGAGGCGCTGGACGGGCAGGCCACGGTGGAGGAGCCTCCGCGGCAACTGCAGCTGAGCGAGGAGGCCAGCCGCGAGGCGAGGCAACGCTCGCTCCTGGACGTGGCCATGCGGGGTGAGGTGGAGGACCCGTCCGGCCTGCTCGGCCAGCTGCGGAGCATGGCCACGCCCGAAGCGAGCTATCACGAGGCCAACATCCTCTTGGCCCACGGGCACGCGGCCGAGGCCCTGGAGAAGCTGAAGCAGATCACCTCCGGTGACTTCCATGAGCCCTACTACCTGCCGGGCTTCGTCCTGGCGCGCCTGGGCGAACTGCAGGACATGGCCGGCGACAGGCAAGCCGCTCTGCGGGCGTACCGCGGGGTGCTGGCGCTCAGCTACGCCCCTCCCGAGGCGGTGGAGGCGGCCGAGGCGGGCCTGGAGCGTCCGTTCCAACCCCAGCCGGAAGAACGGGAGTGAACCTCCCCACCTACCACGCGGACCTGCCTTTCACCTACGCGTTCGGCCGCTTCGCCGCGCTGGAGGCACTTGCCCGCCGACCTCACGACGTGACGGCCGTCCTGTGGCACGGCGACATGCCCGAGCAGCAGGCAGCGGCCGTCCGGGCTGCTGCGGAGGCCGCGGGCGTTCCCGTCCGCCGCGACGACGCCACGGTGGCGCGGCTGCGACGCAAGGGCAACGTTCACTGCCTGGCTCAGGTACGTAAGAGGGAGGAGCACCTGGACGCCAACAGCGATCACGTGGTGCTGGTGCGGCCCAGCCATCCCGGCAACGTCGGCACCGCCATCCGCAGCCTGGTGGCCTTCGGCTTCCTCGACCTTGCGCTCATCGAACCTCGCATCGACCCATGGGGCGCCTACGTGGTGCGCGCGTCGGTGGGCTTGCGCTTCGCGCTGCGGTGCCAGGTCTTCGGCTCGTGGGACAGGTACCTGGCGGCCTGCGGCGGGCAAGCGGCTGGAGGGGATGAGGGCGAGGATGCCCACCCACGCCGGCATCTCTACCTGTTCGACGCCCGCGGCGAGCGCGAGCTCGACGACGTCGCCTTCGCCAGCCCCTTCTCGCTGGTCTTCGGACCCGAGTGGAGCGAGGCCGGGCACACCGCCTTGGGCCGGGGAACGGCCGGGGAGTCCATGCCCCTCTCCACCGTTAGGGTCCCGCAGGCCAATCAGGTAGAATCGCTGAACTTGGCGACAGCGGTCTCACTCGCTGCCTACCGTGCGCGGCGGTTTCCGAACGGGAGAAGCCGGCGGCAGGCTTGAGGGTGCAGCACTCCACGAGCTGAGCACGACCGTGTGACGCCTAGGGAGCGTTCGTGACACGCAACTTCTGGATCCTGCTGGGCGCATTCTGCGTGCTGGTAGCTTTGTCTTTCACCGGTCGCGACGCGGCCATCGTGACGCTGGGCATCTCCGCTGTCCTGGTGGCTGCGGTCACAGTCGGGCGCCGCCCCCGCGCGCTCGCCTGGCGGCTGGCGGCGTTCGGCGCCGTGGCCTGGGCCGTCGAGGAGATGGCCTGGAGTGTTGCGCGCCTCAACGTGAACTTCAGCCCGACGTTCGTGACCGAACTCGGCTACTACCTGGGCGCCGCCGCCTGGCTCGGCGCGCTGCTGATCGTGCCCGGCAAGCGGTTCTCGCGCACCCTGCTGCTGGCCGCCGTACCGCCCGTGGCGCTGGTGGTTTGGATGCTGCTCGACGACCCGGGCGTGACCCTGGGCTTCATCTTCCCGGTCGTAGAACTGCTGCTGCTTCTGCTGGCTCTGCCGTTCCTGGGAGGCGCCGTGAGGGGCGGCGCCTCGGAGGGGCGCCTGCTGGTCGTCATGGGCTTCTTCTTCCGGGCGCTGGCCTCCGGCGCGTACGCCTGGCTTGGCGGCGGCACGGACTCGGACTACCTGATCCTCTGGCAGCTCGGCTACGTCTGCCTCGGCTTGGGCGTCTACATGGAGCTCAACGACGTCCATGTGGACTTCGTGGCGGCCGGCACCACCGTCGTGGCCCTGCAGCTGGCTGCGGCGCGCATGCTGGCGTTCATCTACCAGGATCCGGGTAGCCGCACGAACGTCGACGCCTTCGCCGTGGTGGGCAGCCTGGCCTACCTGCAGCTGGCCTTGGTCCTGGTGGCCCTTCTGAGCAACGACGCGCGGCACATGCGGGCGCAGCAGGAGCAGCGAACGTGGTCCTCCCTGCTGGAGCGTGTCATGAGCCAGCCGGGCGAGGGCCCCACGCTGGCCGCGCTTCTGGACCGCACGTTGCGGACCATCCCCGGGCTGCAGGGCGTGGAGCTGCACTCGGGGGCGCACAGCGGGGAGCTGGAAGGCTACCCCTACCCGCTGGTCACGGGGGGTACGGAGGTCGGGCGGCTCTTCTTCCAGCGGCAGCCGGAAGCCACCACCGCGCTGGACACGTCGGCGCCCCTGCTGGCTGCGCGCATCCAGCAGGTTCACGAGCACGACCGCTGGCGCACGGCGGCCCTGACCGACCCGCTCACCAACCTGCTGAACCGGCGCGGCCTGGAGGTGCGCATCGGGTCGATGTTCGAGGAGGCGCGCAGCCAGGGCAAGGCGGTGAGCATCGGTCTCATCGACATCGATCACTTCAAGCGCGTCAACGACGTTTACGGCCACTCCACCGGCGACAAGGCTCTCAAGGAGCTGGCCGCCATCCTGGGGCGCCAGCTGAGGCCCAACGACATCGCGGTGCGCTGGGGCGGCGAGGAGTTCCTAGTGGTGCTGGTGTCCGACCTGCAGGGCGCACTGGACGCCATGCGGCGGCTGAGGCGCGAGCTGGCGGCCGCCAAGCTGGGACAGATCGCCTGGCCGCTGGCCGCCTCGGTGGGCTTGGCGGGCGGCGTGGTGCCCGAATCCGACGAAGTACTGGCGGAATGGGTGGAGCAGGCGGACGCGGCGCTGATGCGCGCCAAGGCGCTGGGCCGCAACCGCATAGAGCTGCACGGCGAGGCGGCGGGACAACGCACCTGAGGGGCCCTGCCGCCCCCGGCGCCGCCCGATCACGCCCCCGTGACGCGCCGGCGCATCAGGTAAAGTGCGGCATGCGCGAGCTCCTCTACGACGCGGCGAAGCACTTCAAGCGCGGCAAGGCCCTGGCCGAGCGCGGCGACGTGCGTGGCGCCATGGCCGCCTACGAGGACGCACTGAGGGAACTGCACGCCGTCAAGCCGCAACGCATGCGCGACGTACTGCTGGCGCAGGTCTACCTCTCGCGTTTCCAGGCCGGCCGCGCCATCGACGCCCGCCGAGCCGACAGCGACCTCCGCGCCGGCTACAGCTACGCCCGCACCACCCACGAGCCCACCGTGCGGCTCCTGGCGGAGCAGCTGTGGCACGCGCGCCTCCAGGAGCCCGCCGAGGCCCCACCCCAGAGGCCGACCAAGGCGGAGCCGGGGCGCCAGGGTGGCAGGCGCGGTCGGCGCCGCAGGGGAAGCAGCCGTAACCGCCAGAGCGGTTAGCATTGCGCCATGAAGCGGATCCTTCAGCAGGCCTACGCGGTCGAAGACGAGTTCCTGACACTGCTGTCCGAGTTGGTGGCGTACGAGAGCCCCTCGTCGGACGTGAACGCCCTCAACCGGTTGGCCGACAGGCTCGAGGCGGTGCTGCGGGAGCGCGGTTTCGCCACCACCCGCCACCCCCGCCAGGGAGCGGGCGACATCATCGAGGGCCGCATTGACGGCGGGGACGGCCCCTCGACCCTCCTACTCTGCCACTACGACACGGTCTGGCCCCTCGGCACGCTGGCAGAGATGCCCTGGCGCCGCGAGGGCGACAGGGTGGAAGGCCCGGGCGTGCTGGACATGAAGGCTGGCATCGCCAACGCCATCACCGCGGTGGGCATCGCCCGGGAACTCGGCCTGCCCCTGGTGGGCCCCGTGACGCTGCTCATCACCTCCGATGAGGAAGTGGGCTCGCTGCACTCACGCGAGATCATCGAGGAACGTGCGGGGCAGCACGACCGCGTCTTCGTGATGGAGCCGGGCCGCGACGACGGCGCCCTCAAGGTGGGGCGGAAGGGCGTGGGCGACTTCCAGCTGCACTTGAAGGGCCGCTCCGCCCACGCCGGCAACAACCCCGCGGACGGCGCCAGCGCCCTGCGGGAGCTGGCGCACATGCTGCTCTACGTGGAGGACCAGGCGGACAACGTGCTGGGCACCACGGTCAACGTGACCACCGCCAAGGCGGGCTTCGCCAGCAACGTCATAGCTGAGGAGGCCAGGGCCACCGTGGACGTGCGCGTGCTCAAGGCCAGCGAAGCCGAGAAGGTCACCCAGGCCATCCACGACTACTCCCCGCGCGACAGCCGCGTGCAGCTCACCGTGACGGGCGGCCTGAACCGGCCGCCCATGGAGTCCACCCCTCAGAACATGGGACTCTACGAGCAGGCGGCCACCCTCATGAGCGAGGTGGGGCTGGCGCTCGAGGGCGCCGTGGTGGGCGGCGGCTCGGACGGCAACTTCACGTCCGCCCTGGGCGTGGCCACGCTCGACGGTCTGGGCTCGGTCGGAGCCGGGCCGCACGCGCGTACCGAGCACATCCGCCTGAAGGAGACGCTCGAGCGGGTGGCTCTGGTCGCCGGAATGTTGACGCGCGCCTGAGCATGCTGCTCACGAGGAGGACGGCGCGGGCGCTGGTCTGCGGCCTGAGCGGCCTGGCCCTGCCCCTGGCGCTGCCGCCTACAGGCTGGTGGCCGCTCGTCTTCGTGCTGGCGCCCCTCTTCGCGCTGGTGGGCAGGTCCGAACGGCACCGTAGCGCCCTGGCGGCTGGCTTCTGGTTCGGCCTGCCGTTCTTCACCGTCTACGTTCTGTGGCTGCCCCGCAGCTTCGCTGTGCTGTTCGGCCCCGCTTTCTGGTTCGTCTTCCCGCCCATGGTGCTCCTGCTGGCGTTCTTCTGGGGCCTGACCACCTGGGGGGCATGGTTCCTGGCTGGCGGGCGGCGCGGTGCGGCGCCCGGCGCCCGGATCCTGCTCGTGCTGCCCGTTCTCTGGGTGCTGGTCGAGTGGGCGCGCACCCAGGGTTACTTCGCCTTCCCCTGGGGCACCCTCGGCTACGCCTGGCTGGACGCGGCACCGGGGCAGCTGGCGGAGCACGTGGGCGTATACGGTCTGAGCCTGCTGGCCACCGGCGGCGCCGCGCTCCTCGCCTGGCCTTTCACCACCACGGGTGAGCGCCCGCTCGCAGGCCGTCTGGCGGACGCCTCGCTCGCGGCGCTGGCCCTGGTAGCGCTACTTGGGCTGGCGTTCTGGCAGGGCGCTGCGCTCCTGCCGCGGGCAGGCAGCCTGACCGCCGCAGCGCCCAGCGCTCAGCTGCCGGATCCGGGGCGCCCGGCACCGCCCAGCCCTTCCGCGCCGGCAGCCAGCACCAAGCGCGCCCTGCTGGTGCAGGGCAACGTGGACCCGTTCGCGCGCGCCACCACCGCCGCCTCCGAGCTCGCCACCCACCTGGAGCTCACCCGGGAGGCCGCGGCGGAAGGCCCCTACGACCTGGTCGTCTGGCCCGAGGGCGCGGTGATCGGCTACCGCCTGGACACGGGCGACGCGGGCGACATGCGCCTGGCCATCACGGAGTCGGCACCCGGCGCCAACTTCGTGGTGGGCGGCAGGTCCTACGTGGGCGGCCGGGGCGACAGCTACAACTCGCTCTTCAGCCTCACGGGCAGCGCGCTGCTGGACCGCTACGACAAGCAGTACCTGGTGCCGTTCGGCGAGAGGTGGCCCCTCATCGACCAGCTGGAGGGCCTCTACCGCGGCGTCTTCGGCCTCTTCGGCCTGCCCCTGCTGGCCAGCACGCTGCCGGGCGAAGGCCCCGATCCCCTCGCCACTACCTTGGGGCCGGTGGCGGCCTACATCTGCTACGAGTCGGTCTTCCCGCAGGTGCAGCGCGCCATGGTGGCGCAGGGGGCGCAGGTGCTGGTGCTGGGCACCAACGACGCCTGGTTCGGGGTGGGCAACGGCGCGCGGCAGCACTTCGACATGGGCCGCATGCGCGCCATCGAGAC
>CAYXUE010000016.1:34645-42816 GCA_964467885.1 uncultured bacterium | reverse complement strand
ACACCCACGGTGGACACCCACAACGAGAACGGTGGGCGTCCCGTGCAGGACGCCCACCGTCTCTAACTGGCCGTTAGGCCGCCGCCAGTCGCTAAGGGTTACTGGGCGGGGATCTCCGCAGCGCCGAGAACGCGAACGGTCTCGATGTCGCCGGCGGTGTACTGCCACACTTCCATCGGGGTCACGACGTCGCCGAGGTCGTCGTAGTCGACTTCACCAGCGGCGCCGGTGTAGTTGATGGCGGTGCCGGCCTGGAGGAGCTCGATCGCGCGCTCGAAGTCGCCGGGGCCGACGGTCTCGCCGGGGGCGTTGGAGACTTCGCGCAGGTTGCTGCGGACGTTCTCCGCGTTCACTTCCTGGCCGTCGATGATGGTCTTGACGATCGCCAGACCGATGGAGGCCATGGCGTCGTAGCCGGTGTCGATGTAAGGCAGGGGCGGAGCTTCGCCGTAGGTCTCAGTGTAGAGGTCGGCGAAGGTCACGTAGCCGGCCCACTCGGGGTCGGCGCCGGCGGCCGTGCCGTACAGGCCCTCGACCACGTCGGCGCCCATGGCTTCGACGATGTCGAGCGACTTGGTGCCGTCCGTGAACTGCCAGTTGGTGAAGTCGTAGAGGTCACGAGCTTCGGCCATGTAAACGGCGGCCTGGCCGGGGTAGGAGGCGGCGAGCACCACGCCGGGGTTGTCGGCGAGCACCTGCTCCAGCATGGAGGCGTATGTGGGCTGCGGCTCGTCCTGGTGCGCGACCTTGGCGGTGATGGTGCCGCCGCGCGCCGTGAAGGCAGCTTCGAAAGCGTCAGCCAGACCCTGGCCGTAAGGGTTGTTCACGTAGACGATGGCGGCGGTGTCGAAGGTGTGGCCGTCGACGATCTCGCCGCGGGCGAGCATGGCACCCACCACGCCCTGCAGGGCGTCGGAGGCGGTGGTGCGGAAGATGAAGTCTTCCAGGTCGGGCACCATGGCCACGAGGGGCGAGGTCGAAGCGGGCGAGATCTGGATGACGCCGGACGGGATGGCCACGGACTCGGCCACGGCCACGGTCACACCGCTGGAGAGCGCACCGACGATAGCGATGACGCCGTCGGCGTTGACGAGCTTACGGGCGCGGTCGACACCCTGGGACGGCACGGTGGCGCTGTCCTCGGTGACGATCTCCACGACGGGGCCGCCCAGAAGGGCGGAAGCGGCGGCGTTGATCTGATCGGCCGCCAAGTTGATGCCGTTGTTGATGGCGGGGCCGAACTCAGCCAGGGCGCCGGTGAACGACAGCAGTGAACCGACCTTCGATACTTGTGGGGTCTGCGCGGAACCGAATCCGATGAGCGCAGCAACGAGAACCCAAACCAACCTTCTCTTCACGGTCTCCTCCTTGGAGTAGGGAAGCAAATTGTCGACCTGCGGCGGTTGAACGCATCGTAAGAAACCTCATAAAGGCTGTCAACGATGGCGGGCTGCGAGGCCAGGGAACGGTTAAGGGGCTCTCAAGTACGCCCGCTCCGGCCACCGGGCTCAGGGGCTGTCAGCATCTCTCGCCGGGTGTCACCCGTGAAGTGAACATCAGGCTACTTCTTGCTGCACATCTTGCACACCTGTGCTAATCTGCCGTCTGTCGGCGACCTACGAACGGACCAACGCCACGCTCCGGCGGGACATTGGCCCTCGAACCTCGACCGGCAGGCGTCATGCGGTGCCCTGCACCTGACTCAAGACATGACGAACCACCTGGAGGAACTGTGGCGAACACCCGCAACGACGTTATGAAACTCCTCAAGGAACACGATGTGGCGTTCCTTAGGCTCCAGTTCACCGACATACTCGGGCGCAACAAGAACCTCGAAGTCCCGGCGTCCCAGTTCGAGAAGGCACTGGACGGCGAGATAATGTTCGACGGCTCCTCGATCCAGGGCTTCACCCGCATCGAAGAGTCCGACATGCTACTGCGGCCCGATTACGACACCTTCCTGCTGCTACCGCCAGCCGTGGAAGGCAGCGTACCCGGCCAGGTGGCTCGCTTCATCTGCGAGGTGGACCTGCCGGACGGCACGCCGTTCCTGGGCGACCCGCGGCGCGTGCTGAAGCTGCAGATCGAGCGCCTGCAGGCGCTGGGCTACGACGACCTCTACGTAGGCGTGGAGCCCGAGTTCTACCTGTTCAAGCGCACGGCCGAGGGTGTACCCACCACCATCACCAACGACGGAGCGGGCTACTTCGACCTGGCGCCGGTGGACCGCGGCGAGGACGCGCGGCGCGACATGGTCAACGCGCTGGTGGAGCTGGGCTTCGAGATAGAGGCCGCACACCACGAGGTGGGACCGGGACAGCACGAGATCGACTTCAAGTACGGCCCCGCCGTGGCCACGGCGGACGCCATCCAGACCTTCCGCACGGTGGTCAAACGCATCGCCATGAACCACGGCCTGCACGCCACCTTCATGCCCAAGCCCGTGGCGGCCATCGCCGGTTCAGGCATGCACACCCACATGAGCATCTTCAAGGACGGCAGGAACGCCTTCTACGACCCCAAGGGCGCCCACGAACTCAGCGACGAAGCTCTCCACTGGATAGGCGGCCTGCTGGAGCACGCGCCCGGCATGGTGGCGGTCACCAACCCCACCGTGAACAGCTACAAGCGCCTCACCCCCGGGCACGAGGCGCCCACCAACATCGCCTGGTCGGTGTCCAACCGCAGCGCCATGATCCGCATCCCCGCACGCCGCGGCAACAGCACCCGCGCGGAACTCCGCATGCCCGACCCCTCCGCCAACCCCTACCTGGCCCTGGCCGCCATGGCGGCCGCCGGTATCGACGGGCTGGAGCGCCGCCTGGAACCACCCCCACCCATCAACCGCAACATCTACGAGATGAGCGTGCGCGACCGCCGTAAGCACAAGATCAAGGACCTGCCCGCCAACCTGCGTGAGGCCGTGGGTAACCTGAAGCGCGACAAGGTCATAATCGACGCGCTCGGCGATCACGTGTACCGCGGCCTGGTGGACGCCAAGACGCAGGAGTACGACGAGTACCGCGTAGCCGTGCACCAGTGGGAGCTCGACCGCTACCTGGCCGAGTACTGAGCCTCGGCCCCACCGGTAACTGAGGGGAACGGCCCGCCGGACGGTAGTCCGAGCGGGCCGCACCCGCTCGCAACAACTGCCATACTCGGGTGTGCCCCTGAAGAGACCAGCCAGCCCCATCGCCTCACGCGACCAGGCCGACGACTCGCCGTTGCGCGTCATCGGAGTCGACCCCGGCCTCGCCAACCTGGGCTTCGGCATCGTCGAGGAGGTGCGCCGTGATGCGCGCTACGTAGCCGGGGAGGTGGTGACCACCGGCTCCCGCACACCGCAGCCCGAACGGTTGCGCCGGCTGCGGCAGGAGTTCCTCACGCTCATCGAGCAGCATCGGCCGCACGCGGTGGCCATCGAAGGCCAGTTCTTCCACCACCAGCGCGAGGTGGCCTTCAAGGTGGGCCAAGCGGTTGGCGTCCTGCTGGTGACAGCCGCCGAGGCGGGCCTACCCGTCCACGAGTACGGCCCCATGCAGGTGAAGCAGGCGCTGGTGGGCACCGGGCGTGCGGGCAAGGACCAGGTGGCGTTCATGGTGCGGGCGCTGCTCAAGCTGCAGGCCACACCCGGCAACGCCCACGTGGCGGACGCCCTGGCCATCGCGCTGACGCATCTGCAGAGCCGCCGGCTACTGGCGCACCGGTAGGGCGCCTCGCCCTAGCGCTTCCTCCGCGCGCTCCGGCGCCGAGCCGCCACCCCACGCCGGCCGCCGAGCACGGCGAGGTTGATGGCGCGCCGCCCGCCCGCAGCCACGGGAGCGGGCTCCTGCGGGGCGACGCTAGGGCGCTCCAGCCACACCCTCAGGTGAACCTGGGCTTCGTAGGGCCCCAGGTCGAAGGTCATGCCCTGCGAGGCCAGCTCCGCGGCGGCCACCTGCCTCCGGTCACCGGCCAAGCTCTCCAGCACGACCATCTTCCCGGCGTGGGCCGCTGACTCCAGTCCAAGCGCCTGCAGCAAGGAGTCGCTGCGCACGTCCCCGCCTGCCATCAACGTGGGCGCCGCGCGGTGCAGGCGCCCAGCCACCCGCTTGGGCGAGTTGTTATAGACCACCAGCACCCGCTCGTCACCCTGGCCGTTGACGAAGGCGTACACGTCCTCCTGGACGCTGCCGTCCGCTGCCACCAGGTCGAAGAGCCTGAACGCCTCGTTGCCGGCGAACAGCTCTCGCCGCTCCAGCAGCGGGGCGATCTGACGCAGGTGCCGCTGCACGTGCCACTCGCGCGGCGCCTCCGCCGTGCGCGGGCGGGAGAACTCCATGCCGTACTTCTCGCGCAGGCCCTCCACCTGGCCGTGACCGAACATGGGAAGCCCCGGCAGGGTAGCCATAAGGGTGGCCACGCCGAACGCCTTGTCGCCGTCGCCGAACTGCTCCGCGGCGGACTCCTCGTCCGGGTTGCTCATGTAGTTGACGAAGCGTGCCAGCACCGCGGGCGCTTCGAGCAGGTAGCGCTTGAGGTAAGCGCGGTACTCCGCGTTGCGCTCCTCCAGCGTCGAGTGCATGAACGCGCTGTTGTACACGCGGTTCATGCCCAGCGAGCGCACGAAGTAGACCTCCATCAGCCAGAACGCTTCGGCCAGGAGCATGGTGCCCGGCGCCTCCACGGCCAGCGTGTCCACCAGCTCGCGCCAGAACTCGCGCGGCATACGCGCGTCGAACTCGGCCGGGGGGAGCCCCAGCGCGGCGCGTGAGGGCACAGCACCCCCGTCGCCCGGCAGAGGGTGCCATAGCCGCCGGTAGTGGCGCCGTGCCAGCGTCATGGCCGCGTCCAGCCTGATGAGCGGGAAGCGGCGCGCCACGGCCACGGTGGTCTCGATGACCGCCCGCCGCACATCGGGTCGCAGGTAATCGAGCTGCGCGGTGTCGTTCCAGGGCAGCGCGGTGCCATCGTTGCCGTGGTACACGTAGCGCTCCTCGCCCGTGAGGTTGTCAACGCGCTGGAACACCACTGCGGCGTCGGAACCGTCGTAGTAATGGTCCTCCAGTCGCAGCGTCACGCGCGGATCTTCCGAGAGGTCGGGGCCCGCGAAGCTGTAGCTGGGGAACGGCGGCGTATCGGTCTGCACGAACCAGTCGGGGTTCTCCATCAGCCACTCCGAGTCCATGGCCGTGTGGTTGGGCACCATGTCGCTCGCCAGGCGCAGGCCGTGCCGCGCGGCGCGTTCGCTGAGCCGCGCCAGCGCTTCCTCGCCCCCGAGTTCGGGCGACACCACGTACTCCATCACGCTGTATGCGCTGGCCATGGCGTCCGCTTGGCCCTTCAGCTGCTTGACCTTGCGGGATGCGGCGCTGCGGCGCCACACGCCTATCAGCCAGAGGGCGTTGAAGCCCTGCTGCCTCAGCTCGGCCAGCGCCTCGGTCGGCACGGCGTCGAGCGTTGTCACCCGGGTCCCGAACCGTTGCGAGAGCTGCGCCAGCCACACGTGGGTGCTCTTGGCCACCAGAACCACGCCGGGCATCCAGGGAGCGTCCGCGCTGTACGCCTCCGGCTCGTCCTCCCCTACCAGCGACCGCGGCGGCGCTGGTGGCGGGCCCGGCGGTCCCCAGGCTGGTCGCGCCTCCTCGGCGAGGACATCCAACGCCGTCACGGCCTGCCCCAGCGCCCGGCCGTACCTGGGCCGCAGCCTGGGCCCCCAGAGGTCGAGTGCGACCTGGAGTTGGCGCGCCAGCGAGTCGGGTTCCCGTTCCTGGGGCGAGGCAAGCAGCTGCAGCAGGTCGGGGTCGGGTCCGGAGCCGGCGAGTTCCGCTCGGGCAGCGGCCAACGTTACCCCGTAACCCTCCCTCTCGAGGAGCCCCGGCACCTGGAACAGCACCCTGAGAGGCCTCAAGGCCGGGTTGCTGCGCGCTAGGTCCAGCAGCAGCATCTCCTCCAGCAGGGCGTCCAACGGTGTCACGGCCGCGGTTCCATGCGGGTCAGCGGGGTCGGGCAACGGCTCGCCGTCACGTAGGCTCGAGGCGGGCTCGAAGCTGGTGGCGAAGGCGGTCGACAGCTCCTGGAGAGCCCGAGCGCCCCGCACCTCCTTGGCGGCATCCACGGCCGCTTGCCACCGTGAAGCCTGCGGTCCGTCCGGCGCCGTCTCTACCTCTATCAGTGCGTGCATCAGTTCGTGGAGGGCCGCGGCCGCCAACAGCTGGCCGGCCGTGAAGCCCACGGTGGGGACGTCGGGTGGGGTGACGTCGGGCGGGGCGACGTCAGGAGGCCGAACGTCAGCGGCGGCCTCGCGCGAGAGTCGGCTTCTCACACGCTTGGCCCATTCCGCGGCGTCGCGGTGTTCCAGCAGCATCACCTGACCGAACAGTCCGAACTCGGCCGGCGGCAGGTCGAAGCGGCGCCTGGCCTCCCTGCTGACGTGCAGGTGACGCACGCGGCCGACCCTGCGTACTGAGTGGGTGCGCCCGGAGCCGGGCCGTTCGCGTGCCACGCGCGAAGCTTAGCACCACCCCCTGCGGCGCTTCCCGGGTGCCGGGACCGCCTGCCCCCGGGGGGGGCACCTAAGGCCTCTCTCACGTGACGGACTAGTACAATCACTCGACGCCGGAGCTTCTCGCGCAGCTCGCCCGGAAGGGGGAGCCACCCTAGACGTCGGAAGCTACCGCCGCCGGAGGTGACACCGTTGCAGCGTTCAGCCCGTTACGAGCACCGCACCGCCGGAGCCGCGCACGCGGCCTGGCCGCTCCGGGCGCTCCTGCTCCTGGTTCTCCTGGCGGGCTGCGCCGGTGAGTTCGACACCGTGGGCGAGGCCCTGCGGCTCCTGCAGCCCGGGCTGCCCGACGCGGTCCAGGGCGAGCCGTACGAACAGCAGATCCACGCTACCGGCGGCCTCCGCCCCTACACCTTCCGGCTGGAATCGGGCTCCCTGCCCGAGGGCCTCAACCTGGAGAACGGCGCCATCAGGGGCACCGCCACCACCACCGGCCGGTACGAGTTCACCATCTCCGTGTCGGACGGCAACCTCAACAAGACCGTGCAGGAGTTCCAACTGAGCGTGGTCGACGTTCCGCCGCCCACTTTCACGCTGGCCCCTCCGCGGACCGAGGTGCGAGAACCGGTGACGCTGCGCGCTGCCGTCGGCAGCGCCCGCGGCCTCACGGCCGTACGCGCGCTCATCAGCTGGGATCCCGAGAAGTTCAGCCTCCGCCCCGACAGCGTGGTGGCTGCCGGCCGCGACGTTACCCTGCTGACCGAGTCGAGCGAGGGGCAGTTGCAGGTGGACCTGGCCCTGCTCGCTCGCAGCTTGGACGGCGATCACACGCTGTTCAGCTTCGTGCTGGAGCCGCTGGTCGAGCCGGCATCGCTGACCCTCGACATGAGCGTCGAGTTCCTCAGCCAGAGCCCCGACCCCGCCAAGGCGCACCATCACCTGCGTCAGAGCGAGGGCAGCCAAGCGCCGCCTGCCACGGCAACTGACGGCGCACGAGACGACGGTTCACCTACGAACGGCAGCGCGCCGGACGACGGGCCCGAGGATGGTCCCGAGGAAGACGAGGAGCGCGAACGGTGAGGCCGGCCCCACTCGTCGTAATCCTGGCATCCCTGCTGCTGCTCCAGACGGCGATGGCTACCACCTACTACGAGCGCTCTCCCGAAGAGATGGCGCTGGCTGCGGACATGATCTTCGTCGGCACGGTCGACTCGCTGAGGCAGGCCGGCACGGCGGAGACACCGTGGACTGTGGTCACCTTCGCCGTCGAGGAGTGGCTGGCGTTGGAGGGCGAAGCGATAGACCGGTCCGACCCACCGGACGACCTGCCCCGCACGACAGAACTCGAGTTCCTGGGGGGCGCGGGCGGTGCGGGTGAGAGCCTCACCGTCAGCGGGTTGCCCCAGTTCAGGGAGCGGCAGCGCGTGCTGATCTTCGCCTACGAAGACGACGGACTTGCCTCCCCGATAGTGGGCGTCTCGCAGGGCGCCTGGACGCTCGACGCCCGGGGCGCCCGCAACACCCAGGGCTCTTACGTGCGTGTGCCCGCCGCCGGCCGACTCGTCACCGACACCACCGGCTCGGGCGTGGAGGAGCTGCTGAGCGCCATCAGCGAGCTGCTGGCCGAAGACACCTTGCCGGAGCCGCTGGAGAGCGGCGAGCCCGCGGTCGAGGGCGACGCCGGTGA
>CAYXUE010000016.1:0-34545 GCA_964467885.1 uncultured bacterium | reverse complement strand
TGAGCCTGTGGACGAGGGCGACGCCGGTGAGCCCGTGGACGAAGGGGGTACGGCGGACCAGGCCGACCCCAAGGAA
This sequence comes from uncultured bacterium, assembly GCA_964467885.1. Classification (GTDB taxonomy): domain Bacteria; phylum Deinococcota; class Deinococci; order Deinococcales; family Trueperaceae; genus JAAYYF01. The sequence goes on along the minus strand of CAYXUE010000016.1, from coordinate 34,469 downwards.
GAAACCGAGGGAGCAACCGAGGAGGCAGCCGAGGAACCGCCGTTGACGGACCCTCCGGCGGAGGGGCAGGACCCAGAGGACGTGGACACGGAGGAAGCTGAGACGGAGGAGCCGGAGACGGCTGAACCGGACACGGCTGACGACCCCGCGGGCCAGCAGGCGCAATCCCAGGCTCCCATCGTCGTTCGGTACAGCGTGGACGAGAGCGGCGGTCCCCTCCTGCTCTCCTCCGCCGTGGCCAGTGCGGCGCAGGCCTGGAGCGCTGCCGCTCCGGAGGCCGTGACGTTCCAGGCAGCGGACGGGCAGACGGCGGAAGCCGACGGGGCCACCTCTTCCGTTCACCGTATTGCGTACGGCGACGTGGGGCTTTTCGGCCCGGACGCACTCTCCTTCACGCTGTTGCACCCGGGGTCGTCCGCCACCGAGGTCCTCGTCTCGCCCACCGCCGGCGACATGCTGACCCCCGTCCTGCTGCACGAGCTCGGCGTGCTGGCCGGGCTGCCCGAGGGCGGCGAGGGCGTCATGGCCAGCGCCGTCCCGGCCGGCGTCGCCGCGCCCACACCGGTCGACGTGGAGGCGCTGCGGCAGCTGCGGGTCTTCGCCCCCGAGGACATCAACCGTGACGGCGTTGTGGACTTCTACGATCTGGCCGAACTAGCCCAGGCTTACGGCTCGCGCGGGGTGAACCTCGCAGCTGATCTGAACGGTGACGGCGTGGTGGACGACGCAGATCTGGAGGCGTTACGGCGCGCCTACCGGTTCTCGCCGCCCGCGGAACGGCCGCCGGACTGAAGCTCGGCGATGGCGTGCGCCATGTCCAGATCGCGCTGGGTGATGCCGCCAGCGTCGTGGCTGTGCAGTTCCACGCGCACCCGGGAGTACGAGTTGAAGATGTCGGGGTGATGGCCGGCCTTCTCGGCCAGGAACGCCAGCTTCGTCATGAAGGCGAAGGCCCCTACGAAGTCGTCGAAGCGGAACTCGCAGACTATGCGGTTGTCCTGCACCTTCCAGGCACCGTGGGCGGGCAGGGCGCCCAGCACGTCGTCCAGGTCCAGCAGCGTCTTCATGACCAACCCCTTCCTGCACGTGAAGCCGGGGCCGGAGCGCTGCCGTTAGCTGTGACTGGCCTCGCTGTCCGTGAGGGCTCCCGCACGAGCCAGGAATAGCACAGCGACCTCGTCATCGCCGCGAGCGAAGACGTACGTTCCCTGGGGGCGGGATGCTACCAGGTAGTCCGTGAACGAGCCTAGGACCTGGCCGGGCAGCATGGCTACCAGGCTCTCGTGCGCCTCCGCGCCGCGCCCACTGTAATGGCGGACCGTGAGCTTGAGACCGCCGACGTCGAAGCTCATGGGCTCGAGCGTGAAGGCCTGCACGTCGTAAGCGTCCGCCCCGGAGTTGCCGATGACGCTCTCCAACTCCTGCTGCTCGCCCTCCATGGTGGCCAGCATGCGCGTGACGAGGCCGTCCACCGTCTGGTCGAGAAGGGCCACACCGGCAGCGCGGGCGGAGCCCTGGATCAGGCCCTCAAGCGCCCGGCGCCTGTCCGGCGCGCGGGAGCTGACCGCGGCCGCCCGGGCTATGGCCTGTGCCACGACCTCCTGCGCCTCGCCCCGCACGTTGTTGGCCAGCACCTTCAGGGTGGCCAGCAGGTCCTCGCTCTGCAGCGAGGTCAGCACGTAGGTGGCCACCAGCGCGTCGGCTAAGCGCGCGGCCAGCGACTTCTCGAGGTCGCGGATGCGCACGTGCACGTAGTCGCCCTCACGGTAGGTGGCGACGCGGGTGCGGTTGCGCTTCAGCACGTTGGTGCCTTCGAGCTCCAGTTCCTGCCCGTCCAGGTAGAGGGTCCGCTGGCCGCCCACACCGGCGATGGCCAGGTCGTGCCCCGCAAGGGTGAGGCGGACCGGCCCGACCATGCGGATGGTCACGGAGCGAGCATCGGGGGGCACCTTCTCCCACCGCAGGATAGGGTTCGCGCCGAACAGCACGCCGCCTTCCAGTTGCGGCCCGCTGGCGCGCCCGCCCACGTTGGTGGGTAGGTACTCCGCCAGCCGATCGAAGAAGGTCTCGGCCTGCAGCTTGAAGTTGGCTACGTCCTGTTCGAAGGTCTGACGCTGGTTGCGCTCCCGCGACGACACCTCGATCAGTCGGCGCTCGAGCTCGCGGCGCTGCTTGGCCTTCTCCTCCTCGGGCAGGCGGTCGCGCACCAGTTCCTGGATGGCCAGCTTCAGCTGCGCGCTGGTGACCTCGTTCGGTCCCGCCGGCGCGTAGCGGCCCGCGTAAGGGTCCGACGCCACGGCCATGGCCGCCTGCCGCACGTAACCGAAGGCGCCTTTCTCGGAGATCTCGAGCGCTGGCAGGGGGTTGCCCGCCTTGCCGATCGTCATGATGAGGTTGATCAGCTCCCGCACGATCTCGGCCAGGGCGTCCACGTCCGAGAGCGCTATGAGAGGGTCGCGCAGGCCCGGTACCGGTTCGACCACCCGGAAGCCGCGCAGGTTCACGTCCTGCCCGAACGTCTTGCGGTCGGCGTTGCGGTTCAGGTTCTGCAGGGTGGCGAACACGAGCCGGGCGGTGCTCCGCCCCTGCTCGGCCCGCCAGGTGGCGGCCACGCGCTGAACGAACTCGTCCAGGTCGTCCCACCAGACGCGCCGGGCCAGCCGCTGCAGCACGGCCTGCTCCTCGCGCTCCAGCGGGGTGCCGGCCACCTTGATGCTGGGCGCGGGCGCCTGTTCCTCAGCGAACTCCACCACCGACTCGTCCTCGAGGACCAGCGAGTTGAGGGAAGGTACGGCCGAGTCGCGCGGCTTGTCCGCTAGTTGCGCAAGCGCGTTGGCCAGCTCGGAGAAGCGCTTGCGCCCCGCGGCGTCCAGCCTGTCCTGATCGCGGCTGAGGAGCGACACCAGGTCCCACATGGACGAGGTGCCGCCCTTGACGGTGCGCTTGGAGCGGTACTCGGCGACCTTGTACTCGAGCAGTTCCAAGGCGATCGCCTCTAGGCTAGGGAACACGGTTCCAGTATAAGGATTCGCGCGCGGCGCGGGTGCTGGGAAATGTCACCCGCGCGGGACGCTCACTACGGCGCGAACCGTTGGAACACGGCGGTGGCGCGCTGGATCACCTCGTCCGCCTCGGCCCCGCTGATGATCAACGGCGGGAGGAAGCGGACGGTGTCGCCGCCACCGGCGATGGTCAACACCCCGGCCTCCTTGAGGGCTTCGATCACCGGCCCGGCCGGCACCGCCATCTCCACGCCGATCAGAAGGCCGCGGCCCCTCACCTCCCTGACCGCGCTGCCGCCGCCCTGGCGCAGGCCTGCCATCAGCCTCTCGCCCACTTCCGCGGCGTTACGCATGAGGCCCAGGCGCTCGATCTCCCCCAGCACCGTGAGGCCGGCCGCCGCAGCCAGAGGGTTGCCGCCGAAGGTGGTGCCGTGCCCACCCTTGGGCATGGCTGCCGCCACCTCCGCCGTCATGAGGGTGGCGCCGATAGGCACGCCGTTGCCAAGCCCCTTGGCCAGCGTGACGATGTCCGCCTCTACCCCACTTGCTTCGCTGGCCAGGAAGGTGCCGGTGCGGCCCACGCCCGTCTGGATCTCGTCCAGGATGAGCAGGGCACCGCGCTCGCGGGTAAGGCGGCGCACGAGTTGCAGGAACTCGGTCGGCACGGGTCTTATGCCGCTCTCCCCCTGGATGGGCTCCAGCAGCACGGCGGCTGTGCGGTCGTCGATGGCTGCTTCCAGCGCGGTGTCGTCGCCCAAGGTCACGAACTCGACCTCGCTACCGAACGGTGCGAACGGTTCGCGGTACTTGGGTTCCCACGTGAGGGGCAGCACCCCGCCCGAGCGTCCCGAGAAGCCCTGGCGCAGGGCCACGAAGCGGTTGCGGCCGGTGGCCGCGCGGGCCCACTTGAGCGCCGCCTCGTTCGCCTCGCCGCCCGAGTTGCTGAGGAAGACGCGCGCTAGGGGCGGCCTGACGAAGTCGAACAGTTTGGAGACGAAGCGGGTCCTCGTGTCGTTGCCCACGTTCTGGGGCGCCACGATCAGCTTGCGCGCCTGCTCGGCCAGCGCCGAGGCCAGCCGCTCGTTGCCGTGCCCCAGGCTGGCCACGGCGATGCCCGCCATGCAGTCCAGGTACTCGTTGCCGGCGGCGTCGTAGAGCCGCACGCCGTCGCCGCGTACGAAGACCACGTCCGGCTCCCACAGGCCGGAGCGGTGCTTGGCGTCCTCGGCCAGGATGGCGGCGGTATCGGCGTCAGCGGGTAGAGCGGGTCCAGTTGTCCTCATGTCTGCTCCTTCGAACCTTCCGAACTGTGGGAACTGTGGGATGTGGGAACGCATATTGCGCGGTGCTGGCAGGCTCAGACGCCCACCGTAACTAGGCAGAGGGGCCACTCGCCCCGGCCGCTGAGGCCGAGCAGCGAGACGACGTCCGCATCGTAGAAATCCGTGATCATGGCTGTGGCCAGGCCCAAGGCCGTGCCGGCGAGCACGAGGTTCTGCGCTGCGGCGCCGGCGTCCAGCAAGGCGTAGCGGTAACCCCGCGCCCCGTGCGCCACACGGTGCCTGGCAGGCAGCCCGGTGAGGCAGATGACGGCGGCCTGCGCGTCGGCCTCCACCGGGGTGAGCACACCCTCGGCGAAGCGTTCCCGCTGGTCCTCCATGCGCAACTGCGACAGCGTGTGCTCGCGCGGGTTGTAGTGGTAGCTGCCCGCGAAGATGTCCTGCACGTCGAAGGCCAACACGTAGGCTTCCAGCGACGAGACCTCCTGCGAGACGGCGTGCGCGCGCTCGTGGCCGAAGGTGAAGCCCAGCCCCGCCCACAGCAGCTGCGAGAGCTGCGCCTGCTTCAGACGGCCTCCCTCGGCACCCCCGCTGCGTTCGCGCGAGAGGGTGGTCCAGAGGCCCGGCCCGCCCTTCAACTGCGGCTCGGGTAGCGACGCCACCTCCGCCGGGTTGGCGTAGACCTTGAAGCGCGGAGCCACACGGGTACGGCTCGCGGGCAGTTGCCCGCGCTGGTAGCTCATCTGCTCATGGATCTCCGAACCGTTGGTGCGGCTGTTGCTTCGACTCACCGTCGCTCCCTGGCGGAGTGTAGCACCGGAGCGCCTTCCCCCTAAGCGTTATGCTGGCGGGCGATGAAGTTGCGTGTGAGGTTCGCGGAGACCGACCAGATGGGGGTGGCCCACCACAGCGCCTACGTGGTCTGGCTGGAGGCGGCGCGCGTGGAGTGGCTGCGCGAACGCGGGCTCAGCTACCGCGAGATCGAGGAACGAGGTCTCTCGCTGGCGGTGTCGCGCATCGAGGTGGCCTACCGGGCCGCCAGCTACTTCGATGACGAGCTCACGGTTACGGCCCGCCTGGAAGAAGTGCGGAGCCGTCGCGTGGTCTTCAGCTACCGGGTGGAGCGGGGAGCGGAGCTGCTGGCCACCGCCACCACGGAGCACGTGCCGACCGACCGCTCGGGCCGCGCCGTGACGCTGCCTGCGGAGTGGCGCACGCCCCTGACGGAACTGCTAACCAGCGAGCCTTGAGCGCGCGGCGGCGCCCCCTGAAGAACACGCATAACTGCCGAGAGGTGAAAGATGAGCCTGACAGCCCCCCAAGTTGCGCCCTCCACGGCCCACCCGGGCAAGATCGTGGCCACCGCGCTCACGTTCGACGACGTGCTTCTCCTGCCGGCCCATAGCCGGGTGCTGCCCAAGGACGTGAGCCTGGTAGCCAACCTCACCCCCTCCGTCCAGCTCAACCTTCCCCTGGTATCGGCGGCCATGGACACGGTGACCGAGACGCAGATGGCCATCGCCATGGCGCGTCAGGGCGGCATCGGCGTGATCCACAAGAAGATGGGAGTGGCGGAGCAAGCCGAGATGGTGCGCAGGGTCAAGCGCTCCGAATCGGGCATGATCGTGGACCCCATAACCCTGCCCCGCAGCGCCACGCTGGCCGACGCGGAACGGCTCATGAGCGAGTACCGCATCAGCGGGGTGCCCATAGTGGAGCCAGAAGGCAGACTGGTCGGTATACTCACGAACCGCGACCTCCGCTTCGAGGACGACCTGAGCCTCAGGGTAGAGGAGCGCATGACGAGCAAGAACCTGGTCACCGTGCCGGTGGGCACCACGCTGGAGCGGGCACGCGAGATACTGGGTCAGCACAAGATCGAGAAGCTGCTGGTGGTCGACGACCACTTCAACCTCAAGGGCCTCATCACCATCAAGGACCTGAAGAAGCAGGTGGAGTACCCCAACGCCGCCAAGGACGAACTCGGCCGGCTGCGGGTGGCGGCCGCCATCGGTGTGGGACTGGACCTGGAGGAGCGCACGCAGGCGCTGGTGGAGGCAGGGGCGGACGTTCTGGTGCTCGACAGCGCCCACGGCCACAGCCAGGGCATCATCGACGCCCTGGAGTACGTCAAGCGCACCTACACGGTCGAGGTCATCGCCGGCAACATCGCCACCGCCGCGGCGGCGGAGGCGCTCATCGAGGCTGGAGCCGACGGGGTGAAGGTGGGCGTGGGACCTGGCAGCATCTGCACCACCCGCGTGGTCACCGGCGTGGGCATGCCGCAGCTGAGCGCCATCCTCGACGTGGCCGAGGTCACCCGCGACGCCGCCGTGACGCTGGTGGCGGACGGCGGGATCAAGTTCTCCGGTGACGCGGCCAAGGCCATCGCGGCCGGCGCAGACGTGGTGATGATGGGCTCGCTGCTAGCCGGCACCACCGAGGCGCCCGGGGAGGAGATCCTGCGCGACGGCCGGCGCTACAAGGCCTACCGAGGCATGGGCTCGCTGGGCGCCATGTCGGGCGGTAGCGCCGATCGTTACTTCCAGGAGAGCGCCGCGCCCGCCTCCAAGCTCGTGCCGGAGGGCATCGAGGGCATGGTGGCCTACAAGGGACCGGTGGGTGACGTGCTCTACCAGGTGGCGGGCGGGCTGCGTTCGGCCATGGGCTACTGCGGCACCGCGGACTTGGAGGCGCTGCGGCGCGACAGCCGCTTCGTGACCATCACCCAGGCCAGCCTCCTGGAATCGCACCCGCACGACGTGACCATCACCAAGGACGCCCCCAACTACTCGGTGACGAACCGCGGTTAGAGGATCAGCTCCTGCTCGCCCTCCGGCTCCAGCGCCAGGAAGCGGTCTAGCAGGGGCTGCACACCGAACTTGAGGGCGTGGCTGAAGGGGGAAAGCACGCGCTCGGCGGGCTGACCCAGCGGCAGCAGGTGGGCGTGGAGCCTACCGAACTGCCGGCGCGCGATCTCGTCGCGCTCGCGTAGCGCCCGTGCGCTCTTGCCGCGCAGGCGCTCGAGCGTCATCTCCAGGTGCCGCCGGCCGCGCTCCACCGTGCCCCGCAGGTTGGGGTCCAGTCGTTCCCCTGCCGCCAACAGCTGCTCGAACTCGGCTTCCAGCAACTCGGTGGCGGCCTCGAAGCGCTCGAGGTCGCCGCTCCTGGCCAGGACCAGCCGGTCCAGTTCCTCTTCGTGGTGGCTCCTGAAGCGGGCCGCGCTCAGGTCCAGACCGGCCAGTATGCGGCGGGGCGCGGGCTCCAGAACGGTGGCGGTGGCGCGCTGCCACGCCAGGGGCATGGGCACGCCGTGAGCACGGTAGACGCCGCGCAGCTGCGCCACGTAGCGCAGTTCGCCCGGGCCAAGCACGATGACTGCGGACGGCAGGGCGGCGTCCTGCGTCACGGGCCGCAGACCCGCAGCCGGCGTTATCACGGTGGGGTCCTCGTCCAGACGCGCCAGCAGGTCCTGCGGCGTGAACTCCTGCGCGTCCGCGTAGAACCTGCTGCCCTCGTGCCTCAGCAGGATGCGCTCCGTACCTCCCCCGCTGGCCGGAAGCTCGATGAACAGGTTGGTGGCGTTGGCACCCCGGCCCAGTTGCGGCTCGAAGCCCAGCGCCTTCAGGCGCGCGCCGGCGCCGTTGATGGCCTCAGCACTGCGGTGCGGGTCCGCGATCTCGGCGCGCAGCACGTCCTGCGTGAGGAGGGCGAAGTCGGGCTGCAGCGGGTCCACCAGCACCAGGCCGCTCTCTCCCAGCAGGCGGTAGAGCAGGGCCCCGAACCAGTCGCCGAAGCTGCCTGCGCTGGCCGTCTCCTCTACCAGGTGCAGCACCTCGCCCAGGAAGTCGGGCTGAGGCGTGAGGGTGCTGAGGTCCGACCGCAGCCGGTCGAGCATGGCGTTCGTGACGGCCGCGCGCCCGGCGGGTGCGTTCTGTGGCAGCTCGACGGACAGCCGGTGGAGTTCCTCGTCTGCGTCCAGCACGTAGGTGTGGTCGACCTCGGCCACGTCGTGGTCCTGGGTGGCCAGCCAGAAGACGGGCACCACCGGCCTGTCGGGGGTATCCAGCCGCTGGGCTAGCTTGATGGCGGTGACGGCCTTGGAGAGCGTGAAAGTGGGCCCCAGAAGCAGGCCGACCTGCTGCCCGGTGACCACAGCGCGCGCCTCCGGATGGCGCAGCCGCTCGATGTTGTCCAGGACGGCGCCCGGCGCCCCCAGCCGCTTGGCGTTGGCCGCCAGGGCGTCCGCCAGCTGATCTCGCGCCACAGGCCTCTCGACCCGCAGGGCCGCTTCCGTGTTCCCGGCCGGCAGATCGAAGAAGTCGTCCAGAGCGCCGGACCTGTAGGCGGCGCCGAACTCGGGGCGAAGCGGAGTGGCTGGTGGGGTGAAGACCGGACCCTTGGGCGTCTCTGGGGGCACACGGCAGCTTACATAGCCCGAGTGCACCGCATGCTGCCCGGGGCGACGGCGTTACCCCCCGTGCCCCGTGTTAGACTCCGTCGGCGAGTGTCCGCCGAGACCCTCGTTGACGCCGGCAAGAAGAGGCCACTCACCGGCGCCAGAACGACTCCTTACCTTCAATCCTGCAGTTTGGCCCTCGGGGCCGCACTCAGTGAGACCGTGAGTCCGTGAGTATGAAGATAAACACCGACCTATTACCCTCCGGGCCCTACGAGGGCGTGGTGGTACTGATAGACGTGCTGCGCACCTGCACGGTGGCTCCTCTGCTGCTGGACCGGGGCGTGGCCGAGCTGGCGCTGACCCCCTCGCTGCGCAGCGCCAAAGAGGCGGCTCAGGCGGGTGCCTTGCTGATCGGCGAGCGTCAGGGTGTGCCGCCCGAGGGCTTCAACCACGGCAACTCTCCGGTGCAGCTGGCGAACGCCGAAGTGGCGGGCCGCTCGGTGGTGATGGTCTCGGAGAACGCCCCCCGCTGGCTGAGCGTCACCGCTGGCGGCTCCGATCTGCTGCTCGGCTCCCTGTACAACGCGGCCGCGGTGGCCGATGCCGTGGTGGCCCTTGCGCCGGCGCGTGTGGACCTGGTGGCCGCCGGCTTCGCAGGGGAGCCGGACCTGGACGACGTGGTCTGCGCCGCGCTCATCGCGAACCTCATCCAGCAGCGCGTGCCGGACGTCACCCTGCTGGGCGCCACGCGCTTCGCCACCACGCTGGCCCGCTCCATGCCGGACCCGCTCGAGGGCCTGTGGCGTTCGGTGGCCGGCCAGTACCTCCGCTCCATAGATCTGGAGGGGGACGTGGCCTTCGCCGCCAGGGTCTCCACCAGCTCGTCGGTGCCGCGGCTGCAGCGGATCCTGCAGGCTGAGCCGGAGCCGCTCTACTACTTCTCCGCCGCCAACTCCTGACGCCCCTGCACCCATGAGTTCCCCTCCGCCTCGCCATGACGTCCTGGGCTACCCGCTCGACGCCGTCACGTTCTCGGGCGCGGCCGACTGGGTACTGAGGGAGGTAGCCGAAGCACGGCGTTCCGGTCCCAGCTCGCGTCTGGTCGTAACCCTCAACCCCGAGATAGTGGTGCAGGCCGCCGCAAGCCCACAGCTGGCCGCGGCCCTGCGCGCGGCCGACCTGAGCGTGGCCGACGGCGTGGGCGTGGCTTGGGCAGCTCGCCGGAGTGGCACCCCCCTGCCGGGCCGCGTACCGGGCGTGGACCTGGCCTTCGAAGTCATGCGCCGCGGCGGCAGCGATCTGCGCGTCTACCTTCTGGGCGCCAAGCCCGGTGTCGCGGAGCGGGCGGCCGCGGAGGCCGCGTCCCGTTTCGGCGTGAACGTGGTCGGATCGCACCACGGCTACTTCGACAGATCGGCGCCGGACGAGGTGCTGCGCGCGGTGGCCTCGTCGCGCGCCGACCTGCTGCTGGCCGGCCTGGGTGAGGGCCAGGAGCTCTTCCTCCACTCTCACGCAGCGCAGCTCGGCGTGGGCGTGATGGTGGGCGTGGGCGGCACGCTCGACGTGCTGGCGGGCGAGGTGAAGCGCATGCCCGCCTGGACCAGGCGCCTCGGGGTCGAGTGGCTCTTCCGCGTGGCGCTGGACCGGCGGCGGTGGGGCCGCCTGCCACGGCTGTTCCGCTTCGCCGCCATGGTCCTGAGGGGCTGAATCCGCGGGGGTGCGCAGCGAGCCCTTGCAGGTTGCCGGTTGCCCACGTCCACTGCTAGAATGACCAACTGTTCGGACGCCCCCCAGCGGCCGCGCAAGCTGGATCAGTGCCCTGTTACCATCCGCGAGTCCGGGGCAGACCTCGTGCCGAGGTGGCGGAACGGTAGACGCAGTTGACTCAAAATCAACCGGGGCAACCCGTGCGGGTTCGATTCCCGCTCTCGGCACCATCTGCAAGAACCATCTGGAAGGACAGCGCGCTCGGCCAAGGCGGCCGCCGGCGCCACCACGGAGGAACCATGTTCTGGATCGCATTCATACTGTTCGTCGTAGTCTCGGTTCTGCTGACGATCGTCATCCTCATCCAAGAGCCCAAGCAGTCCGGCCTCGGCGCCGGCCTCGACGGTGGCGGCGGCGCCGACTTCAGCTCCATGGGCGGCACGGCCGGCGGGCTTCACCGCACCACCATCTACTTGGCCATCATCTGGGGTGTGCTCGCTCTGCTGCTGGGCATGCTGCCCCGCTGACGCCCGGGCCGCGGAGGGCGTCTGCCTGACGCAAGAACGCGTAGCCGAACCCCTCACCAGCGACACCGCGCCGCCCGCTCCGGGCGGCGCTTTCATGTGCTCACGGTTAACGTCCACCGGTCCCTTCCGCGTTGACGATGCGATACGGGAGTGATAGATTCCAATCAAGTGGGTAATTGTATATAGCCCACCCGGCAGGGCGGACGCCGGGTCCCGACCTTATCAGCGAGTCCTTCAAGCAGCTAGCGGCTCTTGCAGGTACTCCGAGTGAGGGGTTACGGTAGGCCGTCGTCAAATCCAGCGTGAAGGTGAGGCATAGCGCCGAGCCCACGCAACTAGAAAGTACTGGAGGAGCAATGAAGAGACTACTCATCGGCCTAAGCTTCCTGGCGGTGGCCACCTTCGCGTTCGCCGAGCCGTTCGTCTGGCCGAGCGCCTGGTCTAACGCCTCGCCCGACGAAGCCGTCTACGGCGGCACGCTGAACATCGCCCTGATCGGCGATCCGCGCACCTTCAACCCCGTCATCTCGGCCGAATCGCAGGCTCTCTCCGACTACCTGTTCTCGGGCGCCCCGCTCATCTTCCGCGGCCCCGACTCCGACGAGTGGCTCCCCTACGGCGCCTCCTCCTTCGAGATGAACGAAGAAGGCACCGTCATGGACCTCACGGTCCGCGAAGGCATGAAGTGGTCCGACGGCAGCCCCATCACCGCCCAGGACTACTACATCCGCTACATCCTCGAGACCGACCCTGACGTCGGCTCCAACGGCTACGACAGCTGGTTCATGGATGGCGACCCAATCACCATGGAACGCGTCGGCGACAACGGTCTGCGCATCAACTTCCCGCGCCCCGACCGCCTCGCCTTCCCGGTCGCTGCCGTCAGCCCCGTGCCCGACGCCATCTTCGGTGAGGCCTACCGCTCCGGCGGCGCCGAAGCCGTTAAGGCCCTCTGGGGTACGGACGTCGACGTGACCACCACCGTGTGGCCCACCGAGTTCATCCCGACCTCCTTCCAGCCGGGCGAGCGCATCGTCCTCTCCAAGAACCCTTACTTCGGTGAGTGGAACGTGGACGAGGCCGGCAACCCGCTGCCCTACCTCGACGGCTACAGCATGACCGTTGCGGGCGACCTCGACGCTGCCCTCAACCTCTACATCGCTGGCCAGATCGACAGCTTCAGCCCGCGCAACCTCGACGACATCGGCGTCATCGCCCAGGCCATCAACAACGGCGACATCGACGCCATCATCATGGAGTCGGTCAGCCCCGTGGCCAGCAGCCAGTTCATCGTCTGGAACTGGAACCTCGCTTCCAACCCCGCGAAGCAGGAGCTCTTCCGCAGCCAGAACTTCCGTCGCGCCATGGCCCACCTGATCGACCGCGATCTCATGATCGACCTGGTCTACAACGGTGCCGGCCTGCCGATGCACACGAACGTCTACCCGATCAACGACTACTGGATCAACGACGACGTCGAGAAGTACCCCTTCGACCCCGAGCGCGCCCAGGAGCTCCTGGCCGACATCGGCTACGACCGCACCAACGCTCAGGGCATGCTGGTGAACGCTGAAGGCCAGACCGTCAGCTTCACGCTCGCCACCAACGCTGGTAACACCCAGCGCGAGCAGCTGGCCCAGATCTTCGCCGACACCGCTCGCGACGCCGGCGTCGACATCACCGTCTCGGCCATCGACTTCAACCTGCTCGTCGACCAGCTCCTCTCCGTCGGCGAAGACCGTCCGTTCGAAGCCATCCTCATCGGCCTCACCGGCGGTTCGCGCGACTGGCCCTTCGGTGTGAACGTCATCCCGTGCGGTACCAACCTGCACATGTACAACACCAGCGACGAGTGCCTCACCACCAGTGAGACCCTCATGGGCCAGCTCTTCACCGTCGGCCGCGAGACCCTCGACACCGAGGCCGCCCGCGAAGTCGGCTACGAGATCCAGGCCGTCGAAGCCGACCTCATGCCGGTCGCCTACCTCGTGAGCCCCATGGCGCACTACAGCTGGAACGCTGCGCTCAACGGCTACCACCAGGAAGGTCAGATCAACCCGCTGCTCGGCGCCTGGGAGCTCCCGCTCCTCTTCAAGGCCCAGTAAGTCAGGTAAGCAAAAACTCGTAACTCGCGAACTGGGCGGCCAAGATGCCGCCCAGTTCGACACCGGAAATGAACACTATCTTGACAAAGACTCCACTCTCCTCACTCGAAACCCGACCGGCGCTCCGCGCGCGGTTGCGGCCGGAAGCTGACTGATGCTCGTATATATCGTCAGGCGGCTCTTCCAGCTGATCCCCACCTTCATCGGCGCCACCATGCTGGCCTTCCTGATCAGCCAGCTGGTTCCGGGCGACTTCCTCACCACCAAGGCCCTCGAGCCCAACGTGAGGCCCGAGACCATCGAACGCATGCGGGCGCAGTTCGGGCTCGACCAGCCCATGGCCGTGCAGTACGTGCGCTGGATGAGGAACCTGGTGCAGGGCAACCTGGGCCAGTCGTTCGTCTCGAACCAGCCTGTCATCAACCGCATCGGTCGCCCCATGCGCAACTCCATGTACCTGGCGCTGCTCTCCATCTTCATGCTCTGGCTAGTGGCGGTGCCCATGGGGGTCTATTCGGCGGTGAGGCAATACTCCCTTGGGGATCAAGTGGTCAGCATGTTCTCCTATTTCGGGCTGGCCATACCTAACTTCTTCTTCGCGCAGGTACTGATCCTATTGATATTCGTCACCAGAACGTTCACCAAGGAGGCGTTCGGCTTCAACCAGCTCATCTTCCCGGTGGCAGGCATGACGTCGGGCAACCACCTCGACATGAACGCTTGGGGCAGGTTCTGGGACATCATGTGGCACATGTTCATCCCCTCCTTCGTGGTGGCCACCGCCGGCATGGCGGGCTTCACGAGGGTGCTGCGCGCACAGATGGTGGAGTACCTTGGTTCGGACTTCATACGCACCGCCAAGGCCAAGGGCTTGGGGCAGCGGAGCGTCACCTACAAGCACGCACTGAGGCCCGCCATCATCCCGTTCGTGGCTGGCATCGGCGGCCTGCTGCCCGACCTGGTGGGCGGCGCGGGGCTGGTGGAGGTCACCATGTCGTGGCCCGGCATCACCCCCGCCTTCCTGGAAGCGCTCAACTCGCAGGACATCTACATCGTGCTGGGACTCATCGTCATCACCACCATCCTGCTGATGATCGGTAACCTCCTCTCCGACTTGCTACTGGCCGTGGTCGACCCACGGATCCGGTACAACTGAGGCTCCTGACATGGCAGAAGATCCGAACAACAGGTACCAGAACGAGTTGGAGCAGGACACCGAGGCGACCATCGACGCCACGGCGCAGCAGGTCGACAACGTTCACATAGACCTCAACAGCGCCGGCCCGGTCGCTGCCGCGTCCTCGAAGAGCCAGGGCAGGATAATCTGGGAGCAGTTCTCTAAGCATAAGTCCGCCATCGTCGGCGGCGTCATCCTCATCATCATGTACCTCATGGCCATCTTCGCGGGCTTCCTGGCCCCGTACGGCATGAACGAGTACAGGCGCTCCCCCACCGCGGCGTTCCGTCCGCCCACCCAGGTGCACTGGATCAACCCGGAGACGGGCAGGCTCACACGCCCGTTCGTCTACGACGTGGTCGAAACCCGCGACCCCGTCACGCGGCAGCGCGTGTACGAGGAAGACACCTCCACCATGTACCCCATCAAGTTCTTCGTGCGGCGCCCTTCGCAGCCGTACAAGATCCTGGGGCTCTTCAAGTCCGACCTACGACTCTTCGGCGTGGACGACCCCGCCCGGATATTCCTCTGGGGCACCAACAACCTAGGCAAGGACGTCTTCACCAGGGTGCTCTACGGCGGGCAGGTGAGCCTCACGGTGGGCCTGCTTGCGGTCTGGGTAGCGCTGTTCCTCGGGTTGCTACTGGGGGGCATAGCAGGCTTCTACGGCGGGTTCGTGGACGACCTGATTATGAGGCTGGTAGAGATATTCGCGGCCATCCCAGGGTTGTTCCTGCTGATAGTGCTGGCCTCGCTGCTACGAGACCCCAGGAACCCGCTGGCGCAAGCCTTCGGCTTACAGATGGACTCCGCGCAGACGTACCTGCTCATCGTGTTCGTGCTGGGCCTTGTGGGCTGGGGTGGACTCGCGCGCATCATCCGCGGCTTCATACTCTCGGCCCGAGAGCTCGATTACGCGCAAGCCGCCAAGGCGCTTGGCGCCAGTGAGGCACGGGTGCTGTGGCGGCACCTGCTGCCCTCCACCGCCAGCTACGTGATCGTGCAGGTCACGCTCTCCATCCCGGGCTACATCCTGGGCGAGACGAGTCTCTCGTTCCTGGGTCTCGGCCCATCGGAGGTCGACACTTCCAGTTGGGGACTGCTGCTCAGGGACGCCACCGCGCGTGGCATCAGCATCCAGTTCGTACCTTGGTTGCTTATACCTGGCATCCCCATCTTCCTGGCAGTGTTATGCTGGAACCTGCTCGGCGATGGTCTACGTGACGCCTTCGACCCGCGTAAGAGACGCTAGTGGTAGAGGGATGGAGCTGAGCATATTTCCGTAACTCCACTATCTTGTAGGGCGCGCTGCGCTGTATCCAGCACGGCGCGCCCCGTGATTAGCTACAGGTGCTTTAGGAGGATATGCGCCGGTAACTAAGTAACGTCGTGAGGAGCGTAAGAACGTGGCAAACAGCAACAGGCTCCTTGAGGTGAAGAACCTCAAGACCTACTTCGATACGGACGAGGGCACCGTCAAGGCCGTCGACGGAGTCAGTTTCCACCTGGACCGCGGTGAGACGCTAGCCGTGGTAGGTGAATCGGGCTCCGGCAAATCGGTCATGAGTCTCTCGACGATGCGCCTCATCCCCACCCCTCCGGGCCGCATCGCTGGTGGCGAGATCCTCTTCGAGGGCGAAGACATCGTGAAGAAGAGTGAACGCGAGATGCGTCGCATCCGCGGGAACGACATCTCCATGATCTTCCAGGAGCCGATGACCAGCCTGAACCCCGTCTACACGGTGGGTGATCAGATCGCCGAAGCCATTGTGCTGCACCAGGGCAAGACCAAGCGTCAGGCCATGTCGCTCGCCGCGGAGATGCTCGACCTCGTAGGTATCCCCGAGCCCGGGAAGCGCGTGAAGAACTACCCGCACCAGATGTCGGGCGGTATGCGTCAGCGCGTGATGATCGCCATGGCTCTCTCCTGCAGCCCCAAACTGCTGATCGCGGACGAACCCACGACCGCACTCGACGTGACCATCCAGGCGCAGATCCTCGACCTCATGCGCAAGCTGCAGGACGAGATCGGCATGGCCATCCTCTTCATCACCCACGACCTGGGCGTCGTGGCGGAGGTGGCGGACCGCGCCGTGGTCATGTACGCGGGCCGCGCCGTCGAGGAAGCCCATGTGAACGACATCTTCGCGGACCCCAAGATGCCCTACACCCTCGGCCTCCTGAACTCCATCCCGCGCGTGGACCGGGCCGCTGATCACCAGGAGCGCCTGCAGGCCATCCCGGGCAACGTTCCCAACCCTCTCTACCTGCCCGAGGGCTGCGCCTTCCATCCCCGCTGCCGTTTCGCTCAGGAGAAGTGCAAGGTCGCCATCCCTGAGCTGGAGAACACCGGTGGCGGTCACATGGTTAGGTGCGTCCGCTGGGACGAACTCGACCTCAAGGCGGAGATACCGGCATGAGCGACGCCAACGTGAAGACGCAGCCAACCGATAAGAAGACCCCGAAGAGTGAGAACCTGCTCGAGGTCAAGAACCTACGTAAGTACTTCCCCATCCGCGGCGGCATCTTCTCCCGCGTGGTGGCCAACGTCAAGGCCGTGGAGGACGTCAGCTTCACCGTCAAGCGCGGCGAGACGGTCGGCCTCGTGGGCGAGTCCGGTTCGGGCAAGACCACGGTGGGGCGCTCCATCCTCAGGCTGATCGAACCCACCTCCGGCGAAGTCAACTTCGACGGCGTGGACGTTACCAAGCTCTCCAAGGGCCAGATGCGCGAGTACCGCAAGCGCATGCAGATCATCTTCCAGGACCCCTTCGCCAGCCTCAACCCCCGCATGTCGGTGGGCGACATCATCGGCGAGGCCATGAGCATCCACAACCTCGCGCGCGGCAAGGACCGCGAGGATAAGGTGGCGGGCCTGCTCGAGCGCGTGGGTCTCTCCACAGCGCACATGCGCCGCTACCCGCACGAGTTCTCGGGCGGTCAGCGTCAGCGCATCGGCATAGCGCGCGCCCTGGCGGTCGACCCCGAGTTCATCGTGGCCGACGAGCCGGTCTCGGCCCTCGACGTCTCCATCCAGGCGCAGGTCGTCAACCTGCTGCAGGACCTGAAGGAGGAGCTGGGCCTCACCCTGCTCTTCATCGCGCACGACCTCGGGGTGGTGGAGTACATCTCCGACCACGTAATCGTCATGTACCTGGGAAGGATCATGGAGATCGCTCCCTCCAAGGAGCTTTACGCCAACCCCATCCACCCGTACACGGAGGCGCTGCTGTCCGCCGTGCCCATCCCGGACCCCACCGTCAAGCGCGAGCGCATCATCCTGCAGGGCGACATCCCCTCCCCCATCAACCCGCCCTCGGGCTGCGTGTTCCGCACGCGCTGCCCCATCGCCACCCCGGAGTGCGCGGACGTCATCCCGCCACTCGAGGAAGTGAGCCCCGGGCACTTCAAGGCGTGCATCCACCGCTAGAGTAGGTGGCAGGTGGGAGGAAGGTGATGGGCGTGTCGAAGCGTGATGAAGCCGTACGTAGGGCCGCTGAACGCCGGCAACTGTCCAAGCTCGACACCCTGCGGCTCATCCTCCGCACCTACGCGGTCTCGCTGCCCTACATCCTGCTCTTCATAGCGGGCATGCTGATAGCCACCTGGTTCGTCACGGAGATCCTCTTCCGCTGACGCAACGTTCCAAGCAGGACCTCGACGGCCGCTCCCTTATGGGAGCGGCCGTTCCTCGTTCTCGGCGGCTTCGGCGTATGATCGTCGCCGTGGACGATGTCGAAGCCATAAGGCGCGGCGTGCTGGCCGCGCTGCCTGGGAACCTGGGTGCGCTGATCCCGCCCGGCCACGTGACCGGGGCCTCGGACACGGTCAAGGAGGAGCTGGAGCGCTTCCTCTCTCTCCTGGCGGAGTACCCCAACCGAGCAGGCAAAGGACTAAGGGGGCAGCTCCTCCTGCTCTCGGCGCGGGCGCACGGCGTGCGGGGCCACGGCGAGGACGACGACGCGGGAGCCCAAGCGGCGCGGGTGCTGGCCGAGGCACTGGAGCTCTTCCAGAACTGGGTGCTGGTGCATGACGACATCGAGGACGACTCGGACGAGCGCCGCGGCCAGCCGGCGCTGCACCGGCAGACCGGCATGCCCGTGGCCCTAAACGTGGGCGACGCCATGCACGTGGCCATGTGGCAGCATCTAATGTCGCTGCCTGCCGGCCGTTACGACCGCGCCGGTGCGCTCTCCGAGTTCGGCCGCATGATCGTGCACACCGCTGCCGGGCAGCACCTGGACCTCGCTTGGGTCGCTCAACGCCGCTTCGACGTGACCGAGGACGACTACCTGGCCATGGTCAGCCTCAAGACCGCCTACTACACCGTGGTCTCGCCCCTGCGCCTCGGAGCGTACGCCGCCGGCGCCGAACCCTCCGAGCTGCTGGAGCGGGCCGGGCTCGACCTGGGCGTGGCCTTCCAGATCCGCGACGACGTGCTGAACCTGTCCGTGGGCGCGGAGGTGGGCAAGGAGTTCGCCGGCGACCTCTACGAGGGCAAGCGTACCCTGGTGCTGGCGCACCTGCTGGCCACGGCTCCGCAGGCCGTGCGCCAACGCGTGGTGGCACTGCTGGACAGACCGCGGCGCGCCAAGCAGCCTGAAGAGATGGACGAGGTGCTCAGGATGATGGTCGAGCACGGCTCGCTGGAGTACGCCCAGGGGGTGGCGGAGGAGCGGCTGAGGCGCGGCCTGGACGTGCTGGAACGAGCCTTGGCTCCGTTGCCGGACCAGGCGGCGGCGGCCAGGATACTGGCGCTGGTGAGCGAGTTGGCCGCCCGCCCCTACTGAACCCAGCCGGGCAGCGGGCCTAGAACCGTTCGGCAGAGGCCAAGGCCGCGTCACCACGCCGCGCGCCGCCCGCCTAGACTCCTGTCATGACCCGACGCCGCGTCCGCTCGTCACGTGCCGGTAGGGTCTACCTGGCGCAGCACCCAAGGCGACGCTCCCCGCCTGCAGCGCCAACCGGGTCGGCGGAAGGGGGTGCGCTGGCGGAAGCCCTCCGGGACCTCGGCTCTCCCAGCGCACCCGCCGCCACCTTCGTCCTCTTCGGGGCCGCCTACCGGAACCTGACGGCCGCGCTTCTGGCAGCCGCCTCCGCCACGCTGCACTGCCCCGCTTGCGGCGTACGGGCCTGCGGGCCCGGCGGGGTGTGCGCGCAGTGCGCCGACCTCCTCCGGACCGCCGTGGCTGCGCTCCCCGCACCCACGGGCGACCATCTCTGGCTCGGCCCCCACGCCGGCATCTGGCGGCGCCTCGTACACGCCCTCAAGTACCGCAACGCACACCGCCTGGCGGATCTCCTGGCCCGGCTCCTCCAACTACGCGTCGATCGGTGGGGTTGGTCACCGCACCTGATAACCCACGTGCCCACCACGCGGCAGCGGAGGCTGCTGCGCGGGTACGACCAGGCCCAGCTGCTCGCCACCGCGCTGGCCCGGCACACCGGCGCGGACCACGCTTCGTTGCTACGGCGGCGTGCCAGCACGAGGAAGCTCGTGGGTCAGGGTCGCACCGCTCGCTCGGCCAGCCTGGCCCGGGCCCTGGTAGCGCAGGCCGGCACGGCGGTCAGGGGCCGCTCCGTGCTTCTGGTGGACGATGTGATGACCACCGGCGCCACGCTCACCGCCGCCCGCCAGGCGCTGCACGCGGCGGGCGCCGCCGAGGTGCGCGCGGCCTTCGTGGCCCGCACAGCACCCACCCATGAGGAGAGTGGCGAGCTGCGCCGGGCACTGGCGCTGCTGGAGCCACCCTCATGATGGGCCTCAAGGTGGCCTGACTCACGTGGGGCCCGTGATGCTCGGGGCCTGCAGCTTCGAAGCGGCTTCAGAGCGTGGCGACGATGGCCGTGATCACGCCCACCAGGGCGCCCACGATCACCTGCGGATACGTGTGCCCCAGCAGCGTCTTCAGCACCTGAGGCTGGAACCCCTCGTCGAATAGGTGGTTGAGTTCCTTCACCAGATCGTTGATCATCTCGGCGTGCCGCCCGGCAGCGCGCCTGATGCCCGTGGCGTCGTACATGACGATGGAACCCAGCACGCTGGAGATGGCGAACGCCGGGCTGCCCCAGCCGTGTATCACGCCCAGGCTGATGGCCAGCGCCGACACGGCCGCGCTGTGCGACGAAGGCA
Source organism: uncultured bacterium (assembly GCA_964467885.1). Classification (GTDB taxonomy): domain Bacteria; phylum Deinococcota; class Deinococci; order Deinococcales; family Trueperaceae; genus JAAYYF01. The sequence goes on along the minus strand of CAYXUE010000016.1, from coordinate 14,136 downwards.
TCCCGCCCGTGTCCAGCAACCTGTCGAACGCCCAGCGCTTCTCCGCCAACAGGACCAGCAGGACCTTGAGCAACTGGGCCACGATGGTGGCGGCCAAGGCAGCCAGCAGCGGCACGTTGGAGAGAAGGTCGTTCACGCAGCCCTCCTGGAACGCGCGGCGGTCAGCGTGTTGACTATCACCATGGCTACGGTCATGGGGCCGGTGCCGCCAGGCATGGGCGTGAGCCAGCCAGCCACCCTACCCACCTCCGGCTGGACGTCGCCCACTATGCGCCCCTCCACCCGGGTGAGTCCCACGTCCAGCACGGCGGCGCCCGGCTTGACCATCTCCGGTGCGATGAGGCGCGGGCTCCCCGCTGCCACCACGAGCACGTCCGCCTGGCGCGTGACCGCGGCCAGGTCCGGCGTGCGCGAGTGAGCCACCGTGACGGTGGCGTCGCGCTGCAGCAACAGTGCCGCCAGCGGCTTGCCCACCAGCTCGGAGCGCCCGACCACCACGGCCTGCCTGCCCGCTATCGGCACGTGGTAATGATCGAGCAGCGCCAGGACCCCGAGCGGCGTGGCGGGCACCAGGCTGCGGCGCCCGCTCCAGAGCAGGCCCACGTTCTGCGGGTGCAGACCGTCCACGTCCTTCGCGGGGTCGATGCTGTCTAGCACTGCCTGGCTGTCTATGGCGGGCGGCAACGGCAGTTGCACCAGGATGCCGTCCACCTCGTCGTCGTCGTTGAGCGAACGCACCAGCTCCACTAGCTCGGCCTGGCTGGTCCCCTCCGGCAGGGAGAAGACCTGCGAGGAGACCCCGGCGCGCTGCGCCAACCGCTCCTTGGCACGTACGTACGAGGCGCTGGCGGGGTCATCCCCCACGCGTATGAAGGTGAGGCGCGGCACGTACGGCAGTTCCGCCACCTCGGCCTTCAGACGGTCGATCAGTTCAGCGGCGACCCTCTTCCCCTCGAGAACGACGGCTGCCGTTTCAGGCCCCATCGGCCGCCGTTCCCGCACTACTCAGCGACCTCAGCACCTTGGCCAGCACCCCGTTCACGAACCTGCCCGACTCGTCGCCGCCGAACTTCTTCGCCAGTCGCACGGCCATCTCGATGGCCACCTCCGGCGCGTCGTCGCCGTGCACCATCTCCGTGACCGCCAGGCGCAGGACGTTCAGATCGGTCTGCGACATCTGCCCGAAGGTCCAACCCGTGATCGACTCCTCCAGCAGCGCGTCGATCCTCTCGCTGTCGGCGGCGTAGTCCTTCACCAGACCGTCGGCGAACGCCACGGTCGCCGCGTCCAGCGGCTCGCCGTACGGGCTCGACTCGGCGTCCTCGTCATCCTCCTCGGCCAGTTCCTGCCGCACGTTGGACCACACTTCCAGCAGCGCCTGCCCACCGCGGTCGGCCTGGAAGAGGGTGCGGAAAGCCAGCTCGCGAGCGCGCCGTCTACCCACTCGGCAGCTCCTCGTCGGCCAGCTCCACGTCCTCCACCGCCACGTTCACGCTGGGCACCTGGAGCCCCGTCATGGAGGTGACCGCCTCGCGCACCGCGCGCTGCGCCGCCACCGCCACCTTGGGGATGACCTTGCCGTAGGTCACTGCCAACGTCAGATCCACCCACACCTCGTCGCCCTCCCGCTCCACGGTTATGCCGCGGCTGCGACGACCTCCCAGGAACTCCCCTACCCGAGCGGGTGGCTGGATGGGACGCACGCCGTCCACGTCCTCCAGGGCCAGCTGGACGATGCCGTAGAGCACGTCGGCCGAGATGGCTAGTTCGGTGTTCTCGCTCATCGGTTCATCCTACGCGGGATGAAGTTGGTGTAAACGTCGCCTCGCCTGAAGAAGGCGTTGTCCAGCACCTTCAGGTGGAAGGGGATCGTGGTCTTCACGCCTTCGATGATGGTCTCCTTGAGCGCGCGCTCCATCCTCAGGATCGCCTCCTCCCGGGTAGGTGCCCAGGCGATGATCTTGGCCACCATGCTGTCGTAGTTGGGCGGGATCCGGTAGCCGGCGTAGACGTGGGAATCTACCCGGATGCCGAACCCGCCGGGCCAGTGCAGGTCGGTGATGACCCCCGCCGACGGCCGGAAGTCGTGATCCGGGTCCTCCGCGTTGACACGCACCTCGATGGCGTGCCCCTCCACCGCGATGTCGTCCTGCGTGAACGAGAGGCCCATGCCGCTCGCCACCCGCAGCTGCTCCTGCACCAGGTCCTTGCTGGTTATGAGCTCGGTGACGGGGTGCTCGACCTGGATGCGGGTGTTCATCTCCGAGAAGTAGAACTGACCCGATCTGTCGACCAGGAACTCGCAGGTGCCCGCGCCGCGGTAGTTGATGTGCTTGGCCAGGCGCACGGAGGCGTCGGCGATCGCGTGACGCAGCTCCTCGTCCAGCAGGCTGGGGCCCTCCTCCAGCACCTTCTGGTAGCGGCGCTGGATGGAGCAGTCGCGCTCGTAGAGATGGACCACCTCGCCCTCACCGTCACCGAAGAGCTGGATCTCGATGTGCTTGGGCTCCTCTAAGTACTTCTCCATGTACAGCTCGGGGTTGCCGAAGGCGTTACGCGCCTCCTCCTGAGCGTTGACGAACTGCCGCTCGAGGTCGGACATGCTCTGCACCACGCGCATGCCCCGCCCGCCTCCGCCGGCGGAGGCCTTGAGGATGAGCGGGAAGCCGATCTTCTCCGCGAAGCCGCGGGCGTCGTCCAGGTTCTTCAGAGGCGCGCTGCCGGGGGTCACGGGCACGCCCGCCTCCTCGGCCAGGGCGCGCGCGGAGGCCTTGTCGCCTATGCGCCTGATGCTCTCGGGCCGCGGGCCGATGAAGTCGAGCCCGTGCTCCTCGCACATCTCCGCGAACTCGGCGTTCTCCGCCAGGAAGCCGTAACCGGGGTGGATGGCCTCCGCTCCGGTGACGATGGCGGCGGCGAGGATGTTGCGCACGTTCAGGTAGCTGCCCGCCGAAGGGGCGGGCCCGATGCAGATGGCCTCGTCGGCCAGCAGGACGGGCAGCGAGTTCTCGTCGGCCTCCGAGTAGACCACCACGGTCTCCACACCCAGTTCGCGCGCGGCCCGGAGCACACGCAGGGCGATCTCCCCACGGTTTGCGATGAGGATCTTCTTGTACATGCCTGCGGCTTCTCGTTCGCTAGACACGGTGGCGTCCGTCTCGCTGGCCACTCAGTCCGGCTCGATGCGGAAGAGCACCTGGCCGTACTCCACCGGATCTTCGTTGCTGACGGCCACCTCGCGGACCACCCCGGCGACCTCGGCCTCGATCTCGTTCATGAGCTTCATGGCCTCGATGATGCAGAGGACGGTACCGGCCTTCACGCGGTCGCCTACCTTCACGAAGGGCGGGGCGTCCGGCGACGGAGCGGCGTAGAAGGTGCCCACGATGGGCGCCAGCACGTCGATCAGGTTGGTGTTGGCCGCCGGGGCCGCCGCGGGAGCCGCCTCCACGGCGGGGGCGGGCTCGGCAGCGGGCTGCGCGGCAGGGACGGGGACCGGGGCCGGCGCCTGCGTCATGACAACCTGCGCGCCCCGCTTGACCGTCAGCTTGTACTCACCGGTGTCAAGAGTGAACTCGCTGGCCTCGTGCTCCGCCAGCGCCTTGAGCAGTTGCCGTATCTCCTTGATCTCCATCAGGCGCGTCCTAAGTACTCGCCCGAACGCGTGTCGACGCGGATGACCTCGCCCTCCTCGATGAAGAGCGGCACGTTGACGGAGGCGCCGGTCTCCAGCTCAGCGGGCTTGGAGCCGCCCGAGACCGTGTCGCCACGAACGCCGGGATCGGTGCGCGTGATCTTGAGTTCCACGATGTTGGGGAGGGTCACCTTGAGGGGGCGGCCCTGGTAGTAGTCGACCGTGACGGAGATGTTCTCCTTGAGGAAGCGCGCGCCGTCGCCGATCTGCTGGCGGGACAGCGTGGGCTGCTCGAAGGTCTCGGTGTCCATGAAGGTGTACTGGTCGCCGTCGGAGTAGAGGAACGACATCTCGCGGTACTCGATGAAGATGTCCTGGATCTTCTCGGTGGCGTTGAACGAGCGCTCGACGATGGAGCCGGACTCGAGGTTGCGGAACTTGGCCACCATCTTGGCGCCGCCGCGACCGATCTTCTGGTGCTGGTATTCGACCACCTCCCAGAGGCCGCCGTCCATCTCGACCTTGGTGCCGGTCCGTAGGTCAGTAACGCTGATCATCGATTTCCTCCGAGGTTCCAAAGGTACACCGCGCGGCCTGCGGTACGTGCGCCAGGCGCGCGGCGTTACGGTTCAAGTCGGCACAATCTTAGCATCCGGCACGCTTCCGCCGGAGTCAGGTCTTAGGTCGGCCACGGTCGGGACAATGCCCGCCTGCTCGATCAACTCCACGTAGCGGCCGGAGCTGAGTTCGCCGGAGGCACCTTCGGTGGCTACCAGCGCGGCTTCCAGCAGGTTGGTGCCCAAGCTGCGGCCGTTGAACCTCGGCGTGGTGGTGATGAGGAGGCTCACGCCGCGCTGGCGCATGAACTCCAGGTCGGCCGCCGTGGTGGTGTTCGTCAGCAGCACCTTGCCGGCCAGATCGCGCGGCGCGTAACGCCTGATGTAGTGCCAGTCGCCCGCCAGGATGTCGACCTCCCGGTAGTAGCGCGCGAACTTCTCCGGTACGGGCGCCTTCTCCTGCGCCTCGCCCACGGGGTAGAGCCACTTGAACGGCACCTTGGAGATCACCGGCATGAGGGTGTGCGCCAGGCGCTCCAGGGCTCCTATGCTGCGCACGGGGATGGGCAGCCCCAGGGCGAAGATCAGGTCGCCGAAGAGCACGCTGCGCGCCCGGGCGTGTAGCTCCTCGGCCATGCCGAACCTGTCCACGGCCGAGACCATCAGCACGTCGCGCCGCTGCAGGTCCAGACGCTCCTCCAGCGCCCTGACCGTCAGCCGCTCGAGGCTGTCCTTCAGGCCTGCGCCGCAGACGACCGGTGTGCGCTTGGCGGCGCGGGCCAGGTTCACGGCGTCACGGAAGTAGTAGCGGCGGCCCCGTACGGAGACGTAGAGGTCTATGCCGCCCAAGCCGAACGCGTCCACCTGACCGTCCAGCTCGCTTATCAGTTCCCTGGCCCGCTTCAGGTCACCGCCCACGCCGACGCGGCGCACGCGCACCTCCCTGTCCAGCAGCGTGATCACCTGATCCGTGTCACGCGAGGCGGACCCGAGGGAAACACTTACGACCTGAAGCACACGACCTCTCGCACGGGCGAAGGTTATCACCGCGGCACGGCGTGCCGATAGCAGCCAGGCCACTTGGTGTGGCCGGGTGGCCGTGCGCTGCCAGACCTTTCAGCCGCGAGCTAGGTTCAGCCAGCCACCAGATCGGCGCCCGCCGGCATGGCGAGCTGTTTGGCGTACCAGACCAGCAGCGGCTTGGCATCGATGGCGAACTGGTACCCGAGCCGTTCCCAGAACCTGCGCGCCCGAGGGTTGTCGCCGTAGATGCTGGCCAGCATGCGCTGCGCCCGGCCCTTCAGCCGCCTCTCCAGATCCTCGGCACACGCGCTGCCGACGCCGTAACTCTGCAGCCCGTGCCTGACCAGGAGCAGGTTGACGGTGGCGTCGCCGGCCTCCGGGTAATCGAGCTTGTAGTCGAGGTATCCCGCGACCCGCAGCCCGGTGACGGGATCGAACGGACAACCGGCTTCCTCGCCGACGGCTTCCAGCTCGGGCCCTTCCAGCAGCACGATCTCTACGAAGCGCCTGGGATCCTGGATAGCGGTCGCTATGTCGGTAGCCACTTCCTGCGGAGTGGGTACCGGGATGGAGATGATCTCGAAATAAGCTGGCGTTGCAGCGTACAGATCATGAACGAGATGTGCATCTAAGGTAGTTGCGGACCGAGTCTTTACCGGAACCAACGTTGGGTGCAAGGCATTCACCCCTTCGGGTGGTGACGTCTCCGAGCGGAGCGGTGTGGGTCTACTTGTAGCCAAGGACGGCACGTACCCAGTTTACCAGCGGGGTTCGGGCCAAGGCAGTGTCTGCGGCCGGTGCCGCTACTCAGTAGGCGGTGATAGGTGGTGGGCACGGCCTGACCACGGTCGCACGCCCACCCCCCGGCGCGCGTTCCCTATGCGACCGGTAGGTTCCGGAAGGGCGTAGAGTGGCGCTGCGGCCGGGCAGGAAGTAAAATGTACACCTTGCGCTAGGGCTGGCATTTGTATAGGGTGACGCATGCTGGGGGCACTTGCGTGAGCCCCGCCCTGCGAGCCTTCGGAGCGCAAGCTTCTAGCTTGCCGGCCCGGAACTTGGGCAGTGATAACCACGCAAGCATCGCCCAGTGGAGGTTCACGCCTCCGCGCCAGCCGGAGGGTGGAGGAATCCTTGTCAGAGGTCGCGCGCCGCGGAGATAGTTTGCCGGACATCCGTCCGGTTCGCGATGCTTTCGCGAAGGCATACGAGTTCCGGAGGGCCGACGAAGCCGTGGCCGCCGGCATGCATCCGTACTTCAAACCCATAGCCTCACAGCAGGGCGGAACCGTGGACGTCAACGGCCGGGAGATGGTCATCACCGGCTCGAACGACTACCTGGGGCTCACCCAGGATCCACGTCTCAAGGAAGCCTCGCGCCGCGCACTGGATAGCTTCGGCACCAGCTGCACGGGCTCCCGCTTCCTCACGGGCACGCTGACGCTGCACGAGGAGCTCGAGACGCGCCTGGCGCACTTCTTCCGCAAGGAGAGCGTGCTCACCTTCTCGGCGGGCTACCTAGGGTGCCTCTCCGTCGTCTCCGCACTGGCAGGGCGCCACGATGTCATCTACTACGACCGCGAGAACCACGCGTCGCTCTACGACGCGGCCCGGCTCTCGTACGCCACGCTCCGCAAGTTCGAGCACGGCGACCTGGGGCACCTCGAGAAACTGCTGCAGGCCGACGAGGGCCGTCCCGGCGGCCGCATCATCGTCACCGACGGCGTGTTCTCCATGAGCGGTCACATAGCCGACCTCCCCGGACTGGTGGAGCTGAAGAGGCGCTACGGTGCGCGCCTTATCGTTGACGACGCGCACGCCAGCGGCGTGCTGGGCGAGGGCGGGCGCGGCACCGGCGAGCACTTCGGGCTCGAGCACGAGGTCGACGTCATCGTCGGCACGTTCTCCAAGTCCTTCGCGTCCGTGGGCGGTTTCATGGCTGGCGACCGCGAGGTGGTCAACTACGTCAAGCACGTGGCCCGGCCCTTCATATTCACCGCCGCGCTGCCCGCCATGCAGATGGCAGCGGCGCTGAAGGCCCTGGACATCATCGAGACGGAACCGCAGCACCGCGAGCAGCTGTGGCGCAACGTGGGCAAGCTGCGTGACGGCATGAACTCCCTGGGCTTCGACACGCTGGGCTCGCGGACGCCCATAGTGCCCGTCCACGTGGGTCCCGACGAGCTGGCCATGGCCTTCTGGAAGGGCCTCTGGTCCGAGGGCATCTTCACCACCCCCGCGCTGCCGCCCGGGGTGCCTGCCGGCCAGGCCATCATCCGCACGAGCGTCAACGCCAACCACACCGACGAACAGCTCGACCGACTCCTGGCGGCCTTCGCACTTGTCGGACGGCGGCTGGGCGTCATCTAGCGAGCCCCGCAACGTGGTCAACGTAGAGCGCGTCGACTCGCGGGCACAGCTCCGCGAGTTCATCGACTACCCGTACCGCAAGTACCGCAACGACCCCAACTGGGTGGCGCCGCTGCGCATGTCGCAGAAGGAACTGCTGGACGAGGGCAAGAACCCGTTCTGGCAGCACGCCCGCCGGGAGCTCTACCTGGCGCGCCGCGGCGGCCGCACCGTGGGCCGCATAGCGCTCATAGACGACGACCACCACAACCAGATCCATGGCGACAACCTGGTCTTCTTCGGCTTCTTCGAGGCTGAGGACGAGGACGTGTCCGCTGCGCTCTACGCCCGGGTGGAGGAGCGCGCCAGAGCGCTGGGCCGCAGCGCCGTGCGCGGCCCAGCCAACCCCACGATGAACGACGGCGCCGGCTTCCAGCTGGACGCCTTCGACAAGCCGCCTTACGTGATGATGCCGCAGAGTCCGGCGAGCTACCCCGCCTGGGCGGAGGCGGCCGGATACGGCAAGGTGAAGGACCTCTACGCCTTCCACATGCCCAATCCCGGACAGGTGCCGGAGCGCCTGCAGCGCATCGTGGAGCGGGCCAGGCAGCGTTACCAGCCCGTGGTCAGGTCGGCCGATCTGAAGAACTTCCACGAAGAGGTGAAGCTGCTGCAGCAGATCCACACTGCCGCCTGGCAGGCCAACTGGGGCCAGGTGCCCTACACCGATGCCGAGATAGCCCACCTGGCCAGCGAACTGAAGATGATCGTCAACCCGGACATGGCGCTCTTCCTGGAGTACCAGGGCCAGCCAGTGGCCGTCTGCATCGCCATACCCGACCTCAACCAGGTGCTGGCCCGCTTCGACGGCCGGCTCTTCCCCACCGGCATCTTCCACCTGCTGCGCCTCAAGCGGATCGTCGACCGGGTGCGGCTGGTGATGCTGGGCGTGCTCCCGGAGCACCGCAACCGCGGCTTCGACCTGGTGCTGATAGACGAGGTCATGCGCCGCGGCAAGCAGCACGGCATCAAGGAAGGCGAGCTGGGCTGGACCCTGGAGGACAACAAGGCCATCAACAACGCCATCGTGGCCAGCGGCGGCAGGCACTACAAGACCTACAGGATGGTCCAGAAGGACCTATGAGGAACGCTGCGCGCTCCGTGGGGCTCCTCCTGAGCGACCTCGGAGTCCTGTTCGCTCCGAAGAGGACGCGGACCTGGTTCCTGCTCTTCGCCATGCTCGTCCTGCAGGCCGGCTTCTGGTACATGGCCACCCCGGGACCGACGCTCCTCAGGTTCGCCACCCAGGATCCCATCAATGCCGGCGCCTCCGTGGGTTGGTCGCTGGTGTTCCTGCTCCTGTTGCCGGCGCTCATCTACCGTCTGGTGGTGGGCCGCCTGGACGGCGCTGGCCTGGGCTGGGGCGATCCGCGCTTCGGCCTGCCGGCGGTGCTGGGCCTCTCCGTCATCGCCGTGCCGATCATCATCCTCGCCAGCTCCGATCCCGGCCTGGCCCTCACCTACCCCTGGCCGGGCGCCTGGGCGGGCGAGAACGCCATCAACCTCGCGGTCTGGGCTGGCGTCTACTTCCTCTACTACGTCTCGTTCGAGGCGTTCTACCGCGGGTTCGTGTTGAACACGGCAGCCAAGGCGGTGGGCGTCAGCTCCGCACTATGGCTGCAGACCATCATGGCCACGCTCATCCACGTGGGCAAGCCGTTGCCCGAGTTGCTGGCGGCGGCTCCAGCCAGCCTCCTCTTCGGGGTGTTGGCGCTCCGTAGCCGCTCCATCCTCTACCCAGCGCTGCTGCACCTGGTCATCGGCCTGACGCTGGACGTCACACTGTTGGCGCGCGCGGGCCTGCTCAACTGGTGAAATTCGCAGCCAGCGGGTCCAGGCGGCTAAACTCGTACGGGTGAAAGTACTCGTAACCGGCGCACACGGTTTCCTGGGCAGCCACATCACGCGAGCGCTGCTGGCCGAGGGCCACGCGGTGCGGGCGTTGGTCACGCCCTGGGGCGAGACGCATAACCTGCGTGCGCACCTGGCGAACGAGCGGCTGGAGGTGGTGCGCGCCGACCTCACCGCGCCCAGCAGCTTGGACGGCGTGTGCAGCGGGGTGGACGCGGTGGTGCACGCCGCGGCGCGCGTGGCCGACTGGGGCCCGTGGGAGGCGTTCGAGAAGACCAACGTGGAGGGCACACGCGCGCTGATCGACGAGGCCGTGCGTGGCGGTGCCGGACGCTTCGTGTTCGTGTCCAGCGTGGCCGTGCACCGCTACACGGGCTTCCGCAACGCCGACACCCGCACCCTGCCTCGCAACAACGTGGACAGCCCCTACGCCTACTCCAAGATCCTGGCCGAGGACCTGCTGATGGCCGAGCGGCGCCTGCAGCCCGTGGTGGTGCGCCCCGGCCTCTGGCCCTTCGGGCAGAACGACGTGACGTTCGAGCGCGTGGCGCACGCTCTGGCGCGAGGCACGCTGCCGCTGGTGCGGGGCGGCGAGGCCGTGCTGAACACGGCTTACGCCCCCAACTTCGCCAAGGGCGTGGCTCACGTGCTGCACGCCGATGGGGCCGCGGGCAAGGTCTACGTGCTGGCCGATGAGGGCATGCCTACCTGGCGCGAGCTCTTCGCCGAGCTGAGCCAGCAACTGGGCAAGCCGCCACCGCTGCTGAGCCTGCCGGGCCGGCCCACCGCCGCGGTGGCCAGCGGTGTGGAGGCCACCTGGTCGGCGTTCTTCCCCGACGTGGAGCCGCCCATCACGCGCTACCGCGCCAAGCTCATGTCGCGCGACGTGCACTTCAGCATCGAGCACGCCCGCGAGGAGCTGGGCTACCAGCCCAAGGACAGCTGGCGGGCGGCGTTGCGCATAACGGTGGACCATCTGGCCGCTCAGGAAGCCCGCGGTTCGTAACCGTGACGGCGCCGCAGTCACGGGCTGGCGGAGGCGCATGACCGAGGTCCTCTTCGCCACCATCGCGGCCGGCGGTGGCCATGTGGCGACCGCCAACGCCATGGCCGAGGAGCTGCAGCGACAGCACCAAGGCGCCATCAAGACCGATGTGGTGGACGTCATGGCCGAGTGGGGACACGAGAGCCTCGACCGGCGGCACAAGGAGAGTTGGCGACGCATGCTCAAGCGGCCACGCCTCGTGCGCCTGGGACAGCGCCTGACCGACCTGGCGCCCGGCCTCACGCGCGCGGCGCAGAACGCGCTGCTGGACGACTTCGCCAAGGACGCCAAGGCGCGCATCGACGAACTGGGGCCCGATCTGGTGGTGGCCAACCATGGCTGGCTGGCCACCACCCTCACCCTCTCCACCACAAAGTACGGCATGCGGACCCCAGTTCTGATCTTCGCCACGGAGCCGTTCGATGCCAGCGCGCTCTGGGCCGAGCCGCGCGCCGAGCGGGTGGTGGCGCCCTCCCTGGCTGCCAAGGAGGACCTGGTGCGGCTGGGCGTGCCCGCAGCCAACGTGGCCGTGATGGGCTACCCGGTGCGGCGCGCCTTCCTGGAACCACCCCCGCGGTCCGCCGCCAGGTCCGACCTGGGGCTTGAGAACACCTTCACCTGCCTGTTGAGCCTGGGGGCGGAGGGCGTGGCGGGTGAGGCCCTGCAGCTGGCGGAGACCTTGGCCCGCCTGGACGTCCAGGTGGTGGCCATCGCCGGGCGCAACGCGGAGCTGGCGGCGAGGTTCGAGGAGCTGGCTGAGAGGCACGAACGTTTCCGGGCCGTGGGCTTCACCCACCGCATGCCCGCCTACCTGGCGGCTAGCGACCTGGTGGTGGGCAAGGCCGGCCCGGCCAGCACCATGGAGGCGCTGGCCGTGGGTCGCCCGGTGCTGGCCACCGCGTACGCCGGCCTGAACGAGCGCCGCGTGGTCAGGTTCCTCCAGACGCGCGGCCTGGGCGGCTACGCGCCCACCACCGCCTCGCTCGAGCAGCAGGTGGCGCAGTGGCGCGACCCCGAGCGCCGCCTCCAGATGGCGGAGCGGGCACGGGCCCTCGATTTCGCGGGCATGAGCCGGCGGGTGGGAGAGTACATCCACGCCGCGGCGCGCGGGGCAGCGGCGACAACGGCCGACAGCGCCGCCCACACAGAACACGAGTTCGAAGCCACCACCGCCGCCTCGCTGGCGGGCGACGTAAACCCGCGCGGGTGACGCGCTGGGCGCAGCACATGCACATCTCGGGCGTAGCAGGGGCGCGCTCCGGGCGCCTTCCGGACTCGCTCCGGGCACGTTCCAGGCGCGGTGGCGGTAACGCCGCCCGGTAAACCCGGTGCGGCTGCGCCTGTAGACTGACGGTCGTGAGTACCACCCTGCGCCTCGCGCTCCGCAACCTCCTCCGGCACCCCTGGCGCAGCCTGGCCACGCTCTTCGGCATCGGGCTCGGCATCGCTGCCGTGCTCACCACCCTGTCCGTGGGCGCCAACGTGGAAGTGAACCTGAGGCAGGCACTGCAGGCCGCCGCCGGCAAGGCGGATCTGGTCATCACGCCGGGCGCTGGTGGGCGAGCCATCTTCGAGGCGGAGCCGCTCCTCGGCCAGGTGCGTGAGCTGCCGGACGTGCAGGCCGCCTACCCGGTGCTGCAGACCCGGGCCGAGCCGGAACGCTCCGACCCGGAGGTCGAGCGGTCGATCGTGCCGGGCGTGGACAGCGGCTTCCAGATCCAGGGCCGGATCACCGAGGCCACCGATGACCTGCCGGCCAGCGTGGCGGAAGGGCGCCTGCCGCAGGCGGGCAGCGCCGGCATCGCTATCGCCGACGGCTTCGCGCGCTCCCGCGACATCGCCACGGGCGACCAGGTCGACTTCCTCTTCTCCACCGGCCGAGTCACGCTCACCGTCACGGGCCTGCTCGACGACGCGGTGGGGGTGGCCAGCACCAACGGTGGCCGCGTGGGCCTCATGCACCTCTCCGACCTGCAGGAGATCCTGCACCTGGAGGGCCGCATCTCGAACATGGAGGTGCAGGCCACCCGGCCCGAACTGGTGGAGGCGCTGCAGGCCAGGCTGGAGCGGCTGGCGGGCGATTCGATGGCGGTGACGCTGCCCGCCGGCAGCGGCAACTTCACCTTCGGCATCGTCCAGACCCTACAATCGGGCCTCAGCGTTCTGGCCGCCACCCTCCTGGCACTGGGGGCGTTCCTCTCGTACAACACCTTCATGGCCTCCGTGGTGGAGCGGCGGCGCGAGTACGCGCTGCTGCGCACCATAGCCCTCACGCGCAGGGGCCTCCTGCGCCTGGCGCTCTACGAGGCGCTGGCCCTGGCGGCGCTGGGCATAGTGGCCGGCGTGCTCCTCGGCACGGGCCTCTCGGCCCTGATCACCTACCTGAACTCCATCACCTTCGGCTACGACTTCCGCACGCTTGTCATGCCCCTGGGCAACGTGCTGCTGGCCAGCGCGCTGGGCGCCCTGGCGGCCGTGGTCGCCGGACTGCTGCCGGCCCTCGACGCCTCCCGCACGCCGCCGATGGCTGCCCTGCAGAGCGCCGATGAGGAGGGCGATCCGCGCTGGGTCTGGCTCGGCCTGCTCCTCGTCGTGGTGGGAGCCGGCATGTCGTTGGCGCCCTGGCAAGGAGTAGCCGCCATCTACGCCGCCACCATCAGTCTGGGCCTCTTCTTCATCGGCGTCTCGCTGGTGGCGCCCGTGCTGCTGCGGCCCGCCACCGCGCTACTGCGCGGTCCGCTCACGCGCCTCTTCGGCACGGGCGGCCGGCTGGGGGCGGCGTTCGCCGAGCGCAACGCCTCCCGCAACGGGGTGGCCATCGGCACCGTGGTGGTGGGCACCGGCCTGGTGATCGGGGTGGGCAGCATGGTGGCCAGCACCAACCAGGCCATCCACGACTGGATCCAGACCACCGTCGTGGGCGACCTGTTCATCACGGCGCCCGTGGCCTTCCCCGACGACTTCACCGAGCGGGCGGAGGCGCTGCCGGGCGTGGACGTGGCCAGCGGGGTCAAGATCACCGCCGTGCGCTTCCTGCAGGACGAGCAGGACAGGCGCGGCCGCGCCGTGGCGCTGGTGCTGGTGGACCCCGAGCGGTTCGAGCCAGAAACGGGCTTCGGCCGCTTCCAGTACATCCCCGGCGAGGGCGACGACCTCACCACCTACCGGGCGCTGCGGGCGGGCGAGGTGCTGGTGGCCAACACCATGAAGGACCGTTACGGCATCGGCACCGGCGATACCATCACCCTCAGGACCAGCGACGGCTTCACGCCGTTCCGCGTGGCCGGCGTGGTGGTGGACTTCACGGGCGGGGGCGAGACCGTGGTCGGCAGCATCGGCCAGCTGGAACTCTTCGGGGGCGGCAACCCGGACCTCTACATCCTCACGGTGGAGGATGGCGTTCCGCAGCAGCAGGTGAGCGAGCTCGTGCTGGAGGAGTTCCCGGGCCTGGGACTCGACGTGACCCTGAACGAGGACTACCGCCGCTACATCCAGGAGATCACCAACCAGGCCTTCGCCACTACGCGGGTGTTACTCTTCATCGCCGTGCTGGTGGCCGCCTTGGCGGTGGCCAACACGCTGGGCATGAACCTCGTGAACCGTGGGCACGAGATCGCCGT
>CAYXUE010000015.1:0-43549 GCA_964467885.1 uncultured bacterium | reverse complement strand
TCGCTCTCGCGCCTGATGAACAACGGCATCGGCGAGGGCAAGACGCGCAAGGACCACAAGAACGTGGCCGACCAGCTGCAGGCGGCGTACGCCAACGGCCTCGACCTCAGGCGCCTCGTGGCCATCACGGGTGAGGACGCTCTCTCCGAGAACGACAAGCTGTACCTCAAGTTCGCGGACGAGTTCGAGCGCCTCTTCATCAACCAGGGTTCCGAGGACCGCAGCATCGAGGACTCGCTCACCATCGCCTGGAACACGCTGTCCGCGCTGCCCAAGAGCGAGCTCACGCGCCTGTCGAACGATCAGATCGACAAGTACTACGGCGCCAAGATGGAAGAGCTCTGGGGCGCCGGTCGCGGCGACAGAGTCTAGGGAGGGGCCATGGCTGAGAACGTCGCCCCAACCCGCTCCAACCTGCTGCAGCGCCGCGATCAGGCGAAGCTGGCGGTCAGGGGAGCCGACCTCCTCAAGCGCAAGCGCGACGCGCTCGTGGGCGAGTTCTTCGCGCTCGTCAAGACTTCACTCGAGGCGCGGCGCGCCCTCACCGAAGCCAGCCGCGAGGCTTACTTCGCCCTCTTCCTGGCCAACGCCTGGGACGGTCCCGCGGCCGTCAGCAGCCTGGCGCTGGCGCAGCAGAGCGCGCTCGAGGTGGAGCTCAAGGTGGAGAACATCTTCGGCGTGAAGGTGCCTCAGGTCCAGCCGCCCGAGTTCGACCACCGCCTGCCGTTCTCGCCCGTGGGCGCCGGCGCCTCCACCCTGGAGGCGGCGCAGGAGTTCCGCAAGATGGTGGAGGCCATCATCAACGTGGCCGCCACCGAGACGCGGCTGCGCCGCATAGGCGAGGAGATCAAGAAGACCAACCGGCGCGTGAACGCGCTGGAGCAGCTGGTCATCCCCGGCATCAACTACGAGATCCGCAACATCCAGAGCGTGCTGGAGCAGCGCGCCCTGGAGGAAGTGACCACGCTCAAGCGGATCAAGGAGAAGCTGGAGAAGCGCGAAGAGGAGCAGGCCGCCTAAGGCCCCCGACTCGGTTTCTCGCCATGCGAGAGGGCGCCCGACCTACGTTGGGCGCCCTTTCTCGTGCCCTGCCGGTGCGGCCATACCACGGAAGGGGTCGTCGGCCGCATGTGTAAAGGGCTTGCGTATCGGCTTTTGACACAGGGGCGGGTCAACGGATAAAGTCCTTTAGACCCCTTTCAACCTCCATCCGAGAGGGTTCAAAATTCATTCGTTTGACCACAGGAAGGTGGACCCATGAGTCGATACGTCCGTATCATCGCCGTACTGTCGTTGCTGGTCGCTGCCAGCACGGTGCTAGCTCAATCGCGTTTCAACGAGATCAAGGGGAGAGGCGAGCTGCGCTGCGGCGTGAACGCCACGCTGCCCGGCTTCGGCACCGTAGACGCCAACGGCGACTACGTCGGCTTCGACGTCGACTTCTGCAAGGCCATCGCTGCCGCCGTGTTTGGCGACGCCAACGCGGTCGTCTACCGCCCGCTCACCGCTGGCGAGCGCCCGACCGCACTGCAGTCCGGCGAGATCGACGTGCTCATCCGTAACACCACCCGCACCAGCATCCGCGAGAGCGACTGGGGCGCCAACTTCGGCCCGACCACCTACTTCGACGGTCAGGGCTTCATGGTGCGCAGGGACTCCGGCATCAACACGCTGCAGGACTTCGAGGGCCGCTCCGTCTGCGTGCAGTCCGGCACCACCACCGAGACCAACCTGGGCACCACGCTCGCTGGCCTCGGCGTCGAGTTCACCCCGGTGATCTTCGAGACCGCTCCCTCGCTCATCGCCGCCTACGACGACGGCCAGTGCGACGGCTGGACCACCGACGTCTCCGGCCTCTACTCCTACCAGCAGCAGCTGCGTCAGCCGGGTGACCACGTCGTCATGAACGTCGTCATCTCCAAGGAGCCCCTCGGGCCCGCAGTTCTCCACGGCGACGACGTCTGGAAGGACGTCGTGGACTGGACCGTCTACGCTCTCTTCAACGCCGAAGAGTACGGCGTGACCCAGGAGAACGTGGACGACATGCGCGCCAACGCCGCCGACCCGCAGGTGCTCCGCATGCTGGGCGCCCCGGGCCACACCTCCTACGTCGAGGGCCTCGGTCTCTCCGCCGACGCGTTCTACAACGCCATCAAGGCCGTCGGCAACTACGGCGAGATCTTCGAGCGTCACCTGGGCGCCGACTCCGTCTTCCAGATGGAGCGCGGCCTCAACGCCCAGTACTACGAGGGCGGCCTGCTCTACGGCTACCCCTTCAACTGATCTGCGGGGCGGTAAGCCGGCCCTTCTAGGGCCGGCCGACCGCTAGGGTTCGAGGTACGAAGCGGAGATAGAACAGCAAGCGACCCGACCCGCCCTGAGGCGGCCACAAGACCGCCGCCTCAGGGCGACTAGGTACGAGACAGAGCAGTAACGAGGCCGAAGCAAGAGCCACCGCGCGATGCTGACCCGCTGGCCGGACGTCGCCCCAACCTGGAGGACCCTATCTTCACAGTGCAATCGCAATGGAGCACCGGCGGATGACTTCCGCCCAGCGTAGCGCCGCCGGCGGCAAAGAACCGGCGATCCCGTTCTGGCGCAACGTCAAGACCATCGGGATCCTGGCGCAGTTCGCTTTCGTCTTCGCGCTCGTGGCTGGCGTGGGGGTGCTGGTGAACAACGTCGTCACCGCCCTGGCCGCCGCCAACCTCCCGGCGGACTTCTCTTTCCTGCGCAACCCCGCCGGCATCCCTATCGCCGAGCGCCCGATCCCCTATACGGTTTCCGACACCTACGCTAGGGCGCTGCTGATCGGCTTCCTGAACACCCTCAAGATCGCCATAGTGGGCGTGGTCCTGGCCACCATCCTCGGCGTGCTCTTCGGGGTCATGCGCCTGTCCACCAACTGGCTCATCCGCAACATCGCCAGCGTATATATCGAGGTCCTACGCAACATCCCGCTGGCCGTGCAGATCGTCTTCTGGTACTCCGCCATCCTGCTGCCCTTCCCGCCCCGCATCAGCGACCCGGTGGCGCTGCCTGGTGGCTTGCTCCTCTCCAACGTAGGGCTGGCTTTCCCCTCCATCTACCCTACCGTCCGCTTCGGCGCCTGGGTGCCCTGGCTGGTAGCCGCCCTCGTTCTCGCCGTCGTCGTCGGTATCTGGCGCAAGCGCAGGCTGGAGAGGCTCGACGTCGTGGGCACCGTCTGGCCCTACTGGCTCACCACCTTCGTGCTGGTGGCTGGCGCGGGCCTGGCGCTTTCGTTCGTCACGCGCACCGTGCCGGAAGGCGTGCAGTTCGACTACCAGGCGCGCAGCGGCCGCGGCACCACCACCATCGTCAAGGACGGCCGCGCGGAGCCCGTCTCGTTCGTGCCCGTGCGCATCGGCATCGAATCGGGCCGACTCACCACCTCCAGCCAGAACCTGGTCGAGTCCCGCAAGGTGGTGCACGGCACCTTCCGCTTCCCGCTGCTCGGCGAGCACGAAGCCGAGTCGTACGAGGTGGCCTTCGCCGATCCGGATGCGGCGGCGGAACAGGGTCTGCAGCTCCATTTCGAGACCTACCCCTCCGTGGGCACCGTCTACGCGGACCGCAACGGCAACGGGGAGCTGGACGAGGGCGAAGAGGTGAACCCGGAGACCGGCCGCGGCTACGGCGGCGTGGGCCTGGTGCTCGATGTGACGAACTTCGAGCGCAAGCTCGTGTCCGATCGCGACGGTGGCGTGCGCCTGCCGGCCTTCGCCCCTGTCGTCGCCGAGGAAGCCGACGCGGGAGCGCAGAGCTCCGGGCCTGTGGTCGGCGGACGCTTCTCGGCGTTCGGTCAGGCGGCCACCGCCACCACCACCGAGTCCACCCTCGAGACCACCGCCGAGCTCCTGCCCATGGGCGCGGTGGTACTGAGCCGCGCCTACGTGCCGGTGAGCAACTACGAGGGCGGCATGCGCTTCACGGTCAACTACCTGGCGCTGTTGTTGGCGCTGGTCATCTACACCTCAGCCTTCATCGCCGAGATCGTGCGAGCGGGCATCATGGCCGTGCCCAAGGGGCAGACCGAGGCCGCCAAGTCCGTAGGACTGGGGCCCGTGCAGACGTTCACCAAGATCGTCTTCCCGCAGGCCGTGCGCGTGGTGCTGCCGCCCATGATCAGCCAGTACCTGAACCTCACCAAGAACTCGTCCCTGGCTTCGCTGGCGGGCTACGCGGAACTGTTCGTCATCGCCAGCGTGGTGAGCAACCAGACGGGCGCGGCCATTCCCATCGCCCTCCTGCTCATCGGCTCGTACCTCATCATCAGTCTCGCGTTCTCGCTGGTGCTCAACCAGGTGAACGCGCGCATGGCCCTGGTGGAGCGTTGATATGGCGATGATCCCTGCTCGACCCGCCCCCACGCCGACCTCCGGCTTCGGTTACTGGTTGAAGAAGAACCTCTTCAACGGACCGTTCAACACCGTGCTCACGCTGGTGGCCAGCGTCCTCATCGTCTGGTCGCTCTACAACCTCGGCTACTTCATCTTCGTCGAGGGCAGCTGGGAACTCGTCTGGAAGAACATGAAGCTCTTCGGCGTGTACCGCTACCCCACGGAGTACCTCTGGCGACCCCTGCTGGTGGTGGGAACCATGCTCGGCCTCATGGGCGCCATGTCGGGCGTCAGCGGTCCGCGCACCATCATCGCCAACGCTTTCTGGTCGCTGCAGGGCTTCGTGGCCGTGGTGTCCGTGGTGGCCGTCATCTTCTGGCCCTCCGTGCGCTTCCTCTGGCCCATGGCGCTGGCCCTCGGCCTGGTGGGTTACTTCATCGGTCGGCAGTTCCCGGCCGTGGTCAAGGGGCTGGGGTTCGCCTGGGGCGTCTGGCTGGTCGGCGGCTTCATGCTGCTCACCGGCGTGGGTGCCAGCGGGCCGCTGGGGCGCGTGCCCATCCGGGACTGGGGCGGCTTCCTCCTCACCCTCATCCTGTTCACGGGCATCATCCCCAGTTTCCCCATCGGGGTGGCGCTGGCCCTGGGGCGCAACAGCAAGCTGCCGGCCATCAAGTACTTCTGCATCGGCTTCATCGAGGTCGTGCGCGGGGCGCCGCTCATCATGTGGCTCTTCATCGCCTCGCTGCTCCTGCCGCTGCTGCTCAACGTGGACGCGAACTCACTGCCCGCCATCATGCGCGCCTACGTGGCCATAACGCTCTTCTCGGCTGCTTACATGGCCGAGAACGTACGCGGCGGGCTGCAAGCCGTACCCCGCGGCCAGGGCGAAGCCGCCCGGGCGCTGGGGCTCTCGGGCTGGCAGACCACCCGACTCATCGTGCTGCCGCAGGCGCTCCGGGCGGTCATCCCCGCCATCGTGGGGCAGGCCATCGGCCTCTTCAAAGACACCTCGCTCGTGTTCATCGTCGGCCTCATCGACTTCTTCAAGGTGGCCGACATCGTGTCCGTGCAGCCCGAGGCTCTACTCATCACCGGCGGCGTGAAGCTCGAGGTCTTCCTCTTCATCGCCGTCATCTACTTCTTCTTCGCCTACCGCATGTCCATCGCCAGCCGCCAGCTGGAGAAGCAGCTTGGAGTGGGTGAGCGCTGATGCCGCGCCGCCCGGTATCCTTTATTCGGAGGTACGCACGTGAGTGACGCGCTAACGGCCACCGCCCCGGTCAAGGCCGACGCCCCAGCCGGTGGCGAGAAGGTCATCGAGATGATCGGCGTGAACAAGTGGTACGGGGAGTTCCACGTACTGAAGGACATCAACCTGTCGGTCAACAAGGGCGAGGTGGTGGTGGTCATCGGGCCGTCCGGCTCGGGCAAGTCCACCCTCATCCGCTGCATCAACAGGCTGGAGGAGCACCAGGAGGGCAAGATCGTGGTGGACGGCGTGGAGCTCACGGACGACGTGCGCGCCATCGACCAGATCCGGCGCGAGACCGGCATGGTGTTCCAGTCGTTCAACCTCTTCCCGCACCTCACGGTGCTCGAGAACATCACCCTGGCCCCCACGCGTGTGCGCAAGTGGAAGAAGAGCAAGGCCGAGGAGCGCGCCCGTTACTTCCTGGAGAAGGTGGGCATCCCCGAGCAGGCCAACAAGTACCCCGGCCAGCTCTCCGGCGGCCAGCAGCAGCGCGTGGCCATAGCGCGCTCGCTCACCATGGAGCCCAAGGCGATGCTGTTCGACGAGCCCACCAGCGCCCTCGACCCCGAGGTCATCGGCGAGGTCTTGGACGTCATGGTCACCCTGGCCAAGGAGGGCAAGACCATGATGGTGGTGACCCACGAGATGGGCTTCGCGCGCGAGGTGGGCGACCGCGTCATCTTCATGGACGCGGGGCAGATAGTGGAAGTGGGCGATCCCGAGCACTTCTTCAGCAATCCGCGCGAGGAACGCACCCGCTCGTTCCTCTCCAAGATCCTCTGACCGGGGAGCGGCCGCAGCGGGCCGGGTGACGTGCCGGTGTCGCGCGGAATGTCACAACCCGCCCCCGGCGCGGGCGCCTACACTGGCGGTATGAGGCAAGCTGTCGAAGGGGGAGGCCATGGACTCCGGTAGTATCGGCGGGCGCGGCGTAAGGATCGCCGATATCCTGCGCAACATGGTGGCCAAGGGGGCGTCGGACATCCACCTCCAGGCCGGCGCATCGCCGCACATGCGGGTTGACGGTGAACTTGTGGCGTTCGAGGGCGTTCCCACCCTCACCCCCGAGCAGACCGAGCAGATAGCCCTGGCCATGATGAGCGAGCCGCAGCGCGAGCTGTTCCGGCACCGTCACGAGCTGGACTTCGCCTTCACCATCCCCAACGTGGCCCGCTTCCGCTGCAACGTGCTGAGGCAGCGCGGCTCCGCGGGCGTGGTCATGCGCGTCATCCGCGACGCCATCCCTAGCTTCGAATCGCTGGGCCTGCCCGGCAGCGTGGTGGGCGACCTGGCCAGCCAGCCGCGGGGGCTCGTGCTGGTCACCGGCCCTACGGGCTCCGGCAAGACCACCACCCTGGCGGCCATGATCGATTACGTCAACCGCCGCTTCGCGCGCAACATCGTCACCATCGAGGATCCCATCGAGATCCTGCACCGTAACCAGCGCAGCCTGGTCATCCAGCGCGAGATCGGGCTGGACACCTCGGACTTCGTGGGCGCCCTCAAGTACGCCATGCGTCAGGACCCGGACGTGATCATGGTGGGGGAGATGCGCGACAAGGAGACGGTCGAGGCCGCCATCACCGCCGCGCAGACCGGTCACCTGGTCTTCAGCACGCTGCACACGCTGGACACCATCCGCACGGTGAACCGCATCATCGACTTCTTCCCGCCGCACGAACGGGACACCATCCGCATACTGCTGGCCGAGTCCCTGCTCGGCATCCTCAGCCAGCGGCTGCTGCCCCGTGCCGACGGGCCGGGCCGCGTTCTGGCTCTGGAACTGCTCCTCAATACGCCCCTCATCCGGGACTACATCAAGGACGAGGAGAAGACGCCGCTGATCAAGGAAGCCCTGATGCAGGACAACCTGCGGGGCATGCAGACCTTCGATCAGCACCTGGTGGACCTCTACCTGGCCGGAAGCATCAGCTTCGACGACGCCACCTTCATGGCCACCAGCCCGCACGAGTTGCGTCTCATGATCACGCAGCGTCAGGGCAGCATCGGCGAAGTGAAGAACGCGCCCGGGGCGCCGCAGCCGCTGAAGCGCACGCACTGACCAGGCTCAGGCGACCTAGCCTTCCTCCCACGGGGCGGGCAGCCGCTCACCGCGCTCCCTGAGGAGCGGCCTGACACGCCCCGCGAGGTAGAGCGAGCCGGCGACCACCAGCAGCTCCGCCGGGCCCTCCCGGCTCCGCGAACTGGCCCCCGCGAGCGCAAGGTCCAGTGCCGCCGCCGCGTCCGCTACGAAGGGCCACGAGTCGGCGGCGCCCGGGCCTGGCCCGTCGCTCTCCTGCGCTTCGGTCAGGACCACCCCGGCCGCGCGGGCAGCAAGCACGTCCAGCACCGCCTGCCCCTGCTTCCTGGCGAGGGCGCCGAAGAGCAGGCTGTAGGGCCGCGGGCCTATCTGCTCCAGCAGCCGCCGGGCAGCGGCAGGGTCGTGCGCTCCGTCCAGCAGCACCTCCGTCCTCGGCTGGTCGGTCAGGCGGAAACGCTCGCCGCGGGCGGGCAGGGGCGGGGCTCTGAGGCCGCGCAGCACCGCGGCTTCGCCTACGCCCAGCACCCGCAGCGCGGCCGCGGCCAGGCGGGCGTTCTCCGACCTGGTGGGCGAGTTATCAAATGCTTGGCCGATGGCGGCGGGGATGGCGAAGAGCTCCCCCGACCGGGTTGCCGCCGGTTCCAGCTGATGTAGCGGAGCCCGCAGCCGCTCCGCTTCGCGCGCGACTATGCGGCGGACGCTCGGTTGCAGGGCGCCACTGACGAACGGCCTACCCGGCCGCATGGCACCGACCTTGTCGCTAGCTACGTGCTTCAGCGTGGGGCCCAGCACCTCCAGGTGGTCGAGATCCACGTTGGTGAGCACCACCAGACTCACGTCCTCCACCGCCCGCGTGGCGTCGCTGCCGCCGCCCACGCCGGCCTCCAGTACGGCGGCGTCTGCCCCTTGCCGCGCGAACTCGTCGAGGGCCAGGGCCAGGGTCCATTCGAAGAAGGCGGGGTCGGCCGCGGGGTCGGCGGATGACCCTCCGGCTCGCCGTACGAACTCCACCACTCGCTCCTCCGCTATGAGCCGACCGTCCACCGCGACGCGCTCCCGGAAGGACTCCACGTGGGGAGAGATGAACCTGCCCGTGACGTAGCCTGCGGCGCTCAGTCCGGCGGCGATCATGCTGCTCACGCTGCCCTTGCCGTTGGTCCCCACCACGCTGACGGTGATCGGGGGCGCCGCTAGCCCCAGCCTGCGCAGAAGCCTGGCCGCGCGCTCCGGGGAGCGCGCAGCGCCGGCACGGGTCTGCCTGAAGAGCCAGTCGAGGGCCTTCCGGTACTCTGCCGTACTCGATCCGGTCATGGGGTCGTGCTGCTTCTCAGTTGCGCTTGCGGCGACGTGGGCGGCGCCGCTGGCCCCTGCGGCGACCGGAGCGGCCACCCTTGGAGCGCTGCTCCGAGGCCTCGCCGAACGGGTCGATGGTCGCCTCGGTGGCCACCTTCACCAACAGGGCGTCCAGATGACCGTCAGGTAGCCGCTGCGTGAGCTTGAGGATCGTGTGGGGTTCCTCGACGTCCACGTACACCACGCTCTGCCCCGGATGCAGCACGTAGGCGCGTGCGCGGCGCTTGCCTAGCACCGTGTCCAGCTCGACCTCGCCGGCCAGCTGGATGGTGACTTCCTTGCCCAGTAGCGGCACGCGGTACGGTTCATCGATGTCGCCCAGCTGCCGGATCTCGTGCAGCAGCGACACCGGGTCGCGGTACGGCAGCAAGTACGGCATCTGGGCGTTGTCCTTGGGGCCCTTGGCGGCCGTCACCAAGCCCTTCTTGGCGTCGAACACCACGTCGAACTTACGGTTGTCGCTGCGCTCCTGCGTCTCCTCCAGGAACCGGAGGCTTACGCCCCGAGCCAGGCAGCGGCTGCGCTGCACCACGGTGCCGACCCCGAAACTGCCCTGGAACTGCGAGCGGATCTCGAGCTGCGTCTGCCGGCCCTGCTCCGCCGTCTTGATGGTCTGGGAGCCCACGGGCTTACCCCGGTGCGAGAGGCGGTAGGAGACGACTTCAACGGGCGGCATGGCGTCAATCTATCACGCGCTCTACGGGGCTCCCGTGGCCCGGGCCGCTACCTCAGGGTAGCCAGGCCAGGATCCTGCGAGCCACGACACCGTCCAGGTAGTAGCGGCGCCCCTCCGGCCGGTCACTATCGAGCAGCACGGGTTCCGTAACGCCGATCGGTATCAGGTGAACGCTGGACGTGCGGCCCTCCACGTACTCCACCAGGGCCAGGCTGGTGCCGTCCGGCGAGAAGGCGGCGCCGGTGTGCGGGAACGGTCCGGTGGTCAGCTGTCGTGGGGCCGAGGTCGGCTCACGGAGGTCCTTCAACCAGACGTCGTCACGGTAGGTGTAGGCGAGCTGGTCGCCGTCCGGCGACACGGCGAGGCTGTGGACGACCCGATCGATGTTGACGGTCGTACCGGCACTACCGTCGCTCCACTCCTCCTGGCTGAAGCCCACGACGATCCCCATGGGAACCTCGCCTTCGGGGCCACCCGCCATCAGTCCGGCCAAGTCGATGGCCACGATCCCGCCGCCCAAGGCAGCGGCGTCGGGGTGGCTCACGTGCCCGAGGTCCATGGCGAACGCCAGGACCGTGTCATCGAGCCACACGAGGTCCGCCCCGGTCACACCCTCGAACCCCTGGAGCAGTGACTCGGGGCCAGCGCTCTCCAGGGCCAGTACCTCCAGGAAAGTGTCCGCAACGTGGCTGAGGACGCCCGCCACATGACCTCCGTCCGGCGACACGGCCAGGCCCCGAACCCGGTGGGCCAGGCCCGTATCGGGCCAGGTGAAGGCCAGTTGCCCATCGCGGTCGAACGTGTCGAGGTCGTGTGAATCCACGTGGAAGTCATCGGGCCCGGAATCGAAGTGAGCCATGTAGAGCGTCATGCTCCGGTCATGCACGGCGGGGAGGGCGTTGCCCAGGTTGTACTTGAGCAGATCGTCCCATCCGCTGGCCGTAGCCAGGTCGCGGGTCTGCACGAACGTGCTCCCGGCGGTCACGAGGGTGCCGCCCGCGAACGGCCTCCCGTTGCCCCCGCCGTCACCGCTCCCTGCGCCGCAGGCCGTGGCGAACAGGACCAGGGACAGGATCACGGCGAAGTAGTTGGTTCTCATGGGTACCTCCTGAACGCGGCCGGGCCTCGTTGCCGTGCCAGCCTGCGCGTTGCCGGCGGGCATGTGCGGCGCATGCTAACAGTGGCACGGTGAAGTGAGGTCACTATGCGCCACTCCCTGGCGCCCCTGCCGGAACTCCCGCGACTCCGGCGGCATGGCTCGCTGGAGCAGCAACCGGGGCCGCCTGATCCGGGCTGGTTCGCAACTAGAACGGCAGGTCGGAATCCTTGAGATGACTGAGCTCCTGCGTGCTCTTCCCCTGTCGCAGGATGTTGATGAACAGCGCCACCAGCGCGGGGTCGAGGGTGACGCCGCTGGCGGCCTCCAGTGCCTTCTCCACCTCGCGCATGGGCAAGGCTTTGCCGCGCTCGCTGCTCAGCAGGTCGAAGGTATCCGCCACCGCCACCACGCGGGCTATCAGGGGGATGGACTCCTTGCGCAGACCGTCCGGGAAGCCGGAACCGTCCCAGGCCTCGTGATGATGCCTGATCCCCTCGGCGGCCGGTAGCAGCAGGTCCGAGCCGGAGACCATGTTGGCGCCGCGTTGCGGGTGATCGAGGTCCTCGATGGACTGGTCCAGCCCGTTGCCCAGCTTGCCGATGTCGTGCAGCATGGCTGCGAAGTAGAGGTCCGCCAGCTGCGGCCTGCTCATCTCCAGCGCCCGGCCGAGCGCCAGGGCGTAGGCGGTGACCCGTTCGGCGTGGCCCAACTGGCTGAACTCCTGGGCCTCGAAGCCCTGCACGAACGCCCGGGTGAACTGCACCAGGCTCAGCTTGGCCAGGCGCAACTCGAAGGCCAGGCTCTGCGTCTCGCCCAGCACGTTGGCCCAGCGCGCCGCCAGCTTCAGATCGTCCTCGCCGAAGGGCGGACCACCGTGGCGCTGCAGTATCAGTGCGCCGTACTCCTCGAAGCGGCCCACCACCGGCACCACCAGGGCCGAGGTGGCCTCGCGCATGCCCAGGTTGCCCAGGTCGGTGCGCACGTTGGGCTCGTTGCTGGTGAACAGTTCGGCCACCAGGTTGGGCACCAGGCGGGGCCCGGGTGAGCGCCACGGACCGTTGGCTGGCTGTAGGTTCAGCAAGGCGTCGTTGTAACCGACCTGGGCATCGAACCCGAAGCCGCTCTCCTCGTCGCCGCTCACCACGTAACCGCGCACGTCGTGCGGCAACTGGCTCCTGAGGTTGCGCAGAACCTCGGCACTACGCTCCTCCGGCCGCTGGTAGCGGACCAGCCGCTCCATCGCCGCTAGGATGTCGGGCGCGTCGATCCGATCTGTACTACGTCTTCTGAACAATGCGACTCCCACGCGGCGCATGCCACCGCGACAACGAGCATACCCACCGCTGCGCACTCATTTCTGCGAGGTTCTGGTCATCAAGCCATCTTCGAGCATCCGGCAGGGGCAGTACGTACAATGTCTCTCATGCTCGATCTGCGTTTCATAAGAGAGAACCCACAGGCCGTCCGGGACGCCATCCGCGCCAAGCAGTTGGCAGGCGGTCTGGAGGCACTGGAACGGCTGCTCACCACGGACGAAGAACATCGGCTCATCAAGCGTGACCTGGAGGAGAAGCAGGCCGCTCACAACGCCAGCAACAAGCGTATCGGTGAACTCCGGCGCGCGGGGGAGGACACCGCGGACCTGATGACCGAGATGGCCGCCCTCTCCACCGAGGTGAAGCGGCTGGAGGAGAAGGAACGCGCGCTGCAGCAGAGCATCGACACGCTGATGCTCGAGATCCCCAACCTGCCGCATGAGTCGGTGCCGTACGGCGAGAGCGAGCACGACAACGTCATCGACAAGGAGTGGGGCGAGAGGCGCGAGTTCGACTTCCAACCCAAGCCCCACTGGGAACTTATGGCCGAGCGGGGCTGGGTCGACATGGAGGCCGGCGTCCGGGTCACCGGCGCAGGCTTCCCCGTCTTCCGCCGCGGCGGCGCGCGCCTGGTGCGGGCGCTGCAGGCGTACTTCCTCGACAAGCTGGAGGAGCACGGGTTCGAGGAGGTCATCCCGCCCTTGATGGTGAACGCTGTCACGGCCACCGCCACCGGTCAGCTGCCCGACAAGGAAGGGCAGATGTACGAGGTCACCGACGGTTTCTTCCTGGTGCCCACCTCCGAGGTGCCCGTCACGAACCTCTACCGCGACGAGATCCTGGACGAGGCCCAGCTGCCCATCAAGCTGGCGGCCTACACGGCCTGCTTCCGCCGGGAGGCCGGCAGTTACGGTAAGGACGTGCGCGGACTCAACCGGGTGCACCAGTTCGACAAGGTCGAGATGGTGCAGTTCACCTCACCGGAGAGCAGCTACCAGGCGCTGGAGGAGATGACCGCGATCTCCGAGGGCATGCTGGAGGAACTGGGCCTGCCCTACCGGCGTCTGCTCATGTGCACCGGCGACATGGGCTTCACTCAGGCCAAGAAGTACGACCTGGAGGTCTGGAGCGCGGGGCAGCAGCGCTGGTTGGAGGTCTCGAGCATCAGCAACATGGAGACGTTCCAGGCCCGCCGCCTGAAGACGCGCGCCCGGCCTGGCGGCGCCCAGGGCAAGGGCCGGCCGGAGCTGGTGCACACTCTCAACGGCAGCGCTCTGGCCTTCCCGCGCACCATCGCGGCCATCCTGGAGAACTACCAGAACGCGGACGGTAGCGTCAGCACGCCCGCGGTCCTGAGACCGTACTTCGGGCGCGACTCGTTGGAGTAGGGAGGCGCGGTTGGCGCCGGTTCAGTTCTCGTCCAGCGTGCGCGGCACCTTGAAGTAGCCGTCCTGAGCGCTGGGTGCCAGCGCCAGGACGCTCTCCCGGGGGAGGGACTCACCGGGCGTGTCCGGCCGCAATGGCCGCCCCTCCGGCGGTGGCGGCGTCCATTCCGGGGTGTCGCCCACGTCCACGTGCTCCAAGCGGGCAGCGAACTCGAGCATGGCGCCGAGCTCCTGCACCAGGACGTCGACCTCGTCATCAGGCAGTTCGACCCGCGCCATCCGGGCTAGTTGCAGGGTGCGCTCCTTGTCGATCACGGCTGAATGCTAGCACGCGTGCTGCCGGCGCCCGGCGGGCGCGACGTGTAGATCGGGGGCGTCAGTAGAAGTAGCCGCCCAGCCAGTTGAACAGGATCACCAGGGCCAGTGCCGGCAGCATGGAGGCGACCCGCAGCCGCTTGATGTCGAGTAGCGCCAGCCCCAGGGCCACGATCATCAGCCCGCCCACCCCGTTCACGAGCAGAACGTTGGGGTCCGTGGCCGGATCCGGCACCAGGTTGGTGAAGAGACTGGCCGAGAGCGAGAGTCCGCCCTGGTAGACGAGGATGACCAGCACGGAGCCCAACACCCCGAAGCCGAAGCTCGTGGCCAGTGCCAGAGCCGAGAAGCCGTCGAGGGTGGACTTGAGGACGAGGAAGCCCGCCTCCCCTGTGAGGCCGTTCTGGATGCTGCCGAGGAGCGCCAACGGCCCCACGCAGAACAGTAACGAAGCGGCTACGAAGCCCTCCGTGAAGCGTCCGCTGCCCCGGAAGCGGCGCTTCAGGCGGTCGCCCAGGTTCTCGAGCCCCTCCTCGATACGCCACCACTCGCCCAGCGCGGCGCCCAGCGCCAGCGCCAGCAACCCCACCAGCACGCCGGGGGGCGACGAGACGCGGTTCAGATCCAGGGCGTTGCTGATGCCGATGAAGAGGGTCACCAGGCCGATGGCCTGCATGACAACGCGGGTTATGCGTTCAGGCAGTTTGCCGCGCAGCGCCAGGCCCGTGAGGGTTCCCAGCGTGACCGTGACGACGTTGAGTAGCGTGCCCCACGTGGATTCGAAGAGTCCCAAGGTGGCCGAACGATATCACCCGGACGCTCAGTTCGTCTCGGGCTCCCGTGGGTCCGCTTGCGCGCCGTCGGCGCCGTCGGCCTCCGCGCTCTCAGCGGGCTTACGCAGCGCGAGGAAGGTTATGAGGAGGCCCGCGGCCAAGGGGATGCCGATGATCCAGATGAGCCAGGTGGTGAGGGAACTCGGCCCGATGGGTGTTGGCGGCAGCACGAAGGCTATCTCGCCGTTGGCGGACGACCCGATGTCCACACCGATGTTGGCTATGGCCTCCTCGTTACGGAAGGTGGTGTCGCGCACGCTCACCGTGTAGCGGCCATCCTCGGGTGCCACGAACGTGCCTTCGTAGACGCCCTCGGCAACCTCGGGCAGGTACTCGGTGCCCAGTACGGCCGGGAACCCCAGGAACTCGGTGGCTTCGGTGCCCGTGATGCTGGCCGGCACGCGTGGATCCTCCGGGTCGATCTCGCGGAACTCCACGCGCACGAGGGCCTTCTCGACGGCCACCAGCAGCGGATCCACCAGACTGATGGTCACCGTCACCTGCTCGCCGGCCGCCGGCGGGTCGGGGGAGAGCACCAGGTCGCCTATCACCAGGGTGGCGTGCGCCCGGACGGTGGAGGAGGGGCCGGCCACGAGCAGGGCCGACAGGACCAGGACGGAGATAAGGGCGTTGCGGCGCAGTCGCGGCTCAAGGCGCGGAAGGTTCACGGCGTCTCCTCGGCGTTAGGTTCGGGAGTAAGCATCTGTTGGGCGTTCCGCCAGAGATGGAGCCTGGGCGGTTCGTCGGTGGCGTGGAGGGTAGCGGCCAGCTCCGGGCCGACGTAGCGGAAGTGCCACGGCTCGTAGGAGTAGCAGCTGCGCGCCTCCTCGTCCCGGGGGTAGCTCATGACGAAACCGTGGCGGTGCGCGTTCGCTGCCACCCAGGCGCCTTCGGGCGTGGCCGCCCAGTCCTCCAGGTCCCAGGCAGGCGGACCGTGGCGGCTGCGCAGGTCCACGGCTGTGCCGAGCTGGTGTTCGGAGTGACCGGCTCGCGCGCTGGTGAGTAGAGCGACCTCGTATCCGTCCACGGCGACCCAATGCTCGAAGGTCGAGCGCTGGTACTCGTAGTTACGGTAGGCCGACTGCACCGCCAGCTGCACGCCGGCCTCCTCCGCCTCGCGGAAGAGCCCCACCAGGGCCCGCGCTGCCTCCGGCCTCAGCTGGTGGCCTTCGGACGCCACGTACTGACCGGGCGCCACGGGCGCCAGTACGGTGCTCAGGCTCACCAGTTCGGGTGGAACGTACTCAGGGTCGAGTCTGTAGGTGGTGTCCAGGAGCGTGTACTGCCACTGGTCCGGGTGTGCCAACAGCGCGGGCTGATCTCCGTAGGCGCAGGCGGGTACCGGTTGGAGCACCGGCGGCTGGGAGGGCTCCGCCCCGGCTTGGGCGGGAGTCTCGGTTGAAGAGGTGGTCACGAGTTGCGGGTCAGCCGCGTTCGCCGCTGGGGCGGTGCTCTGCGTGGCGGCGGGGTCGAGCGCTCCGGCCTGCCTAGCCTCCTGTGGGGCCGGCGCGGCGTGGCCACCCCGTGCACCTGCAGGCGCCTGCATGAAGGAGGCGCTGAGCCAGACGGCCCCCGCGGCCGCGAGCGCCAGAAGCAGGGTGCGGCGCAGCCGTTGCTTACCGCCCGGTCCACTCTTCTGGACGGAACTCGAAACCGCGCTACCTGCGCTTCCTATGCCCCGGGCGTAGTCCCAACCGCGTCGTGACCCTTCTGGCCGCTCTCCCGGGCTCACGGCATGGGCCCCAGCACGGTGCCGCGCATCTCCATGGGCTGGGCCAGGATGATGAGCTGCAGAGCTGTGAAGAGCAGCACGTATATCAGCATGGGCCACAGGGCCAGAACCCACCTACGCTGCCCGAAGTCGCGCAGAGCTATCCGCGTGGCGACGTATAGCGAAACGCTGGTGTAGACCACCGCCACGAACGCCTGGATGGGGAAGAGCCACCTGGTGGGCACCATCTGCGCCAGGCGCCAGTTGGGGTCTAGCAGGGCCCCTCGGTACTCGAAGAAGTGCTCGAACACCGGCACGATGGCCAGGGCGCCGGTGAGGAAGTGGAAGAGGTAGTGCGCCCCCCAGAAGCTGAAGCCCAGGGCCACTGTCACGTAGCCCCAGCGGCGGAACGCCTGCAGGGGGGTGCTGCGCTTGCCGCCGGCGCGGTCGGCCAGCCAGCTGGAGGCGGTGGTGGCTACCAGGCCCAACGCCGTCACCGCTGCGTACATGAAGATCAGTAGCAGCGCCTCGTTGCGCGTGCCCAGCAGGGAACTCACGCGCGCCGCCAGCTCGTAGAACGGCGTGATCATGGCCAGCGCGTTCATCACCCCCCAGTAGGCCAGCAGCACGCCCATGGCAAGCACGGCCAGGCGGCCGCGGCGGGCCCAGGGGTCGCGAGCCAGCTCGCGACCCGGAGCGCGCACCGTCAGGGCCACGTTGTCGTAAGGGCACGCCCGCACGCAGTTCATGCAGAGCGTGCAGTCCATGTTCGAGGTGATGGTGGGGACGAAGAGGTCGGTCTCGCAGCCGGGGAAGTAGCCTGCGCCGTTGGGGTTGGTTATCTGCGCCACGGGGATGAACGCCGCCCGTTCCCGGCCCGTGGCGATGGCTCCCTCGTGCGACTCGCGACCGTGCAGGCAGGGCTTGTGCTCGCAGGCGCGGCAGACGTCGGGATCGACGGCCGTGATCTGCGTGGGCGCCACGGTGGAAAGCGTGAAGTTGAAGTTGCCGAGCGGGCAGACGTAGCGGCAGAACGTGCCGGCCGGGAAGAGGGTGTCCACGGCCAGGGCGGCGCCGAAGTAGCCGATGGCCAGCCAGGCGGTGAGCCAGGGGCTGGCCCACAGGTCGAACACCTCGTAGGACACGAAGAAGAGGATCAGCAGCACGATGACGAACCACTTGTTCCTCATGGCCCGCGGCCAGGTGAACGAACCGGGCAGCAACCTCTTCAGCCAGCGCGAGGGGCCGCGAGTGAGCATGAGCGGACAGGCGGCGCAGAAAGCGTTGCCGAAGAAGGCGATGGCCAGCACCACCAGCCCGCGGTAGTGCAACCAGACGGCCGAGGTGGCCACGTTGCGGGGGGCTACCTGACGCCCGGTCAGGCCGTCGACTATGACGAACACGGCGAGGATCAGCAGTGGGATCTGGAAGAGGAGGCGCGCGTACTTGAACCTAGCCAGGCGCCGGAGGCCCGGTAGTCTCAGCAGGTCGAAGCCGCGCGGCTGATCCACGAACGGTCCGCTGTTGACGGGCAGCTCGACGCGTCCGGAACTCCGTACCCTACCGGCGGTGGCCACGTCCGTGCTCTGCCTCATCGGCTGGGTACGTTCACGAAGAGCACTTCGCTCGCCCGTTCGCCGTCAGCGGTGACGGTGACGGTGATGAACCAGTCGCCCGCCATGGTGAAGTGCATGTCGTCCGCGCGGTACACGCCGTCGCCCTCTCCCACCGCATCGACCAGCACGGGCTGCATGCCGGCGTGCGTCATGTCGCCCACGACGCGCACGCTGGCGCCGTCGATGCCGACTCCCTCGCGATCGGTCACGCGCACCACCATCGGCGCGGAGCCGATGGCCGGAGCCAGAGTGAGTTCGGGGGCTATCAGGATGGAGCCGTCGCCTTGTGTGGCCGTGCGGTCCGGCGGGGGCTTACACGCCACGAGGAGCAGGGCGATGAGGAGGAGGCCGAAGAGCTTCCCCGGTAACGATGTGCGCGAGTTCATGAAGTACCTACCGACCGGTGCGGGACAGCGCCCGCTATGCAAGAGACGCCGAAGCATTCCGTGGCGAGGCTACCACGGCGGTCATAGCCGGGCGATGTCGCTTAGGTAGCGGAGAACGCCCTGCTCCAGTGCTTGGGCCAGCAGGTCCGGGTTCCGCAGCAACTGCAGGTCCCGCCGGTTGCTCAGGTAGCCGAGCTCCACCAGCAGGGCGGGTGTCCGCGCCGCCACGGTGTGGCGGTAACGCCTGTGGTTGAAGGCGTAGTAGTGGAGCATGTTGCCCGACACGTTGCGGTCGTCGTCACGCAGGCCCGTGGCCGCGAACATGGCCCGGTCCACGGCCACCTTGAGGATGGCTTCCCGCGGGTTGCGCGCGGGCAGGAAGTGGGCGCTCTTGTAGCCGCTACGCTCCGGGTCGGGGCTCGAGTCGGCGTGGATGGACAGAAGCAGGTCGGCACTGTAGCCGGGTGGGATGGTGGCCGGCAGCAGGTCCACCTCGAAGCCGTGGCTTACGAGCCGGGCGGCCAGCGCCTCGGCCACCGCCAGGTTCACCTCCACCTCGTCCAGGCCGTGGGCGTGGGCACCCGTGCTGTAGCGCAGGCTGGCCAGCTCGTCCGGCTGATCGCCCGCGTTCAGGTGACCCACCTGCACGCCCACCCTCACTGGTCCCGCAAGCCGATTGGCCAGGCTCCTCACGAACGCCGGGCGCAGGATGCGCACCTCGTTGCCCGTCAGCAGGCTCTCGACGGCGCCCAGCACACCGCCTCCGCCGAGAGCCAGCTTGGGGCTGGCCCACCGGGCCGCCAGCCCCACCGTGTTCAGCAGGATGAAGGCGGTGGCGGCCACGAGGAGGGTGAAGCCGAGAACGCGGCGGCGGGCCAGCCGCCCGCGGTCCTCGGCCGGTCCGGCGCGTTGCCGGGTGGGCTTCACACGAGGCGCTCGGGCCACTCCCTGTTCGGCTTCCCGCTTGAGGTCCACCGCGCGTCGGCGGGGCCGCTCCCGCGGGGGTGCGAGCTTCGGCTCCGCCAGGTCCGTCAGCTGCGACGGCTCGGCCACCGAGGGGTGATCCGGGCCCAGGAACCTGGCCAGGGGCGAGACGGACGGGTCGTCCTGGCGTTCGGGTTGTGCGTCGGGGGGACGCTTCCGTCGACCCTTCACCGCGCCATGCTCAGAGCCGCTTGCCCTCTAGCCAGAAGATCACGTGCTCGTTCACGTTCTCGATGTGGTCGCCCAGGCGCTCCAGGTAGCGGGCCACCGCGGCCAGCTCGGTAGCGCGGGAGATGGAACCGGTATCGGCCAGCATGTACGTCAGCAACTCGCGCTGGATCTGGTCGTACAGGTCGTCGATCTCGTTGTCCAGGGAGTGCGCCCTGCGAGCCGCGTCCACGTCGGCTTCGGCTACGGCCTTGGCCGTGGTGTCGATCATCTCCGCCAGCACCTCGAAGATGCGCTGGATGTCCAGGTACTTCTTGAGACGCGGCTGTTCGGCCAGCCGCACACCCACGTCGGCCACGTGCTCGGCGTAATCTCCCGCGCGTTCGATGTCGGCCAGCGCCTGCAGGCTGGCGCCAAGGAAACGCAGGTCGCGCGCGGCTGGCTGGCGGCGTGCGATGACCGTAAGGATTCGCAGTTCGAGCTCCGCTTGGATGCGGTCGATCTCGTCGTCGGCCTGCGTGCACTGCTCGGCGGCAGCCACGTCCTGCTCGACCAGGGAGCGCCTCGCCAGCTCGCAGCTCTCGCGCACCATGCTGAGCATGCGCACGACGTCGCCGTTGATCTGTTGCAGGTCCTGTTCCAGTGGGTTCATAGGCTCGGCACTCATGATACGGCAGCCTAACCGCGCGTGGTAATGGAAGCGTCATGAAGATCCCCTGACGTGCCCTCCATATAGTGAGGGGATGAACGGCGCCAAGGTGCTACTCGTGGAAGACGATCCGACCGTCAGCGAACTTGTGGCGTTCCACCTGGAGCGCGCGGGTTTCGAGGTCGTGGCGGCGGGAAGCGCGGAGAGCGCTTGGCCGCACGTGCCCGTAGCGGACCTCGTACTCCTCGACTGGATGCTGCCCGGCGAGTCCGGCCTGGAGCTGCTCGTGCGGCTCCGCTCCGGCCCGCACGCGGAGAAGCCAGTGCTGATGCTCACCGCGAGGGCGCAGGAGGCAGCCCGCGTGGAAGGGCTGGAGCGGGGAGCCGACGACTACCTCACCAAACCGTTCTCGGCGGCCGAACTAGTGGCCCGTGCGCGTGCCCTGCTCCGCCGCGTAAGGCCGCCCGAGCGTGTCAGCACCGGGCCGTTGACGGTGGACATGGACCGCGCCGAGGTGGTGTGGCGGGGTCAGCAGGTGGGCCTGACGCGCCGGGAGTTCGAGCTGCTGGCGTTCCTGGTGCGCAACCCGAGCCGCGTCTTCAGCCGCAGCGAGCTCCTCGACAAGGTGTGGGGCGAGGAGTTCTTCGGAACCGAGCGCACGGTCGATCAGCACGTGGCCCAGCTGCGTTCCGTGCTGGATCCCGCCGTGATAGAGACCGTGCGCGGCCGCGGCTACAGCTTGGGCGACCTGGCGGCGGTGGGCACCGATGAGTGACGCCCGAACCGGGAGTGCGGCCAGCGCGGCAGTGGCTGCTGTCTCCTGGTGGGACCAGCTGGCGGAGGGCGTGCTGCTCGTGCGGAGTGGGCGGGTGGTCGACCTCAACGCCGCCGCGGCGCGCCTGCTAGACGTGGAGCCGGAACGGGCGCGCGGCGCCGCCCTCATATCCGTGGTCCGGGATCATCGCCTGGAGGAAGCGTGGGCCACGGCCCAGGAGGTGGAGCTGGAGATACGGGGGCGGCGCGTGGAGGTCGTACCTGCCGCCGTCGGCTTGCTGCTGCGCGACGTGACGGAGCGCCGCCGGGCCGAGGAGAACGCCCGCGAACTGCTGGCCGTGCTCTCGCATGAGCTGCGAACGCCGGTCACCGCCGTGCGCGCGGTGTTGGAGGCCCTCAACGCTGACCCGGATCCCGCACTGGCGGAGCGTTTCCTGCCGCGCGCCCTGTCGGAGGTGGAGCGCCTCACCCGCCTGCTGGACGATCTGACGGTGGACGTGAAGCCTCCGGAGTTGCGCCGCTTGCCCCTCTCGGAGGCGGTGGCGCGCGCCGGCGACGTGATCCAGAGCGTGCTGGACCAGCGGACGGTGGAGCTAGTGACGGACGTGCCCGACTCGGTTGTGCTGGCGGACGAGGACAAGCTGCTGCAGGTGCTGGTGAACCTACTGGAGAACGCTGCCCTGCACGGTCCCGCCGACGCCAGGGTGGAGCTGGTCGGTTGGGTGGAGGGCAGCGTGGTCAACGTCGAGGTGCGCGATGCGGGGACGCCCCTCGATCCGCTGACGGTGGAGGTGCTGTTCGAACCGCACTCGCGGGGCCGCGGTAGGGCCAAGGGCACGGGCCTGGGACTGTACATCGTGCGCTCCATCGCCTCGCGCTGGGGTGGCAGGTCTTGGGGAGGGCCGCGTACGGACGGGGTGGAGGGGAACGCCTTCGGCTTCACCGTGCCACTGGCGGCGAGCGGTTGAGCTTCCTATCCCGCGCTGCCTAGCGCCAACTGTCGACTCAGCCGTTGGGGTCCTCGCCGCGCCACACCTGATCGACGAGGCGTCGACCGTGCGGCCGTCGCCGCCGCTCCAGGCCCGGGAACTCCGGCGCCGGCAGGCCGCCGGGTCGCCGCGGCGCCAGCGAGTTAGTCGTTGCCGTGGTCCGTTCCCTGTCGGCTGGCCGCTGGAGCCAGGCCGGATCGATGCGGGACCCCGGCAGGAAGCGGGTGTAGAGGGTGGGACCCAGTGCGGTCAGCAGTAGCCAGGCCAGCAGCAGACCCGGCAGCGCCAGGGCGTGCTGCGCCAGCAGTACCGCCAGGCTCAGGTCGCCGGTGAGCCACACCTGATGGGCCACTCCGGCGGTGCCGTTGGCCAGCAGGTAGGCCAGCGCAGCGCCCACAGGGCCGGCCAGGCGGTAGCGGCGCGGCGAAGGGGAGATGGCCAGCCAGCCGAGGATCACCAGTTCCAGGGTCAGCACGGCCTCCGGCCAGCCGGGGAACGGCCCGGAGGCGGTGGCGGCAGCCGAGAGCGCCCCGGCCAGTAGCCCCATCGTGGGCCCGTAACCCAGCGCCAGCACGTACAGGGGCGCCCGCGCCAGCCCCTGCACCAGCGAAGCCGCCAGCCCGTCGTCTCCCAGCGACAGGAGGGCGGGGCTTGCCGCTAACGCCGCCAGGGCGAAGGACACCGCCACGCCCAGACCGAGCCTCAGCAGGGTGGCGGGACGGCGCAGCGCGAGGAAGTCGAGGCGACCCCAGCCGCTGATGAGCGAGACCGCGGCCAGCAACGCGGCCGCGGCCAGCGAGTAGACCAGCCGGGGGTCCTCGCGCAGCCTGAGGGCCTCTACGACGTTCATGGGGAAGAAGTCCATCTTGAGAACCGGCTGAAGCTTAGCACGGGGTTCGCGCGTTCCCGTCGGTCGTTGCCGCTTCCGGGCCGACCGCGCGCGGCTCCTGCTGGCGCTAGCTCAACCGCTGATAGGCGGCTCCGCCTCGCTCTTCACACCGGAGCGGCGCTCGTCCAGGGTGGCGCCGAAGGGGCTGCTGTGCCAAGCGCCGGAGCGGAGCATCTCCAGCATCATCGCGTGAGCCGCGCGGTGATCCTCGCTCCGGGCCAGCAGGCTGCCCAGGAGGGCCTCGCTCCAGAGGAACGCGGTGTGGGCCGCTCGTCGCGCGGGGCCGTAGTGCCTGCGTGTGATCAGCATGCCGCCCCGGCGCCCCTCCACGTGGAAGGCGGGGTGGGCGGGGGTGGAGGTGCCGCCCAGATGGAGCACGGGCGCGTCGACCAAGCGGCAACCGTAACCAGCTCGGCGCACCCGCAGGCAGAAGTCGATGTCCTCGTTGAAGAAGCGGAACGATTCGTCGTAACCGCCCACCTCGTCCCAGAGGGCGCGCGGCATGAGCTGAAGGTAGCCCGCCACCCAGGGAACCTCCACGCTGGCTGGTGTCGGTGCGCTCGCGTCACCCTGCTGGGCGGTGCTCCGGCTGGCCGAGCCCAGGCGGCGGTAGTGCCAGGCGTAGGGCAGGCCCATGTCCTGCGGCCGGTCCTCACGGGTCAGGGCCAGTGGCGCCACCACCGACGCGTTCCCGCAGGCGTTCAGGGCGGACTCCAGCTTCCTGAAAGTGTCCGGCTCCACCAGAACGTCGGCGTTCATCAGCGCCACGCGCTCCGTGGCGAGTGCGGAGATCCCTAGGTTGACCGAGCGGGAGTAGGAGTGGTTCGGGGCGGCCAGGAACCGCGCCTCCGGGAAGCGCGCCGTCAGCCGCGCCCGGAAGTCGGGCTCCGGCGCCGTGTCTACCACCACCACCTGCGCTCCGGGCGCAGCCACCTCCAGGCGCTCGAGGCAGTCGAGCGCCACCTCCGGCGCCCTGTAATGCACCACGGCTATACCCAGCGACTTACCCACCGGTCCAAGCATGGCACATGCAACTCACCTCGCAGGGAGTACCATCCATTACGTGAACCATCGCGAACAACCTGTAGCTACGCGCCACCGCCTGGGCGTCGCTCTCGGTGGCGGCAGCGCACGAGGTTACGCGCACCTGGGAGCACTGGCAAGCTTGGAGCGGCACGCGCTCGTACCCGACCTCATCGTCGGCACCTCTTTCGGAGCCGTCGTCGGCGCGCTTTACGCCACCGGCCGACCGATCCAGGAACTCAAACAAGAAGCCGAGTCCATGCGGCGGCGCGACGTCATCCCCCACATCGCCGACTTCGGGCTACACCGGGCTGCGCTGTTCGGTGGCAAGCGGCTGGAGGAGTACTTCGACCGGCTGCTGGAGGGCCGCACCTTCGCGGACCTCAGCCGCCGCCTGGTGGTAGTGACCACCGACATCGATACGGGTGAAGAGGTCCTGCTCGAGTCCGGCACGTTGGCAGCGGCACTGCGCGCCAGCGCCTCCATCCCGGGAGTCTTCGCGCCCGCCAGGATCGACGGCCGCAGGCTCATAGACGGCGGTATCGGTTCACCGGTGCCCATCGCCACGCTGGCCAGCCTGGACGTGGAGGTGGCCATCGGCATAGGGGCCGGCATGGAAGCCCGTGACTCCCGGGCCATCCGCTTCGCCCGCAACGTCCTTGCCACCAAGGCCGGCAGACGCGCGCACGCAGCGGCCGTGGCTCACACGCCGCGCAGCGCGCTGGGGCGGTTGGGCAAGGCGTTAGCCTTCGCGGCCCAGGGCTGGGTAGGGGAAGGAGAGGCGGGCGGAGAGACGCTCGCGGGACAGGTCGCTAACGCCACCGTGGCCGTCGAGACCGAGCTGCCCATACCGCAGGGTCCCACCTGCCGGCGGCTGGAGGTCCACACGCGGCCGCCCATCCACTGGCTCAACTTCCACCGGGCGGCCGAGGCGATAAAAGCCGGCGACGCGGCGCTGAGCGGCCTGGTGCCCAGCGTGAAGTTGGCCATGTCGAGCAACATCACCAGCGGCTGATCGCACGATGAAGGCAGCGCCCGGTCGGCGTTAACGGCAGGGCGCAACGGCAGCAACTACAGACAACGGGAAGCGGCGGAGGTCCCTGCCTCCGCCGCTCGTTACATCCGGTTCCGCGCCGTGCGTCCTGACGAGGACGCGCCAGCGACTCGAACTACTAGCTACTCATGGACCCGAGAGCCGTTATCCGGAGATCCGGGTCCTCGAGGGCCTTCCGGTGCGGGTCTTACATGCCCGAGGCGGGGGGAACGCCAGGTGCCGTGGTGCCAGCGCCGCCGCCGGTGCCGGGCTGTGCCGGGGTCGGTTCGGTCGTGGAGTCGTTCATGTCCTCGTCCAGGCCGTTGCCGTTGAGGTTGTCCTGGAGGTCGTCCATGCCCTCGTTCAGGTCGTCGCCGAACTGCTGCATGCCCTCGTTCACGTCGTCGCCCAACTGGTTGAGCGAGTCGCCGGCGTCGTCAAGGGTGTCCTGCGCGTCGTTGCCCAGGTCGTTGAGGGGATCGTCATCGAGGGGATCGCCGAAGCCGTCGTCGTTCAAGGTGTCGTCGTTCAGCCCATCGTTCGTCAGACCGTCATCCGCCGCTTCGTTGTCCGACTCCGCCAACTTGTCGTCGACGTCTGCGAGGGTGGTGCGGGCCTGATCGAGCTCACGGCGCACCTGCGAGATGAGCATCTCGTCGCCGCCGGCATCGGTGGCGATGTCCTCGATGCGGTCCTCGACCACGTCCAGGCGGTTCGCTACGTCCTCCAGTTGCTGCCGGATGGCCGCGGCGTCGTCGCTGCTCACGCCACCGCTCTGGCAGGCGGTCAGCACGAGGAGCATAGTGGTGAGACCGGCTAGTAGAAGTGTCATGCGCTTCTTCATGCTCGTCCCCTTCCGGAGATAAACGGTTGCTCCGCGCCTGTCGCGGGCATACCGAACCCGTAGGTGGGATAACGTTAGAGCCGGAGTTCCTGACAATTAACTGTAGTAGATGAAAAAGTGCTTCTAGCACGTCACATCAAACGCAAATCTGTCGTCCTGGACGGCGTGAATCTGCTGCTAGCGGCTCTCATCCGGAGGGGTGCGCGGCTGCCGGCACGCACACCCCGCTACGGGAGCGTACCTACCTATGAGCCGGTTATTAGGAACCTGAGAGTAGAAGGGGCTGGGTGCCGGTCAGAGGATGCGCTTGCCGAGGAGGCTGGCGGCCATGTCGACCATGGTCTCAGCCGTCTGGTTGCCGCGGTCCAGCATGGGGTTCACCTCCACGAGGTCGAGGCTGGTCACC
Organism: uncultured bacterium; assembly: GCA_964467885.1. GTDB lineage: Bacteria > Deinococcota > Deinococci > Deinococcales > Trueperaceae > JAAYYF01. The sequence continues at coordinate 17,446 of CAYXUE010000015.1, read as the reverse complement.
AGCTCCGACTCGGCGAACAACTCCATCAGCAGGAACGCCTCCCGCAGCGTGAGGCCGCCCTTGATGGGGGTTCCCACACCAGGGGCGATGTCCGGATCCAGTGCGTCCGCGTCGAACGAGACATGAACGCGCTCCAGACCGGACAGGCGTTCGATGGTCTCGGCGGCCACGTGGGCGATCCCTAGCTCGTCGATCTCCTTCATGCTGAAGTAGCGGATGCCCAGGTCGTGGATCAGCTCGCGTTCACCGGGATCCACGCTCCGCAACGCCACGTACACCACGTCTTCCGGTTGTACGACCGGCCCGCCGCCCCACATGCCGTGGAAGAGAGGGGAGCCGAGCCCGAGCAGGTGGGCCATCGGCATGCCGTGCACGTTGCCGGAAGGGCTGGTTGCCGGTGTGTTCAGGTCGGCGTGGGCGTCCACCCACACGACGCCGGTGCGCTGCCCCTGCGCCACGCCGGCCACGGTGCCCATGCTGATGGAATGATCGCCGCCCAAGGCCACCACGAACGCCTCCGGCGGCAAGGAGCGCAGGCGCTGGTAGGCGGCCTGGCAGGCCGCGGCGATGGCCTCGGCGTAGTGCATCGCCCCCGTGCGCTGGGTCACGGCCGCGCCTTGGTGTTGTCCGGCGGGGTCGGCCTGCGGCGTCATCTGCGTGGCTTCGGGCACCGGGGTCTCCACGTTGCCCAGATCCACGACCTTGTGGCCCAGTTGGCGCAGCGCCTTGTCCAGCTTCGCAACCCGCAGGGCGCTGACGCCCATGTCGACCCCGCGCCGACCGGCGCCTAGGTCCATGGGCACGCCCAGTACGCGGATGTCGCGTGACGTACGCGGCGCTTCGTATCTATCGGTAGTGCTGGACACGCCTCAAGGTATCACGCGGCTCAGGCGTCCCCGTTCAGCCCCGTGGGGGGAACCCAGGAGCGCCCGCTCTTCCGCAGCAACTCGAAGGCGCCCTCCGGATCCGGTCCGCCGGCCTCGTAGAACTCGGGAGTGACGCTGTTCTCGCGGTCGAGGATGGGCTCCACTATGCGCCACTGCGCCTCCACCTCGTCAGCGCGCATGAAGAGCGTGGCGTCGCCCTGCATGGCGTCCAAGATCAGCGTCTCGTAGGCGTCCGGGTTGGGCGCGTCGAAGGTCTCCTGGTAGTCGAAGTCGAGGGCGATGCGGCCGAGCTCGATGCGCTGCCCCGGGTGCTTGCCGTTGAAGCGCAGCTCGATACCCTCGTCGGGGGCGATCCGGAGTACGAGTTGATCGGGCTCCAGCGGCGCGCCCAGGTCGAACGGCACATGCGGTGGGTTCCTGAATTGCAGGACGATCTCGCTGGCCTTGCCCGCGAGGCGCTTGCCTGAGCGCAGGTAGAAGGGCACGCCGGCCCAGCGCCAGTTGGAGACCTCCAGGCGCACGGCGGCGTAAGTGGCTTGACGCGACCCGGGGTCCACGTCCTCCTCCTGGCGGTAGCCGGGATGGCCGTTGCCGCTGACGTACTGACCCAGCACTGTCTCTCCCGGCTCGGGGCACTCGACCGCGCTGAAGAACTTGACCTTCTCGTTGCGCACCTCACGTGCGTCGAAGCGGGCCGGGGGCTCCATGCCCACCAGCGCCATGAGCTGCAGCAGGTGGTTCTGGAACACGTCCCGGATCACGCCCGCGCCCTCGTAGAACGAGCCCCGCCCCTCCATGCCGAGGGGCTCAAGCACGGAGATCTGCACGTGGTCGATCTGCGCGTTGTTCCAGAGCGGTTCGAACATCGTGTTGGCGAAACGCAACACGGCCAAGTTCTGCGCCGTTTCCTTGGCCAGGTAGTGGTCGATGCGGAATATCTGCCGCTCCTCGAAGCGTGCCAGCAGCGTGGCGTTCAGCTCCTTGGCGCTCTGTAAGTCCACACCGAACGGCTTCTCCACCACCAGACGCGCGAAGCCCCCGTCCTCCTCCGCGGCCAGGCCGGCTTCGTCCAGTTCGCGGGCGATGTCAGCGTAGACCTGCGGCGGCGTGGCCGTGTAGAACAGGCGCCCTGGCAGTTGCAGTTCCTCCAGCAGCTTGGCCAGCTTCCGGAAGCCCTCCTTCTGATCGTAGGCACCCTGCACGTAGTGCAGCCGGGAAGCCAGTTCGTTCCACGCGTCCTCGTCGAACTCAGGCACCTCGCGCTCCACGGCCTCCCGCAGGCGCTTCCTGAGGTCCTCCACCGTGAGGTCGCTGCGGGCGTGCCCGATGATGGCGCTGTCGGGGTGGAGGCTGCCCTTCAGGTGGAGGCGGTAGAGGGCCGGTAGGAGCTTGCGCTGCGTGAGGTCGCCCGTGACGCCGAAGATGACGAACGCGCAGGCGGGAGCCCGAGGGCCGGCGGGGCTCACAGGTCGTCCTCGTGCGGCTTCACCGCGTGGCCCCCGAACTGGTGCCTGAGCGCAGCCACCACTTTGGCGCCGAAGCTGGAGTCCTGGCGACTGACGAAGCGCGAGTAGAGGGCCGCGCTGATGGCGGGCATGGGCACCTCGTGCTCGACGCCGAACTCCACCGTCCAGCGGCCCGTGCCGCTGTCGCCCACGTAGCCCTCGATGGCCTCGAGCCCGGGATCTTCCTTCAGCGCCTTGACCATGAGCTCCAGGAGCCAGGAGCGGACAACGGAGCCGTTGGTCCACAGTTCGGCGATGGCGCCCAGGTCCAGGTCGCCGTGCGGGTAGGCGTGCAGCGCCTCGAAACCTTCCGCGTAGGCCTGCAGCATGCCGTACTCGATGCCGTTGTGGATGGTCTTCACGAAGTGGCCGCTGCCGGCTGGCCCCACGTGCATCAGGCCGCCCGGTGGCGCTAGGCTGCTGAGCGCGGGCTCCAGCAGTTCGAACGCGGCGTCGTCGCCGCCTACCATCAGGTTGTAGCCCTCCTCCAGGCCCCAGATGCCGCCTGAGACCCCGGCGTCCAACCAGAGGACGCCCCGCTCGGCCGCCGCCACCGCGCGCCGGATGGAGTCCTTGTAGTTCGAGTTGGCGCCGTCCACGATGACGTCGCCCGGTTGGAGGAACTCCAGGCAGTCGGTGACCACCTGCTCGGTGGCCGCACCGGCCGGCACCATGGACCACGCCACACGCGGGGGCGACAGCGCCTGCAGCACCTCCTTGAGGACCACGCTGCCGTGAACGCCTTCTTGAGTCAGTTCCGCCACGGCTGCGGGATCGAGGTCGTTGACCACCACCTGGTGGCCATCCCGGATGAGGCGCCGAACCATGTCGCCGCCCATCCTTCCCAAGCCGATGAGTGCCAGTTGCACGGGAACCTCCAGATCCGCGTGGGCGAGCCTGCTTTCACGCTACCGGTCCGATGGTAGCAGGGTGCACGTGATAACATTTGCGCCGCTGACGCACCCGGCGTGCTCGGGGGCGAACCTCGTGGGCCGCTAGAGCGGCCGACAGCGCGGGTCCGCCGCGTCCGCAGGAAAGGCAAGGTCGAACATGGAACGGTCCGAGGCCGAGCAGCGCCACAAGCCGGCACTGGAGCTACTGGAGCGCGGCGCCGAACAGATCGTGCCGGAGGGGGGCTTACTCGAGAAGCTCGAACTGGCCCAGCGCGAGGGGCGCCAACTGCGCGCCAAGCTGGGCGTGGATCCCTCCAGCAGCGACCTTCACATCGGTCACGCGGTGGTGCTGCGCAAGCTGCGGCAGTTCCAGGACCTGGGCCACAAGGTGGTGCTCATCATCGGCGACCGCACCGCCACCATCGGCGACCCCTCCGGTCGCTCCAAGACGCGGCCGGTGCTCACGTTGGAGGAGACCCGCCGCAACGGCGAGACCTACCTGGCGCAGGCCACCCGCATACTGGTTCAGGACGACGACCTGCTGGAGATCAGGCACAACTCCGAGTGGCTGGACGAGATCGGCTTCGAGGAGATGATCCGTCTGGCCTCCACCTACACGGTGGCCCGCATGCTCGAACGCGACGACTTCACCAAGCGCTACCAGGCGGGTGTGCCCATCTCCGTGCACGAGTTCCTCTACCCGCTGAGCCAGGCCTACGACTCTGTGGCCATCCGCGCGGATGTGGAGCTGGGCGGCACGGACCAGCTATTCAACCTGCTGGTGGGACGCGACGTGCAGCGCGCCTACGGCCAGGAGCCACAGGTGGCCCTGACCACCCCGCTGCTGGTGGGACTCGACGGGGTAGAGAAGATGTCGAAGTCGCTGGGCAACTACATCGGCATAGCCGAGCCGCCCGAGTCGATGTTCAAGAAGGCCATGCAGGTGGGAGACGAGCTGCTGATGACCTACGCGGAACTGGGCACGGCACTGGAGCTGGCGCCGCTGGCGGCGCAGCTGGAAGAGGATCCCGTGGGTGCACACCGCACCTTCGCACGCGCCCTCACGGCCATCTACCACGGTGAGGACGCCGTGCCGGCCGCCGAGAGCCGCTACGACCAGGTGGCCAAGGGCGGCATACCCGACGAGATGGCCGAGTACGTGGTGGCCGAGACCGACGTGCAGGACGGCGCGGTGCCGGTAGCGCGTCTGGCCACCCTCGCGGGGCTCACCGCCTCGAACGGCGAGGCGCGCCGCCTGGTGCAGAACCGCGGCCTGCGCCTGGACGGCGAGGTGGTGGAAGATCCGCAGCTGCGCGTCGAGCTGAGCGAGCCTCGGGTGCTGCAGCGTGGCAAGGACCGCTTCGTCAGGATTCGCCGGGCCTGACGCCTAAGCGCCGTCAGATGGCCAGCACCGCCGCGATCTCCAGCAGTTCGTGGTCGATGTCCTTCTTGTGCTGGGGCAGTTCGGCCAGGGGCACGTGCACCACCTGCCGGCGGTCGTTGCCCACCATGATGGCGCCCTCCCTCTTCACGAGGGCGCGCACGGCGTGGAAGCCTAGACGGGAGGCCAGGACCCGGTCGCGGGTGTTGGGGCTGCCGCCCCGCTGAGTGTGGCCCAGGATGACGGTCCGCACCTCGTAGCCTGCCCGCTCGAGTAGGGCGTGCTCGATGACGCGCGCTCCGCCTTCGTAGGCCCCTTCCGCCACCACGATCACGCTGGAGTTCTTGCCGCGCTTCTCGGCGTCGATGATGAGGTCGCACACCTGATCGAGCGGCATCTGCACCTCGGGCACCACGATCGCCTCCGCGCCGCCGGCCACCCCCACGTGCAGGGCCAGGTGCCCGGCATGCCGGCCCATGACCTCCACTAGGAACACGCGGTCGTGACTGGCGGCCGTGTCGCGCAGGCGGTCGACCGAGTCCAGCCCCACGTCGAGCGCAGTGTTGAAGCCGATGGAGACGTCCGTGCCGTTGATGTCGTTGTCGATGGTGGCGGGTATGCCCACCACCTCTACGCCGTGCTCCCGGTGCAGCGCCTCGGCGCCGCGGAAGCTGCCGTCGCCACCTATCACCACGAGGCCCTCGATACCGCGCTGCTGCAGCACCCTCGCCGCCTGGGCGCGGCCCTCCTCCCCGTAGAAGGCTTCGCTGCGGGCCGTGCGCAGCACGGTGCCGCCCCGCTGGATGATGTTGGCCACACTGCGGGGGCCGAACTCGACTATCTCGTCGTCTATAAGGCCCTGGTAGCCGCGGTAGATGCCGGAGACGGAGATACCGTCATGGATGGCGGTCCGCACCACGGCCCGGATCGCCGCGTTCATGCCGGGAGCGTCACCGCCGCTAGTAAGCACGCCGATTCGTTTCATCGCCAGCGAGTATAAGGGCAGTCCGCGGGGTAGCCGGTTGGCCCGAAAGTCCCTCGTCGGCGTCCAGGACACGTGCCATGATGAGCCATCATGAGAATCGTCGTGTTGAAGGACAGGGAACCGGGTGAGACCAGAGTTCCGCTGACGCCGCAGGCTGTGGACCGGCTGCAACGTCTGGGCGCCACCGTAGCGGTGGAGCGTGGCTTGGGTGAAAGGGCCCTCATCCCCGACGCCGACTACGAGGCTGCGGGCGCGGAACTGGGGGAGTGGGGCGAGCTGATGGCGGGTGCCGACCTGCTTCTGCACCTCAACCCGCTGCCTCTGGAGGTGGTGGAGGGACTCCGGGAGGGGACGATGACCGCGGGCTTCCTCGACCCCTTCTTCCGCCCGGAGCTGGTGGGCCGGCTGGCGCAACGGCGCCTGCGCGCCCTGGCCATGGAACTCATACCGCGCTCCACCTACGCCCAGAAGATGGACGCGCTATCCAGTCAGGCCAGCTTGGCGGGCTACGCCGCCGTGATCCTGGCGGCCCAGCGCTCGAATCTGGCCTTCCCCATGATGAGCACCCCGGCGGGTACCATCCCGCCTGCGCGCGTGCTGGTCATCGGAGCGGGGGTAGCGGGACTGCAGGCCATCGCCACCGCCAAGCGCCTGGGGGCGCGGGTCGAGGCTTACGACACGCGGCCCGTGGTCAAGGAGCAGGTGCAGAGCTTAGGCGCCAAGTTCGTGGAGATCGACGTGGGCGACACGGGGCAGACCGAGCAGGGTTACGCGCGCGAGCTCACCCCGGAGCAGCTCGAGAGCCAGCGCAGGCAGCTGGCGCGGATCTGCGCTCACTCTGACGTGATAATCACCACCGCACAGGTGTTCGGCCGGGCGGCTCCCCGGATAATCAGCGCCGAGATGGTGGCCGGCATGAAGCCGGGCAGCGTGATAGTGGACTTGGCCGCCTCCACCGGCGGCAACGTGGAGGGCACTGTGGCCGGCGAGGAGGTCGTCACGGGTGGTGGGGTCCTTATCGCGGGCCTGGCCAACATGCCCGGCCAGGTGGCCAGCGACGCCAGTCAGATGTACGCCAACAACCTTTACTTCCTACTGGAACACATGTGGGACAAGGAGGCGGGCACGCTGGTGCTCGACCCCGAGGACCCGGTGGTGGGAGCCTGCCTCCTAACCGCGGAAGGCGCGGTACGAGACGAGCGCGTGGCGGCGCTCCTGGAAGGAAAGCGATGAGCATCCTCTCACTCCTCTTCATCTTCGTTCTGGCGTCGTTCCTGGGCTTCGAGCTCATCCAGCGGGTTCCCTCGCAGATGCACACGCCGCTCATGTCCGGCACCAACGCCATCTCGGGCATCACCCTGGTGGGAGCGCTGGTGGCCACGGGCATCGAAGGGGCGTTCGGGACCGCGCTGGCGGTCCTCGCGGTCGTGTTCGCCACCATCAACGTGGTGGCCGGTTACCTGGTGACCGACAAGATGCTGGGCATGTTCCGTGCCGGTGCTGGCAAGGGCAGCGGAGAGGGGAACGAGTAAGCGGTGCTGCAGGTCATAGAACTCGCGTACATCGCTGCGGCCATCCTCTTCGTGATCGGCATCAAGATGCTGGGGCGCGCCTCCACGGCCCGGCGAGGCAACCTCATGTCCGCGCTGGCCATGCTCATCGCCGTGGTCGTCACGCTGCTGCTGTCCGGGATCGATTACGTGTGGGTCGTCGTGGGTCTGGCGGTGGGTTCGGTCGTCGGCGTTTGGGCCGTTAGACGCGTGAAGATGACGGAAGTGCCCGAACTCGTGGCCCTGCTGAACGGTACGGGTGGCGCCGCTTCCATGTTCGTGGGCTGGGTGGAGTACCTGCGCTTCCGCGACGCCGATCCCGTCACGGCCACGGCCATCTTCGCCGCCGTGGTCATCGGTGCCTTCACCGTCACCGGATCTCTGGTGGCCTGGGCCAAGCTGTCCGAGCGCGTCTCCGGCAAGCCGGTGCTCTTCGCCGGCCAGCAGCTGGTGAACGCCCTGCTCCTGGTGGCTGTGGTCATCCTGGGCGTGCTCTTCATCATCTCGCCCGCTACTTCCTACGCGCTGCTGCTACTCATCCTCGTCCTCTCACTGGCCTTGGGCGTGCTGATGGTGATACCCATCGGCGGCGCCGACATGCCCATCGTCATCTCGCTCATCAACTCGTTCTCGGGCTTGGCTGTGGCGGCCACGGGCTTCGCCATCCAGAACACCGTACTGATCGTCGCAGGCGCTCTGGTCGGCACTTCGGGCCTCATCCTCACCCGCATCATGACCAAGGCCATGAACCGTTCGCTCTCGAACGTCCTCTTCAGTGGCTTCGGCTCGGCCGTGGCGGGTGGCGGCACCGAGGTAGAGGGCGAGATCAAGCCCATCAGCGCCGAGGACGCCTACTTCATCCTGGAGGCGGCCAACAACGTGATCTTCGTGCCCGGGTACGGCATGGCGGTGGCGCAAGCTCAGCACGTGGTGAAGGAGCTGGCCGACCTGCTGGAAGCCAACGGCGCCGAGGTCCGTTACGTCATCCACCCCGTGGCCGGGCGCATGCCGGGGCACATGAACGTGCTGCTGGCCGAGGCCAACGTGGAGTACGACCAGCTGGTGGAACCGGGCGACGTGAACTCGACCATGGACTTAGTGGACGTGGCGGTGGTCATCGGCGCCAACGACGTGGTGAACCCGGCGGCGCGCGAGGACCCGGCCAGCCCGCTGTACGGCATGCCCATCATCGACGTGGACCGCGCCCGCACCACCTTCGTGCTGAAGCGCTCCATGAACCCGGGCTTCTCCGGCGTGGAGAACGCGCTGTTCTACAAGCCGAACACCCGCATGCTCTTCGGCGACGCCAAGGCCTCCTTGGGCACCCTCGTCTCGGAGTTCAAGGACGACCAGGAGTAGAGGGACGGAGAGCTGAGCGGACCAGCGGTGATGGTAGTAAGGAAAGTTGACAATAGTAGACTCAACTTACTATCATCGCCGCATGGACGCTGAACGCTTCACCGAAGCTGCACTAGAACTCGTGGCCAGCGCGCAGGCCGTGGCGCGCACACGCCAGCACCAGCAGGTGACGCCGTTGCATCTGGCCGCCTCGCTGCTGGCGGACCCCGCTGGTCTGCCCTCGCGCGTCGTGGAACGAGCCGGCGGCGACGCCGCTTCCGCCCGAGTCGCGGTGGACGCCGAACTGAGCAAGCTACCTAAGGTCAGCGGCGAGACCGCGCAGTACCTCAGCAACGAACTCAGCCGCACCTTCGACGCGGCCAACGTACTGGCCGGCGAGTGGCAGGACGCCTTCGTGGCGGCCGACACCCTGCTCGTGGCCCTGCGCCGCACGGCGGGGCAGCAGCTGAACTCGCTACCGGACGAGAAGTCCCTGACGGAAGCCGCGCTGGCCATCCGCGGCGGCCGCAACGTGGAGAGCCGCTCGGCCGAGAGCACCTTCGAGGCGCTCGAGAAGTACGGCATCGACCTCACCGAGCGGGCGCGCAAGGGCGAGCTGGACCCGGTGATCGGCCGCGACGACGAGATCCGCCGCACCGTGCAGATCCTCCTGCGCCGCACCAAGAACAACCCCGTGCTGATAGGCGAGCCCGGCGTGGGCAAGACGGCCATCGCCGAAGGCCTGGCCCTGCGCGTGGTGAACAAGGACGTACCCGAAGGCCTGCAGGACAAGCGCATAGTGCAACTGGACATGGGCAGCCTGCTGGCCGGCGCGAAGTACCGCGGCGAGTTCGAGGAGCGCCTCAAGGCCGTCATCGAGGAGACGGCGCGCTCCGCCGGGCAGATCATCCTCTTCATCGACGAACTGCACACCATAGTGGGCGCCGGCAAGGCCGAGGGCGCCGTGGACGCCGGCAACATGCTCAAGCCCCCGCTGGCGCGCGGCGACCTGCGCATGGTGGGCGCCACCACGCTGGACGAGTACCGCGTCATCGAGAAGGACGCCGCCCTCGAACGCCGCTTCCAGCCCATCTTCGTGGACGAGCCCAGCGTGGAGGAGACCATCTCCATCCTGCGCGGCATCAAGGACAAGTACGAGGTGCACCACGGGGTGGACATAACGGACCCGGCCATCATCGCCGCGGCCACCATGGCGCACCGCTACATCACCGACAGGCGCCTACCGGACTCCGCCATAGACCTCATCGACGAGGCCGCCAGCCGCATCCAGGTGATGCTCGACTCGCTGCCCGAGGAGATCGACGACCTCAGGCGCCGCAAGCTGCAGCTCGAGATCGAGCACGAGGCCCTGAAGCGCGAGGCCGACCCCGACTCGGCCGCGCGGCTCCTGCGCATAGAGGAGGAGCTCAAGCTGGTCACGGACCGGATCGGCCAGGCGCAAGCCGACTGGGAGGCGGAGCGGGCCATCCTCGAGGAGTACGTGGCCGATAAGGAGCAGCTGGACCAGATCCGCACGCAGATCGAGACGGCCGAACGCGAGTACGACCTGGAGACCGCCGCCAAGCTGCGCTACGGCGAGCTGCCCAAGCTGGAGGCCGAGGTGGAGCGCCTGACCCAGGAACTGGAGGACGCCAAGTACGCCCGCCTCAACGTGGGTGAGGAAGAGGTGGCGGAGGTGGTGGCGCGCGCCACCCGCATCCCTGTGGCCAAGCTGCTGGAGGGCGAGCGCGAGAAGCTCCTGCAGCTGGAGGACGAGCTGCATAAGCGCGTCATCGGCCAGGACGAGGCCATCACCGCGGTGGCCGACGCCATCCGGCGTTCGCGCGCTGGGCTGGCGGACGAGGGCCGGCCCATCGGCTCGTTCATCTTCCTGGGCCCCACCGGCGTGGGCAAGACGGAGACCGCCAAGGCGCTCGCCGCCCAGCTCTTCGACAGCGAGGAGAAGATGATCCGCCTCGACATGTCCGAGTACATGGAGCGTCACAACGTGGCCAAGCTCATCGGCGCCCCGCCGGGCTACGTGGGCTACGAGGAGGGTGGCCAGCTGACCGAAGCCGTAAGGCGCCAGCCCTACTCCGTGATCCTGCTGGACGAGATCGAGAAGGCCCACCCCGACGTGTTCAACACGCTGCTGCAGGTGCTGGACGACGGGCGCCTGACGGACGCTCAGGGCCGTACGGTGGACTTCCGCAACACCGTGGTCATCATGACCAGCAACATCGGCTCGCCGCAGATCCTCGAGGCCGGCCGGCGCGGTACCGGCTACGACGAGCTGAAGGAGCTGGTGTTCCGCGAGCTGCGCACGCAGTTCCGGCCCGAGTTCCTCAACCGGGTGGACGAGGTCATAGTCTTCCACGCCCTCGACCAGGGCCAGATCCGCACCATCGCCGAGCTGCAGATCGAGCGGCTGCAACGGCGCCTGGACGACCGCCGCATCCATCTGGAGGTCACGCCGGAAGCGCTGGACGAACTGGCGCGGGTGGGCTACGACCCGGTCTTCGGCGCCCGGCCGCTGAGCCGCGCCGTGCGCGACCACCTGAGCACGCCGCTCTCGCGCGAGATCCTGGCCGGCAAGGTCACCGACGGTGACACCGTGCTGGTGAGACCCAGCTCGCAGCCGGGCGAGACACTGACGTTCGAAGTGAAGAAACCCGCCTCGGTCAACTAACCCTTACGCTTGGCAACCTGCTCCTCGGCCAGCTTGCGCTCCGCGACCTCGAGCGCAAGCTCGGTCGTCACGAAGTCCGAGGCGCCGTCGCGCGTGATCTCCTCGTACACGCCCATGCGCTTGAGGATCTCCTTCGGCTGCGGCTGCAGGCCCGAGATGAGCAGCGCCACGTTCTGCCGCGTCAGCTGATCGTTGATGGCCCGCAGGGCGGTGACGCCGGTGGCGTCCATGACGGGCACGCGCTTCAGCCGCAGCACCACCACCTTGACGTTCTTGTCCACCTTCAGCAGTTGGTCGATGAACCGCTCGGCGGCGCCGAAGAAGATGGGCCCGTCCACGCGGTAGGCCACCACCTGCTTGTGCAGTTGACGCTCCTCCTCTGAGCGGGGTACCTCGGGTTCGCCGTCCAGCCCTATCAGCCTCTCCGGGTTCACGGTGAACATGTTGCTCACCCGGATGATGAACAGGATGGCGGCCGCTATCAGCCCCACCTCGATGGCCAGGATGAGGTCGAAGAGGATGGTGACCAGCATGGTCAGCAGCAGCACGAAGGTATCCGACTTCGTGCTGCGCACGATCAGGCGGAACGCCTCGCGGTCCACCATGCGCACGGCCACCACCATGAGGATGCCGCCCAGCACCGCCAGCGGTATGCGGCTGGCCAGCGGCGCCAGGAACAGGATTATGAGCAGAAGCACCAGCCCGTGCACGATGGCGGCCAGGCGGGTGCGGCCCCCCGAGCGCACGTTCACCGCCGTGCGCGCCAGCGCCGCCGTGGAGGGCAGCCCGCCGAAGAGGCCGGTCGCCACGTTGCCCAGGCCCTGACCGAACAGCTCGCGGTCGGGGTCGTGCTTCTTGCCCACCGTCATGCCGTCGGCCACCACGGCACTGAGCAGGCTCTCGAGAGCCGCCAGTACGGCGATGGCCAGCGAGGCGCGCGCCAGCTCCACCATGCCGGGCCCCACGTCCAGCGAGGGCAGCATCGGCAGTGGCAGGCTGCGCGGGATGGCGCCGATGCGCGGCACGTTCTCGAAGACCGGCAGCAACGACACCAGGGTGGCGATGACCATGGCCGCCATGCTGCCGGGCACGGCCTTGAGCTGCTGCACCCGGCCCCAGCCCACGTTCAGCGCGATGGTCAGCAGTGCCAGCAGGATGGTGAGCATGCCGGGCTCGCCCAGCCAGAGGCGCACCGTCTCGATGGAGATGCTGACGATGCTCTCGCCCAAAGGCGCGCTCACGCCCAGTACGTTGGGCAGTTGCTGCAGGAAGATGATGACGGCGATGCCGTTGGTGAAGCCGGTGACCACCGGCCACGGTATGTACCTCACGTACTTGCCGACGCCCGCGAAGGCCAGCACGATCAGAATCAGGCCTGCGCCCACACCCAGTATGGGCAGAGCTCCGGGCCCGTGCACCGCCACTATGGGCAGCAGCACCGCCGTCATGGCGCCGGTGGGGCCGGTGACCTGGAAGTCGGAACCGCCGAAGATAGCGGCCACGATGCCCGCCACGATGGCGGTGACCACGCCCGCAGTGGCTCCCGCACCGGAGGTGACGCCGAACCCCAGCGCCAGTGGCAGGGCCACGAAGGCCACGGTTATGCCCGCGAGAACATCGAACTTGACCGCCTTGCGGCTGTAATCCGACCTGCGGGGCAGGAAATTGGCTACCTGGAAACGTGCGCCCTTGCTCTGAGTTCCGTCGTGCACTGTTTAATCATCGCCCTTCCAGGACAGCATGACAAGGAAGGCTTCTTCACACCTGTAGGGCGAAGGCGGCTCGGGGCCAGGGTTACTCTTATCCTTATGACAGACCTGCTGCTGATAGTTCCCCACCCGGACGACGAGGTCTTCGGTGCGGGGGCGCTCCTGGCACGCACGGCGGCTGCTGGCGGCCGCGTGGCGGTGCTCACGCTCACCAAAGGCGCCGCCGGACGCACGCTGGGACTTGCCACGCGCGAGGAGTTGCCGCGTGTGCGCGAGGCCGAGCTGCGGGAAGCGCTGGACACCCTGGGCGTGGCGGACGTGACCGTGGCCGACTACCAGGACTACGTGCCGGACGACGACCGGGGCATGCCCCCGCACGCGGGCCTGGTCACCGTTCCCGAGGAGGAGCTCCTCGACCTGATGGTGACCACCATCGAGCGCACCAGGCCCAGAGCAGTGCTCACTTTCCCTCCCAACGGCTCGAACGGCCACCCCGACCACGTGGTCACCAGCCGGCTGGCCACGGAGGCCGTGAAGCGCAGCGCCCACCGAGTGGACGCCCTCTACTACTACGCCTCCGACAAGCCGTTCGAAGGGCCGCAACGGCCAGGCTTCCTGCCCGAAGAACGCATGCATGCTCTGAGGCTGGCGCCGACGCACAGGCTGGAAGCGGGGGAGGAGCTGGCTCTGAAGCTCAGCGCCATGGCGTGCTACCGCACGCAGGCTCTCTCGGTGCTGGGCTTCATGCGCAAGCTGCCCGAACGGCTACTGGTGGAGACCTTCCACCGCGCCGAGCCACCCGTGGAGCCAGGGGCGGGAGTGGTCACAACCTCCCGCCTCTGACGGCATGCGCGCACGCGCGGGCGGTGTGTAAACGGCCTCTCCGTCCGCCTTAGTGCGTGGTAGCGTGATTCATGTTGTTCCGCCGCCAACGCCAGCCTGACCTCGAATCAGCGCGGCAGGCACTGGCAGAGGGTCAGTACGACGTCGCCTTCGCGATGCTCGAGATGGCCCTGCGCCACGGTCCCAACCGCCACGCGCTCGGAGCGACCTGGCTGCAGCTAGCCGCGCTCTACGCCCTCTACGGTGAGGACGGCCTGGAGAACGGTCAACCGGCGCTGCGCAACGCCGTCACTTCGGATCCCAACCTGGCGTCGCACCCGCTCTACCGGGCGCTCTACTGGGAGTTCGCCGCGTACCGCGGCGCCAGCGTGGGTGAGGTCAAGCGTGGGCTCCGCGCCAGCAGGAACACCGATCAGAACTCCCCGGCGGCCCAGACGGCGCCCGACCCCGAGCTCCTAGCCGTGGCGTCCTACCACGCCGCCGCCGCGCTCTTCGCGGTGGACGCGGCCCGCAGCGCTGCCTCGCGACTCAACGACATCGAAGAGGGCGCACTGCCGGCCTACCTGGAGTGGCGCCGCTGGTCGCTGCTGGGCCAGTGCGCCGAGCTGATGGGCGAGTGGGAGGAGGCCGCCGACGCGTTCGAACGTGCCGTGGCCCTGGCCCCCGACCTCGAGTCCGGCGCGGAGCGGCTGAGCCTCGCCGGAGCGCTGGTCGAGCTGCTACGAACCGAGGACGCCCTGGAGCAGCTCGAGCAGGTGGACGACAGGGTGCTGGGCCGCGACGAGCTGGCCGTGCACCGCTACCTGCTGGGACGTTGCCACCTGGAGCTGGACAACCCCAACCTGGCACTGGAGCTGCTGGAGCAGGCTTCCCAGCTGGACGATCACGAGGACGGCCCCTCCTACAGCGTCTCCTTCGCCACCGCGCAGACCCTGGCCGCACTGGGGCGCAGCGAGGAGGCCGCCGCGGCCTACCAGCACGCCCTCAAGTTGGCGCCCGCGGAGCACCGCGCCTTCACCCAGCACGAAGCCGCCTTCGCCATGATCGAATCCGACCGCCTGGACCAGGCCGAGCTCCTGCTCTCCGAGGTGGTCACGGATCCCTCCTACTCGTACAGGGGAGAGGCGCTGGCTGACCTGGCCGACGTCTACCTGAGGCGCGGCGACCTGGACGGGGCCTCGAACCTGGCGCAGCAGGCGCTCGAACTCGGCGCTACGGCCCCGGCTTGCATCACCCTCGGCAGCGTGGCCTTCGAGTACTTCAGGCTGGACGACGCCACCAGCTGGTACGAGCAGGCTGCCAGCGCCAGCCAGGTGGGCGACCCGTTCTGGGTGGCCGCGCAGCAGATGCTGGCCGATGTCTACGCCCAGATGGGCGACTCCTACGCCCCCAGACTTTTGCAGCACGCCAAAGCGGCGCTGGACTACACCGAGCCCGGCAGCGAGTGGCATCTTCCCCTCAAGCAGTACGTGAGCGACGCCAAAGAGCGACTCGGTGGCTTCGAACGCGTGCTGAACTGACCAGCAACCCAGCTTACGGATGGAAGGGCTACTCATCGCGGAACAGTTGCGCCAGCTGGCGGGCTCCCTGCCGGCCGAGAGGCTGCCGTGGCGGTTCCCCGACGACCGCACCGCGGTGCTCCCCCTGCTGGGTGAACTGACCATCCACATAGCCAGCCGGCCACCCAACCCCTACATAAGAGTGGGCGCGGGCGCGCCCGAGGCCTCGCGGCCCAGCACACCGTTCCAGGAGCAACTGCGCGCCAGGGCCGGCGGGCGCCTGCTGGCAGTGACCCAGCCGCAGCTGGACCGGGTGGTGCGCCTCACCTTCGCGGGCGAGGAGGGTTTCGTGCCCACCCCACCCGTGGAGCTGGTGGCCGAGCTCACGGGGCGGAACGCCAACCTGATCCTCCTGGACGAGCGCGGCCACATAATCGGGGTCGAGCGACAGGTCCTGGCGGACCGGAACCGCTACCGCGAGCTGAAGAAAGGACTGAAGTACGTACCGCCGCCGCCATACAGCAAGCTCGATCCCCGCCAGGCCGACCGGAGCGAGCTGGCGGCGGCGCTGGCAGGCGGCTCGATCGCCAAGGTCGGGCAGCGCATCGACGGCGTAGGGCCTCGCCTGGCGGCGGCGTTGCGAGCGGCGCATGAGGGCGGCCGCCCGGCTGCCGCAGACGACGGGGAGGGTGCGCGGCTCGAGGGACCGGCTCTGGACCGGGCGGTGCAACTCGTGCAGGAACTGACCGCTGCCCCCAGCGACTTCCTGAGCAGGCACGGCGCCGCCGAGACCCCTGCGGCACTGCTCCGAAGTCACCGCCGTGAGCAGCGGCTGACGGAGGTGGCCGGCAGTCTCAGGAAGCAGCTCCAACTGGCGCAGCGGCGCGTGGCGGACGCCCGCAGGGCCATGGAGGCCAGTACCGAGGCTGAACGCCTGCGCGCCGAGGCCGACCTACTGTTGGCCTACGCCCATCAGGTCGAGCCGGGGGCGGACGAGGTGAGACTTCAGGACTTCGACGGCGGGAGCGTGACGCTGGCGCTGGACCCAAGGCAGGACGCGGCCGGAAACGCCCGCGCCCGCTACGACCAGGCGCGCCGGCGCGAGGCGCGTGCGGCCAGGGCGCAGGATCAGCTGGCGGAGTTGGAGGCGGCCGCCGCCGCTCTGGCGGCGCGCCTCGAGGGCCTGGAGGGGCTGCCGGACGACGAACTGGCCCGACTGGCGGCGCAGGTGCAGGAGGAGCGCCGCGCCGTGAAGCAGACCACCGCGCAGCCCGGTATCCGCTTCTCGGGTCCGCACGGCTTCGAAGTGGTGGTGGGTCGTAATGCGCGCGACAACGACAAGGTCACGTTCGGCGTGGGCCGCTCGCGCGACGTGTGGCTGCACGCGCAAGGCTACCGCGGTTCCCACGTGATCATCCGCTCGGGCGGCAAGGAGGTGCCCTTCGACACCGTCCTCTTCGCCGCGCGGCTGGCGGCCGGCTACTCGGAGGCGTTCCGCTCCAGCAACGTGCCGGTGGATTACACGCTGCGCAAGAACGTCTGGAAGGTCAAGGGCGGCGCCCCGGGCGCCGTGAACTTCTCGCAGCACCGCACGGTCTACGTGGATCCCGCCAGAGATGACGCCGGCGCCCTCGGGGAGGACGCCGGCTAGCCCTACAAGGAACCATTAGGGGTCAGGTCGCGCTCGTCAACCGGCCCGACCCGCGGAGCCGAACACGCGCATGCGCTCGGCCACCACCTGCCGCATCTCGTCCCTGGCCGGGCCAAGGATCTTGCGGGGGTCGAACTCCTGCGGCTTGGCCTGCAGGACCTCGCGCATGGCCGTGGTCATGGCCAGGCGCAGGTCGGTGTCCGTGTTGATCTTGGCTATCCCCTGGGTCACTGCCTGCCGCACGTCGTCCTCGTGGATGCCCACGCCGCTCTCCAACGAGCCGCCGGCCGCGCGGAAGCGCTCCACCAGGGCCGCCGGAACGGCCGAGGCGCCGTGCATGACCAGCGGAGTGGGCACACGCCTGGCGATCTCGCTGATGCGCGCATGATCTATGTAGGGCCGGCCCTTGCCCTTGTTGGCGCCGTGCGACGTTCCGATGGCCACAGCCAGGTAGTCGGCGCCGCTCTCCTGCATGAAACGCTCGGCCTCGTCCGGGTCAGTCAGCGTGGCTTCCTC
>CAYXUE010000014.1:44130-46199 GCA_964467885.1 uncultured bacterium | reverse complement strand
GCGGGCGCGCTCGACTTCCACTTCACGGAGGCCAAGGTCGACGTGGACGACGAGGGCACGCTGCACGTGACTCCCATCCGCTCCGACGAGGCGCGGCAGATGATCGAGGAGCTCATGCTGCTCGCCAACCGCCTGGTGGCGCAGGAGCTCACGCGGCGCGACATCCCCGCCCTCTACCGCATCCACGAGGACCCTAGCGACGAGAAGATCGCGGCGCTGCAGAAAGCGCTGGGCAAGCTCGGTTACACATTGGATCTGGAGCACACCGGTCCGCAGGACCTGCAGAACATCCTGCGGCAGGCCGCCGGCAAGCCCGAGGCGCAGCTGGTGAACACGCTGCTGCTGCGCAGCCTCAAGCAGGCCAAGTACTCCGCGGAGGACCTGGGGCACTTCGGGCTGGCCTTCAAGAGCTACCTGCACTTCACCAGCCCCATCCGCCGCTACCCGGACCTGGTGGTGCACCGCGTGGTGCGCGGCATGCTGCAGCACCGCCTCTCGCCCACGCTCAAGGAGCGCATGCGCACCGACTTCCCGGTGCTGGCCGAGCACATCAGCGTGCGCGAGCGCGTGGCCGAGGATGCCGAACGCGACCTCACGCGCTACTTCCACGCCCGCTGGGCCAAGGACGAGATCGGCACGGCCTTCACCGGCATCATCGTCGGGGTGACCAACTTCGGGGTGTTCCTCGAGCTGCCCAACGGCGTCGAGGGCCTGATGCACGTGAGTCACCTGGAGGACGACTACTACCTCTACCTCGAGGACTCTCTGATGCTCATGGGCAAGCACACGCGCAAGAAGTACCGCCTGGGCGACCGGGTGGAGGTGCGCATCCTCGCGGCCAACCCCACCCAGAGGCAGATCGACCTCATACCGGCCGACATGGAGATGCCGGAAGTGGAGCCGGAGGAGCGCGTGGTGGTCACCCGCCCACCCAAGACACTGAAGAGCCCCATGCAGGGCGTGGCGGAAGGCGTGGCTGAGGACACCCGCAACGGGCGGGGCAGCCGCAAGGCCGGCGGTGACAAGGGTGCCGCGGCCGCCAAGGGCAAGGGCAGGCAGGCCGGCGGCAAGACCGAGAAACCCGCGCCGAAGGCCAAGGCGGAGAAAGCGGCCGCCAACCGGGGCAAGCAGGCGACCAACGGCAAGGGCAAGGAGGCCGCCGGTTCGAAGGGTCCGAAGAAGAAGACCGCCAAGGACGCTGACTCCAGGCCGGCCAGCCAAGCGAAGGCCGACGCCCAGCGCAGCAGTACCGAGAAGACCGGTAGCAACCGGCCAGCGGAGCCGAGTACGAACGGGGGAGAGAAGGCCCCGAAGCGCAAGAAGCGCCGCGTGCTCAGGTTCGGCTGACGCCTGGGTGCGGAGCGCCAAAGCGGTAGTCATCCGCTGGTCTGGTAGACTTCGCCACTAAGCAGAGCCAGGAGTTTCAGATGGCCCACGAGTACCGCTACCCGCTCACACGTGTCTGCCTCAGGGGCGGCAACATGACGCTGCCCCGGACCATGATCGGCCTGTTCCCGGACGGCGGTTCGGTGACCGTGGTCGATACCCTGACGGGTGACGAGCACGAGGTGCACATGAGCGGCCCCCGCGTGGTGTCGGGGTTGGGACCCCTCTACAGCACGCATGGCCTGGACGTGAACGACGAACTGCTCGTCTCGCAGCTGGCCGACGACCGGTTCGCCATCACCGCCGTGGCGCGGGCGGACGAGGAGAGCAAGGCGACCGCCGAGCCGTCCGGAACGGAGGGCGAAGTCTCCGGGCAGGACGCCCAGCTCGCTCAGGCCGAACCTGTGGCGGACCAGGTGGCCGAGCACGAAGCGGGCAGCCACGCGGGTCAGGGGTCGGATGCCGCTAGGGCCTCCGCTCCCTCCGCGGGTGTGGTCCGCGAGGAGCGCCGCTTC
The DNA here is from genome assembly GCA_964467885.1 of uncultured bacterium. Taxonomy (GTDB): domain Bacteria; phylum Deinococcota; class Deinococci; order Deinococcales; family Trueperaceae; genus JAAYYF01. Next base: position 44,298 of record CAYXUE010000014.1, on the reverse strand, counting down.
GCCAAGCCAGGCGAACCCACCACCGAGTGGGCCGGCGCGAGCGAGGAGCCCGACCCCGAGCGCACTAGCCTCGACCCCCGCCTGGCCGTGCGCGAGGCGGAGAGCGCACTTTCGGAGCTGGAGAAGGACGGCTTGGCGGCAGGCCAGCCTGACTCCGTGGTCGAGGAC
>CAYXUE010000014.1:13976-44030 GCA_964467885.1 uncultured bacterium | reverse complement strand
CGCCCCCGGTCCGGCCGAGGCCGGTGGCCGCGCCGATCAGCAGGGCACACTGTGGGAAGCCGGCGCGGACGCTGCCCCTGAGGGGGGCGGCGGGCAGCGGCAGGCCGCAGCAACCGAGGGTCGCTCAGCCCGGCCCGCTCGCGGTCCGGCTCACAAGGATGCCGAGGAGCAGGCAGCGGCGCTGGCGGCTGTGGCGTTGTCGTCGCGGCTCAGGCGCACCTTCACCCGGCTCGGTTACCGCATCGAACCCCTCACCACAGGCGTACTCTTCCTGCATGCCGACCTGGGCCGCAGGCGCTACAAGGTGCTGGTGCAGCTGCTGCGCAGTGGCGAGCGGCTGGACTGGGCCGGCCTGCTGGCACGGCGACGCGAGTCGCCTGCCAACTACATGGCGGTGGTGGGCGACCACGTCGACCTCATCCGCCTGAGTCACCCGGCCGAGCTGGCCCGCGCCACCCTCTGGAGCTGGGAGGCGCTGGCCCGACTGGAGGAGCTGCACGCCAGCGTGCCGGTAACCCCCCTCGACCTCGAGACGCACTTCGCGCACGACGGCCTGTTCGACAAGGGCCTCAAGCGCTTCGAGGAGAGCGTCACGGCACGGGTGGCGGAACGCGGCGCCGCCTCCGAGGTGCTGACGCGGCTGGCGCGCAACAGGGCGCCGTCCGTGTTCCTCTTGGAGGAGCTGGCGCAGGACGTGAACTTGAGCCGCGACCTGGTCCTCCGAATCCTGGAGCGCTTCTCGGAGGCGCCGATGCACCTGGTGGCCCGCGTGGACAGCGGCGAGTTCCTGCTACGTCAGCCTGTGGACAGCGCCCTGGCCTCCCTGGCCTCCTACGCTCAGTCGCTTAGGCAGCGCCTGCCCGTGGGCCGGCGTGAGGTCGTCGTGGGACTGGACGACGAGGAACTGGGCGCCGGCCTGCTGGACGACGTGGCGGGGCACGACGGCGAGACGCCAGTTGCGCCCGACCAGGAGCCGGTGCCTGATCAGTAGAACCGTCCTCGGTAGAACCGTCCAGCGAAGCTGACGCTCAGTCGGCGGCCACCTGGGCGGCGTGCAGGTCCTGCAGAGCGTAGACCTGCGGGTCGTTGGCCGCGCGCGCAGCCAAGGCCTTCACGGTCCAGCGCGCTCCCTCCAAGGTGGTGCAGAAGGGCACGCCGTTCTCGAGCGCGCGCCTCAGTTCCCGGGTGTGCTCCACGTCGAACAGCAGGTCGTAGGCGTCTTGACCCTCTCCGGGGAGGCCGACCTCCACGGTGAATCCTAGCCGCTCCAGTTCCGGGATCAGTTCGGTGAGCGGCTCGCCTATGAGGCGCACGGTGGCGTCCTCCTCCGGCAGCGGGAAGCGCTGGCCCGCCGCCACCGCCGCCTTGTAGTAGGCCAGGTGCGGGTCGGCGTCCACGCCCATGGTCTCGCCCGTGGAGCGCATCTCGGGGCCCAGCACGGGGAGCACGCCGGCGAACTTGAGGAACGGCAGCACTACCTCCTTCACGCTGTAGACCTCGGGCCGCGGAGTGGCGGTGAAGCCGATCTCCTCCAGGCTCTTCCCGGCCGCGATGAGCGCGGCGTACTTGGCCAACGGGTGATCGATGGCCTTGGAGAGGTAGGGGATGGTGCGGCTGGCGCGCGGGTTGGCCTCGACCACCAGCACCTCGTCGCCACGCACGACGTACTGCACGTTGATAAGGCCGCGCACGCCGATGGCCTCGGCCAGCTTGACGGTGTACTCCTCGATCCTCCGTACAGCCTCGTCCGACAGGCTGACGGGCGGCGTGATGGTGGCGCTGTCGCCGGAGTGCACCCCGGCCAGCTCGATGTGCTCCATCAGGCCGGCCACTACGGTGGTGTGGCCGTCGGACAGAGCGTCCACGTCGACCTCGGTGGCACCCTCGATGAAGTCGTCCACCAGGATGCTGGGGTTGCCGGGCAGCTCCGCGTAGACCACGTCTAAGTAGGCGTCGAGCTCCTCGCGCGACCGGACGACGCGCATGGCGCGGCCGCCCAGCACGTAGCTGGGGCGCACCATCACGGGGTAACCGATGCGCTCGGCCAGCGCGGCCGCCGCGGACGGCTCGGCCGCCACGCCGCCGGCGGGCTGCGGCACGCCCAGCCTCTCGCACAGTGCGTGGAAGGCGTCGCGGTCCTCCGCCTCGTGGATGGCCGCCGCCGGCGTGCCCCAGATGGGCACCCCCGCCTCCTCCAGCGCCCGCGCCAGCTTGAGGGGCGTCTGGCCTCCCAGCTGGACGATCACGCCGTCGGGCTTCTCGTGATCCACCACGTTGATGACGTCCTCGAACGTCAGCGGTTCGAAGTAGAGCCTGTCGGCCGTGTCGTAGTCCGTGCTCACCGTCTCCGGGTTGGAGTTCACCATGATGGTCTCGTAACCCGCTTCCTGCAGCGCCCACACGGCGTGCACGGTAGCGTAGTCGAACTCCACACCCTGGCCTATGCGGTTGGGGCCCGAGCCCAGGATCATGACCTTGGGCTCCTCAGTGGGCGGCAGCTCGTCCTCCCACTCGTAGGACGAGTAGAGATAGGGCGTGAAGGCCTCGAACTCCGCCGCGCAGGTGTCGACCATCTTGTAGACGGGCTCGCCGCGCTTCGCCAGGCGGTAACGCCTGACGTCGGCGGGGTCCACACCCTTGAGTTGCGCCACGTCCTTGTCGGAGAGGCCGATGCGCTTGATCTCGCGCCACAGCTCCCACGACCAGGTCGCCGGGTCCGGCAGCTGCTGGATCTCCCGCTCCACCTGGGCTATCTCGCGCAGCTGGCCCAGGAACCAGGGGTCTATGCGGGTGGCCTCGTGCAGCCACTGCACGGAGCGCCCGCGGCGCAGCAGCTCCAGCACGGCCAGCAGACGACGCGGGTTGGGGTAGAGGCGTGCCTCCAGCTCCTCCTCGGTCAGATCGTGCGTCTCGCTGCGTACGTCGAGCTCCAGCGAGCGGAGCGCCTTGAGCAGCGACTCCTTGAAGGTGCGGCCGATGGCCATGACCTCGCCCACGGAACGCATCTGCGTGCCCAGGGTGTCGGGCGCGTCGGGGAACTTCTCGAAGGCGAAGCGCGGGACCTTGGTGACCACGTAGTCGATGCTGGGCTCGAAGGCGGCTTTGGTCTCGCGGGTGATGTCGTTGGGTAGTTCGTCCAGGTGGTAGCCCACGGCCAGCAGCGCCGCGATCTTGGCGATGGGGTAGCCGGTGGCCTTGCTGGCCAGGGCGGAGGAGCGCGAGACGCGCGGGTTCATCTCGATGACTATGACCGAGCCGTCCTCCGGGTTGATGGCGAACTGGATGTTGGAGCCGCCGGTGTCCACCCCGATCTCGCGGATGATGTCGATGCCGTAGTTGCGCAGGCGCTGGTACTCCTTGTCGGAGAGCGTCTGCGCGGGCGCCACCGTGACGCTGTCGCCCGTGTGGACCCCCATGGGGTCGAAGTTCTCGATGGAGCAGATGATGACGACGGTGTCGTTGCTGTCGCGCATCACCTCCAGCTCGTACTCTTTCCAGCCCAGCACGGACTGCTCCACCAGCACGGTGTTGACGGGCGAGTCGTGCAGGCCCTGGCTCACGATGCTGCGGAACTCCGCCTCGTCGTAGGCGATGCCGCCGCCCGTGCCGCCCAGGGTGAAGCTCGGGCGGATGATGGCCGGGTAGCCGATGGTGGTGACGAAGTCGAGGGCCTCATCCAAGCTGCTGACCATCTTGCCGGCCGGCGTGGCCACGCCGATCTTGGCCATGGCCTCCTGGAACAGCTTGCGGTCCTCGCCCTTCTGGATGGCTTCGTAGTTGGCGCCGATGAGCTCCACGCCGTACTTCTGCAGGACGCCGAGCTCGCTCAGGCGGGAGGCGAGGTTGAGCGCGGTCTGCCCGCCGAGCGTGGGGAGGAGGGCGTCCGGGCGCTCGAGCGCGATGACCTTCTCCACGAACTCGGGGGTGAGGGGCTCGATGTAGGTGCGGTCCGCCACCTCGGGGTCCGTCATGATGGTGGCGGGGTTGGAGTTCACCAGCACCACCTCGTAACCGGCACTGCGCAGCGCCTTGCAGGCCTGGGTGCCGGAGTAGTCGAACTCGGCCGCCTGGCCGATGACGATGGGGCCGGAGCCGAGTATGAGTATCTTCTTGATGTCTTCGCGTTTGGGCATCTTATCTAGGGGAGTATCGCCACTTCCAGGTGGGGAGTCTAGCATGCGCTCCGCCCACCTTCCGCTTGGGGGCGCGACCGCAGCGCACCGACCCTAGGCACCGCTACCCGTCCTCGCTGCAGGCTGCCACCGGGCCGGCGCAACCTGGGGTCATGGAACGGAAGCGCAGGCAGGGTCGATGGGCGCCGCGGCGCGGTGCGGGGCAGGTGACCGGGCGCCAGGGCGGGGAGGGCCGGCGCGGGCGCGGCGGAGTCGGCAAGCAGGCCACGGAGGATCCCATGAGCGCCGGCGAGTTCCTCAGCCGGCTCAAACAGGGCGCCTTCGCCGATCCGGTACTGGCCGAGCTGCGCGGGGGTCGCGCCGCGCGGGCCAGGCCCGTAGCGGGGCAGGCGGCCAGCGTCCTGCGCCGGCTGGAGCAACAACTGAGGTTAGTGGCTGCCCATGGCGGCGCGGCCGTGTACGTCCGGCCGCTCGTGCGGCTGGGGCCTGCGGAGCTGTGGCGGCCGCCCCTGGCGCTGGCGCCTGCCCGTGGAGCCGCCACGCCCGCGCTGGTCTGGGGCACTTTCGAGGCCGCGCGAGCGTCATTGATCGTGGAGCTGGGTGACGACGCCGCAGCGCAGGAGCGGGCCGCCGGCTACGCCGCCGCTGGCGCACCGGAACTCTGGCTGCTGGCGCTATGCCGAGGCTGGACGGTCAGGTACCGCTCGCCGTGGGCGGGCAGTTTCGCCTCGCGCACCCTCTGGTACCCGGGCGAGGCCGTGCCGGTGGCCGCTCTGGGCGCCTCGCACGTGGAGGCCCTGGAGCGCGGCTACGCTCCCGCTCATCCCCTGGCCGGTGGGCCGGATTGCGGTGGCTTGACATGAGCGGCGCGGGTCCGCTCACTCCTCTGCGGTCGGCACCAACTCCACCACGAAAGCTTCGTCGCCCACTTCCACCCTGTCGCCGTCCAAGATGCGCCGCTTACGCCGCGTCTCTACGGCGCCGTTCACGCGCACCTCCCCGGCCTGGATCAGGTGCTTGGCGTGGCCGCCGGTGGCGGCTATGCCGAAGAACTTGAGCACGTCGTCCAAGCGCATGGCCGGTGCTTCGTCCTGGCTCATGCCACCTCCAGCGGCCGAGCCGCCGGATAGCTGCCGAGGAACTTGACGAACGCCGCCTTGCGCATGAGGTCCGTCATGGCGGCCGCCACGTTGGGCTCGTCGATGTGGCCGTCTATGTCGATGTAGAAGAGATAGCTCCACGGCTTGTCGCGCCGCGGCCGGGACTCGAGCTTGGTCATGTTGATGTCGTGCTTGGGGAAGACCTCCAGGCAGGCCACCAGATCGCCGGGCCGGTGGCGCGTGGCGAGAACCAGGGAGCTCTTGCTCAGCCCGGTCGGCGCCGGCGGTTCCGAGGCGCCCAGCACGAAGAAACGCGTGTAGTTGAAGGGCAGGTCCTCGATGTGCTCGGCCACTATCTCCAGGCCGTACGTCTCGGCCGCTCGGCGGCTGGCTATGGCTGCGCGCCCCTCGCCGCCGTTCTCGGCCAGCAGCTTGGCCGCCCCGGCAGTGTCGAAGTCGGTCACGGCCTCGAAGCCGTGGCGCCTGAGGAAGCCTTGGCACTGCGCCAGCGCCTGAGGATGGCTGTAGACGCGCTTCACCTGCTCGAGGGTCACGCCGGGCTTCACCAGCAGGTTGTGGTGCACCCGCACGATCTGCTCACCCACCACGTTCAGCACGGACTCCGTGAGCAGGTCGTAGGTCTGGTTGATGGAGCCCGCGATGCTGTTCTCCACCGGCAGGCAGGCGAAGTCGCAATCGCCGGTGGCGGCGGCCTCGAACGCTTCCTCGAAGGTGGGGAAGCCGATGGTCTCCGCCTCGGGCGCGAAGTTGGCCGCCGCCTCCTCGCTGAAGGCGCCGGGCACACCCTGATAGGCCACGCGCGTGCGTCTCTCGGTCATGCGAGCGCTTCTACCTGGCGCCTGAGCTCCGTGACCCTGTCGGCCGTCGCCTTCAGCTCCGCCCGCAGCTCGTGCAGGTGCTCCAGTTCCGCGCCCACGAAGCGAGTGTAGGGGCTTATGGCGCCCGTGAGTTTCTCCTGCGAGCGCGAGAGCTCCAACTCGAACTGCATGCGGATGCTCTTCTCGATGGTCTCCTGCAGCTCGCCCATCTGGGCGCGCAACTCGCGCTTGGCCCGGCGCTTCTGACCCGGCAGAACCAGGAGGCCGGCGCCCATGACGGTGAGCCCCAAGGCGATGCCCGTGATGTCCAGTGCGGCGCCCGTCATCATGGCCACCAGAGCGGCCGAGAGGCCCAGTCCACCGACCTCCATGATGCCCGTCTGCACCACCGCTCCGTGCAGTTTCTCCGCCAACCTGCCGGCCTCCGTCTTGGGGTCGTACTCCTCGAGCGCCTCCTCCGCGGTCTCGCGCAGGCTGCGCACCAGCGCCTGCCGGTCGTACTGGAAGCGCCCGCCAACCTCGCCTATGACGTTGGCCTGCTCGGCCGCGCGCCGCTCGTTGAGGTAGCGCATGACGTCCTCCCACAACTGCAGGTTGCGCTGGATGAACCAGTCCACCAGGTCGTGCAGGGCGGAGTCGATCTCGGACTCGGCCTTGCCCACCACCTTCTGCTGGAAGGCCTCCTTGATGCGTTCGGAGTTGAGGAGCTTGGGGAAGCGGCTCAGGCGGATGGTCTCGTCGAAGAAGTCCTCGCCCCGCTTCTCTATCTGCTGCAGCACGCCCTTCAGCCGCGCGATGTAGAGGCTGAGGTCGCGCTGCATGTCGCGGTCGAACTGCTTGCGTTGGCGGTCGATCTCGGCCAGCGTGGTGTTGTCGTCCTGCAGGAGCTCGAGGCGGTTGTCGAGCACGTCCAGGTATTGCCCAGCGGCGTGCGCCGCCACGCCCAGCGGTGAGGCCAGCTTGAGCTTCACCCGGTCGGTGCCCAGGCGCGCGGCTATGGCGTTCTCCAGCGGGATCATGCCGCTGGCGGCGTAGGCGGCCTCGTCGCGCGCCTGGCGCGCCGCCAGGCCCTGGCGGGCGCTGACGCCGTACACCTCTACGCTGGTCACGCCCAGCGTGTCTCGGGCGTTGTCGCGCACGTAATCGAGCACCTTCCGGCGCTCGTCCTCCTCCGTGAGGATGTCGAACTTGTTGACGACCATGATGACCTTGCGGCCCCAGGAGGCGATGAGTTCCAGGAAGGTGCGTTCGCTCTGCGTGAAGGGCCTATCGGCGCTGGTGACGAACACCACCAGGTCCGCGCGCGGCACGAAGCGTTCGGAGAGCTCCTGGTGCTTGGCCACGATGGCGTTGGTGCCCGGCGTGTCCACGAAAGCCACGGCGTCCAGTAGCGGGTTGGGGAAGGTGCGGCGCACCACGTTGGGTCCGTCGCTGCTCTCACTGGCCTCCTCACCGTAGGTGATGAGGGTGACCCGGTCGGTGGTGGGCGTGACGCCCTCCGGCATGACCTTCTCGCCCAGCAGCGCGTTGACGAGGCTGGACTTGCCGGCGTTGAACTCGCCGGCTACCACCAGCATGAAGAGACCGTCCAGGTCCGCCAGGGCTGTGCGCACGTCGCTCACGTCCTGCGGTTCAGCCTCGACCCTCCCGAGGAGCACGAGCAGGTCCGTCAGTAGTTGGCGCTCGGCGGCCACCAGTTCGTGGACGCTGTCGGGCAGCTCGATCATGGTGGGAAGATACCACGCGCCATACGGCATAAACGGGGTAGAGGCGCCGGCGTGGCCGGGTCCGAACCCGCGCAGGGCGCGGTAGAGTCGGCCACGATCGGAGGCGCGATGGAAGCCAAGCAACTGCTGGAGGAGTTCCTCGTCGAGGCGGCCGTCATCCACGACCTGGCCAACGTGTCGGGCCTGCTCTCGTGGGACGAGGACACGAACATGCCGCCTGGGGGCGCCGAGGGTCGCGGGCACCTCCATGCCACGGTCAGCTCGATCGCCCACGCACGCCGGACCAGCCCGCGCATGGCGGAGTTACTGGCGGCACTGGAGGCCGCGGACCTGCCGGCCGACGGTGTGGAGGCCGCCATGGTGCGCGAGGGGCGCCGGGCGTACGACCGCGCTACCAAGCTGCCCACTCGACTGGTGGAGGAACTGGCTCGCAGCAGCAGTAGCGGTCGGCAGGCCTGGGCGCGTGCACGGGAGGAGAACGACTTCCGACTGTTCGAGCCGGAACTGGCCCGGATGATCGAGCTCAAGCGCGAGGAGGCCGACGCGGTCGGTTACACCACCGAGCGCTACGACGCACTACTGGACGAGTACGAACCGGGCGCTAGGGCCGCCGAGCTGCGGAGCACCTTCGCCCACCTGCGCCAGGAGCAGGTGACTCTCCTGGCGGAGATCGGGGACAGCCCCGTGGAACTCGACGAGGGCGTGCTGCAGCGCGGCTACCCGGCTGCGGCGCAGGAGAGGTACGTCAAGGCCCTGGCGGCCAGGGTGGGCTACGACTTCGAGCACGGGCGGCTGGACGAGACCATCCACCCGTTCGCCGAGACCGTGGGCGCGGGAGATGTGCGCATAACCACCCATTACGAGGAGGGCCAACTGGGCACGGCGCTCTTCGGCACGTTGCACGAGGTGGGCCATGCCCTGTACGAGCAGGGCATCGATCCCGCGCTGGTACGCACGCCGCTGGGGCAGGGAGCCGGTCTAGGCACGCATGAATCGCAGTCGCGCCTCTGGGAGAACCTGGTGGGGCGCAGCCTGGCTTTCTGGGAGGGCGAGTTCCCCCAGCTACAGGCGGCCTTCCCGGAGCAGCTGAGCGGCGTGGCGCCCCAGGAGTTCTACCGCGCGGTCAACGTGGCGCAGCCGAGCCTGGTGCGCACCGAGGCGGACGAGGTGAGCTACAACCTGCACGTGCTGGTGCGCTTCGAGCTGGAGACCGCGCTGCTGGATGGCGACCTGGACGTGGCCGACCTGCCGCACGCCTGGAACGAGCGCTACCGCGAGTACCTAGGCATAGAACCGAGCAACGACGTGGAGGGCTGCCTGCAGGACATCCACTGGTCCGTGGGCCTGTTCGGCTACTTCCCCACGTACGCGCTGGGCAACTTGATGAGCGTGCAGTTCTACGAGGCGGCGGAGCGCGACCTGGGGCCGCTGGAGGAGCCCGTGCGGCGCGGCGACTTCGCGCCCCTGCTCGGCTGGCTGCGGCAGAACGTGCACCGGCATGGAAGCAGGTTCGACCCGCCGGAGCTGTTAGGGAGCGCCACCGGCTCCCAGCTGGACGCGGGGCCGTACCTCCGCTACCTGCGTCGCAAGTTCGGGGCGCTCTACCAGCTGAGCCCTACACCGGCCGCGCCGTGAGCAAGCCGCGCCGCACGCGCGGTACAGTGGACGTAGTGTCCGAGAACCCTCTACGACCCATACGCGATCCCCTGCGGGCCGTGCTTTTCGCGCTGCTCCTGTTGCCGCTGCTGGCCTTCTCCACCGTTCACGCCCAGATTGGCGAGGAGCCGGCGTCGGTGCTCGAAGAATTGGCCGACTACGCTCCGCAGGCGGCGGAGGCTGAGTTCAGCTACGTGGCCGCCTCGGACTTCACCTTCACGGTCCATGCCGTGCAGGGCGTCACCACCGCCGTGAGCGGCGAGGGGCCTCTCAACGACGCCAACATGCGGTTCCTCGGCGCCCTGGTGGGTGCCGCCAGCGGTTACGGCGAAGGCATCGCCGGGCCCGTGGCCGACTTCTTCAGGAGCCGCTCCTCGGACCTATCCGGTATGGGCGAGGTGCCCATCGAGGTGATGGAGTACCTCATGTACGTCACGGTCGAGCCGGCGGCGGAGGAGGGGGAGGGCGCCACGGTGGCCATCCGCTTCCAGCCCGAGGTGCGCGACGAGGAGCTCTTCGGCCCGCCGGCACACGTGCTCGGACCAGCCGACGCCCCCTACGTGGTGCGCGAGTTCACGGACCTGCAGTGCCCCTTCTGCGCCAGGTTCCTGGAAGAAGGCATGCCCGTGGTCATGGAGTTGCTGGAGCGCGGGGACGTGCGCTTCGAGCTCTATCACTTCCCGCTGAGAAGCATCCATCCCAACGCCACCGCCGCGGCCGAGGCCACGGAGTGCGTGGCGGCCGAAGCCGCCGCGCTGGATGGCGCCGAGGCCGGGGAGCAGGCGTTCTGGACGTTCCACGACGCGCTCTTCGCCAACCAAGAGCGCTGGGCGGGCCAGAGCGACCCCGTGAACATGTTCGTCACCATCGCCACCGAGGCGGGCGTGCCGGCCGCCGACCTGGGGCTCTGCGTGCGCAGCGGCCGCTTCAACGACATGGTCGAGGCCAGCTATCAGAACGCCGTGCAGGACCTGCGCCTCACGGGCACGCCCAGCGTCTTCTTGGGCGGCCTCAAGGTTGGCGACTACGCCAGCATGGACGAGTACCTGAGGCTGATGCGACTGTCGGACGCGCTGGCGGCGGAGTAGACCCGGGTGGCGGGGAACCGAGACCCTCGTGCCAGGCGCGCGGGAAACTTGTACATTGGGAGTATCAAACAGTAGATGGCCTGTACATTGGGACTTTCCGGCAGGTGGTTTCAGGATGGTTGCAGGAGCCTGAGAGGGGCGCTCGATGACGGAAGCTAATCAGTACCCGAGCCTGGTGTGGCACCTCAAGAACACCGAACTGTTCGAGGATCTCACCCCGGAAGAGATCGAACAGATGGCTCGGATCACGCCTTACAAGAGGTTCGCCGCGGGCGAGATCATCTACCACATGGAGGACCCGGCCGACGCGCTCTACTTCGTGCGCGACGGCATGGTGAAGATCAGCATGTACTTCCCCAACGGCAAGGAGATGATCCTGGGCCTGCTGGGCAAGTACGACATCTTCGGCGAGCTCCTGCTGCTCGAGAGCGAGCGCCGGCCCAATCAGGCCGAGGCGGTGGTGGACACCACGTTGATAGTCATGCCCGAGGCGGAGTTCCAGCGGCTGTTGCAGCAGCAGCCGCGCATAGCCATGAAGTTCATCCAGGTCATGAGCACCCGTCTGTGGCAGGCGCAGCAGTGGCAGGCCGAAGTGGGGGCGTTCGACGCCCCGGGGCGCCTGGCCAACCTGCTGTTGCGGCTGGCCAACGACTTCGGGGTTGAGTCCGAGCGCGGCACGGTCATCGACCTGAGCCTCACGCAGCAGGACCTGGCCAAGATGATCGGCGCCACGCGCGAGACCGTGAGCCACTGCCTGGCGCGCCTTCTGGAGTACGGCGCGGTTCGGCGCCGACGCGCGCCGATCACCGTCAACCCGGAGCGGTTGCAGGAGTTCCTGGACGAGTCCAGCCTCTGAAGCCAGCTCCGTAGCAGGCGGGCCGGCCTAAGCCGGCGCCACCAGTGCTATGACCGAGCCCATCGTCTCGCGTGTGGGTTCGGTGCGTTCCGAGACCGTCCGCACCGTCTTGCCGTTCTTCAGGAACAGCGGCACGGCACTTTCACCCATCTCCGCGATGAAGTCCGCCAGGCTGAACTCCTCGCTCAGCTCGGTCGTCGTGATCTGCGCGCCTGACTCGTGCAGCTCGCGCAGGCGGTTGAAGGTCAGGCGACCGCGGGAGAAGAGCAGGCCTCGGCTGTTGGCGCTGAGCTGCTCCTGGCCGTCGGCTTCGCCCTCCTTGGGCGCCAGCTGGTAGACGTTCGACTTGCCGAACTCACGCGCGTAACGCACGGCCGTCAGAGCGTTGGCCTCGTCGTTGGAGGTGAGCGCCAGCAGGCGCCCTATGCCCGCCAGGCGGATCTGGTCGCCGCTGCGGTCCGAGAGCAGGCTGCCGAAGTAGGTGGAGAGGCCCTTGGCCCGGGCCGCCGCCACGTTGTAGCGGTTGGTGTCGGCCAGGATGACCTGCACGCCCGCCTCCTGCAGCGCCAGGGCGATCTGCTGGGCGAAGCCGTGCGCGCCGAGCAGGAGGTAGCCCTGCGGATCCGGGTCCGCCACGCCCAGGCGCACGCCGAGCGGCTTGGCGGTGAGGCTCGCCAGCAGGACGGTGCCCACGATCACGATGAACACCAGCGGTACGAGGGACTCCCCGCCCGGTATGCCGGCCTCCTGCAGGCGCACGGCGAAGAGCGAGGTGACCGAGGCGGCCACGATGCCCCTGGGGCCGACCCAGGCGATGAACGCGCGCTCCTTGATCGTCAGGGTGGAGCCGATGCTGCTGAGGAAGACGTCGAGCGGACGCACCACCAGGATGATGAGGGCCAGGAGCAGTAGTGTGTTCCAGGAGAGCACGGATAGGAAGGCCTCGAGCTCGATGTTCGCCGCCAGGGCGATGAACAGCATGCTGACGAACAGGACCGTCAGGTCCTCCTTGAACGACAGCAGCGAGTCCAGGTCCGGCACCTCGGAGTTGGCCACGATGATGCCCATGACCACCGCCGCCAGCAGACCCGCCTCGGAGGAGAGCATGTTCGTGACCGTGAACGTGACGAACAGCAGCGCAAGGGCGGTGACGTTGATGAGGAAGTCGGGGATGGCGCGGCGCTTGAGCAGCCAGGCCAGCAGCACCCCACCGAGCGCGCCCATGGCGGCGCCCACCAGGATGAAGCGCCCCAGCAGCAGCGCGATGTTGAGCAGCGACTCGTTGCGGCTCTGCAGGATGATGGCTTCGAGCACCAGCACCGCCACGAGCGCGCCCACGGCGTCGATGACGATGCCCTCCCACTTCAGCACGCTGCTCACCTTGGAGTTGGGCCGCACGATGCGGAGCAGGGGCCCGATCACGGTGGGGCCCGTGACGATAACCAACGAGCCGAACAGCAGCGCCAGTGGCAGGCTGAGGTCGGCCAGGAAGTAGGCCCCGACGGCACCGCCGATCCACGTGATGAGGCCGCCCCAGGTGACGAGGTTCAGCACCACCCGCCGCGTCTCGCGGATCTCCTTGAAGCGCAGCGTGAGCCCGCCCTCGAAGAGGATGAGGCCCACCGCCAGCGAGACGAGCGGGAAGAAGAGCGAGGCCGGGAAGATCTCGGCCGGTCGTACCCAGCCGAGGCCGGGCCCCACGAGGAAGCCGACCGCCAGCAGGAAGAGGATGGCGGGTACCCGCAAGGTCCAGGAGAGCCACTGCGCGGCTACCCCTAGGGCGATGATGATGGCGATCGCCAGCGAGGGCGCTGCCTGAAGGATCTCTTGCATCTTCTCAGTTACTCCACATCGTGCGCTGGCGCGTCGAGAGCTGGAGACCCGGCCGGCGACGCGGCACATGGTAACCTTCGCCCGCCATGAGTGAGTCCTACCGGAACCAACGAGAAGGCACCGAGGGCGCTAGGCGTTACATGGTTCGCACCAACCAGGGTGACGTCGTGGTGATCGTCAACGGTGAGGCCGGCGGTCTGGACGACGACCTCTTCTCCTACGAGGCGCCCACGACCGAGAACGTGGTGGGCCTGACCATGACCACCCCGCTGACCGCCTTCGCGGCCAAGGTGGTGGACATCATCGAGATGCAAGGCACCGAGGCGTTCGGCGGCAGCGACAAGCTCCGCGAGATGCTGGTGCGTGAGAAGGCCACCTCGGAGCTGCGGCGCCTCGAGCGCTTCGCTGAGACCATGGGCGGCGACGCCGAAGCGGACTGAACCTCGGCGGCGACCCCCTGCGGAGACGACGGTGCTCAGTCGTCGTCCTCCTCTTCCTCGTCCTCCTCCACGACCTCACCGAGGTCGGCTAGCAGTTCCTTGTAGAGGGTCAGCGAGAAGTCGCGGATAGCCACGCGGGCGGCGTCGCCACGCAGGTCGGCCGTCACGCGCTTCTCGGCCACCTCCAGCACACTGGCCAGTAGGTCGTCGAACATGGGCCAGGGGCCCGTGAAGACGTCATCGTCTTCGTCCTCGTCGTCGCTCTCCGCGTCCTGCGCGCCTTGGGTGTAATCACCGGCCGAGGAAGCCGATCCGCTGCGCTTGCTCGCTGCGCGCGAGCTGGACTTGCCCGCGCTGCGGCCCTTGCCGCCGCTCTCGCGGGCGTTCAGCGCCTCGAGCCCCTCGCTGGCGGCGGCCTTCTCGGACTCGCGCTTCGATCTGCCCTGGCCGGTGCCTATGACCTCGCCGTCGAGTACTACGTCGGTTATGAAAACGGGTTCGTGCTCCGGTCCTGTCTTGGCGGTGTCGAACTCGGGTCTATCCAGACCCAGCTTCTGCGCCTTCTCGATCAGGAGCCCTTTTGGGTGCGCCATGCGCCCTCCTATACGTTGGAACTCTCCGTTGGGTCCGAGGAACGGTGGGCCCCATGGACCCTCCTCGGGGCAGCTGCCGGGCGCCCGACCCAGGCTGGGGGGCACCGGCCATGTGCGGCGGTATGGTGCCCACCAGCTTGAGCCACGCGCCCGGCAGCTGCGCCGGCAGGCTACCACGCGCTCGACGTCCGTGCGGTTCGGATGCCAGCGGACACGGGTCCCCTGCCACCACCCCGCTCCCCTCGCTGGGCTGCCTGCCACCCGGGTTCGTCCGCGTCCGGGTCCCGCAGCGCCCCAACCCGTACGCGCCGGGGGCGAGCGTGCGCTACGATGGTGGCCATGATCCGCGTGCTGCTGTGCGACGACCACGCCATGTTCCGGCAGGGTCTCAAGAGCATCCTCGAGACCGAGGAGGACTTCCGTGTCATCGGTGAGGCGTCCACGGGCCGCGAGGCCGTGCGCTACGCGCTGGAGACCAAGCCGGACGTGGTGCTGATGGACATCCAGATGCCCGAGCTCGACGGCGTGGCCGCCACCAAGGCCATACTGGCGGAGCGGCCGGAGACGCCCGTCATCATCCTCACCATGTACCGGCAGGACCGCTACGTGTTCGAGGCCGTGAAGGTGGGCGCGCGCGGCTACATGCTCAAGGACGCGGGCGCCACGGAGCTCATAGACTCCATCCGCCGCGTGGCGGCGGGCGAGACGCTGCTGAACGCCGAGATGGCCGCCTCGATCCTGGACGAGTTCCGCAAGCTGGGCGACCTGCCCAGCCACCCCGAACACAAGATCAGCGAGCTGACCGACCGCGAGGAGGACATCCTCAGGCTGCTGGCGCAGGGCGCCTCCAACCAGGAGATCGCCGACTCGCTGGGAGTCAGCGAGAAGACGGTGCGCAACCGCCTCTCCGAGATCTTCTCCAAACTGCGCCTCAACAACCGCACGCAGGCGGCGCTCTACGCCCTGCGTGAGGGCATAGCCACCCTGCAAGACACCGACAAGTGAACGACGCCCTTGGGCCGGCCGCGGGAGAGCGTCCGGTGCAGCCCGACGACCCTTCCCTGAGCACCCTGGAAGCGCTGTTACTGGAGATAGCCACCACCCCAGCCCCCACGGGCTCCGAGGAGCGGCGCGCCGAGGTGGTGGCCCGCCACTGGCGCGATGCGGGCCTGGAGACGAGCACCGACGAGGTGGGCAACGTGCTGGCCGCCATGCCCGGCAGCGGCGCGGGCGCGGAGGCCGGCCCCCGGGTCCTGCTGGCCTGCCATCTGGACAGCGTCTTCGGTCACGACGTGGACGTGAGCGTGCGGCGGGGCGAGGAGCGCTGGGTGGGCGCCGGACTGGGCGACAACGCCGCCTCGCTGGCGGTGCTGACGCACTGGGTGAAGAACCCCAGCGGCGCCTGGCCCAACCTGACGCTGGTGGCCACAGTGGGGGAGGAGGGCCTCGGGGACCTGCGCGGAGCGCGCCATGCGGTGGAGACCATCGGCGCCGAGCACGACATCTTCATCGCCATCGACGGCTACCTGGGCTCCGTCATCGACGTGGGCGTGGGATCACGACGCTACGAGGCCACCTTCAAGGCGCCCGGCGGGCACTCCTGGGGCGACTATCCCTCCCCCAGCGCCACGCACGCCGCCGGCAGCGCCATGGCGCGCCTGGCGGCCCTGCACGTGCCCAAGGCGCCGCGCTCCAGCCTCAACATCGGTCAGATCTGGGGCGGCACCAGCATCAACGCCATCGCGGAGCGCGCCGGCTTCAACCTGGACATGCGCAGCGTGGACCAGGAGGCGTTGGCCGCTTTGGAGCGCTCGGCTCTCGCGGCCATCCACGAGGCCGCGGCCGAGATGAGCGCGAAGGTGGAACTCGAGCAGGTGGGCGACAGGCCCGCCGGCCGCTGCGCCAGCCCGCGCCTGCTTGCTGCCGCCAAGGAGGCCTTGGAGGCCGTGGGGCTCTCACCCTCGACCAGCGCGGGCAGCACCGACGCCAACGCGGCCATGGCTGCCGGCATCCCCGCGCTCTGCTTCGGCGTCTACCGGGGCGGCAACGCCCACCGGCTAGACGAGTGGGTGGACCCCGCCTCGTTGGAGGTGGGCGTGAGGGCGCTGGGCGAGTTGCTCAGAAGGCTGACCAGGCTGACCCAGCTGTAGTCACCGGGACTGATCGGTGGTGCCGCGCCGCGTCCGCCTAGCGGCCAACGCCATGCGGTCCACCGTCTCGTTCTCCGCGTGCCCGGCGTGGCCCCTGGTCCACGCCCACTCCACCTCGTGGCGCTTCTCCAGCTCCAGCAGCTTCTCCCACAGGTCGCGGTTCTTCACGGGCGCCTTGGAGGCCGTGCGCCAGCCGTTGCGCTGCCAGTTGGCCAGCCAGCCGTCCGTGAACGCCTTCTTGAGGTACTGGCTGTCCGTCACCAGCCGCACACGGCACGGCTCGGTCAGTACCTCCAACGCCTTCACGGCGGCCGTCAGCTCCATGCGGTTGTTGGTGGTGCCCGCCTCGTAACCCGAGGCCTTGGTCTCGTGCTCGCCGTAGCGCAGCAGGTAGGCCCAGCCGCCGTGGCCGGTGGCCGTGTCGCACGAACCGTCCGTCCACGCCTCCACCGACTTGAGCTCCCTGTTGCCCTCCGCCTTGTCCTTCGTCCCCGTTGCAGTCTTCACGTTCATCCGTTCACCTTCTCGAGCACCACCACGGCGCCCGCCTGCCCGCGGTCGTGCGTGAGGGAGAGGTGGGCGCGTAGGCCCTGCTCCTCCATCGCCTGCGCCAGGTCCGGCGCGAACCGCAGGTACGGCTTCACGCCGTCCTTCGCTACCCACACGTCCTTCCAGCCGAAGCTTTCGGGCCACACCTTCTGGAACGCCTCCTTCGCCGCGAAGCGCGCGGCGAGGCCGGGCACCTGGTCGATGCGGCCGGCGAGGTCCGCCACCTCCTCGGGGTGGAACACGCGCTTCACGAAGCGCTTGGGGTTGCGCTGCATGGCGCGCCTTATGCGACCCAGCTCCACTAGGTCCAGCCCCACGGCCACGATCATCCTTGCCACTCGCGCCCGTGCTCGGCGACTCCCTCCGCGCTGGCCACGAACGCCACGTCGGCGATGTCCAGGAAGAGGCCGTGCTCGACCACCCCGGGGATCTCGGCCAGGGCGAACGCCGTAGTGGCGGCTTCGAAGCCCGGTTCGAACCGGCAGTCGTAGATGAGGTTGCCGTTATCGGTCAGCAGGGGCTCGCCCTCCGCCAGGCGCAGCTCCACGTTGGCGCCCAGGTACTCGAGCGCCGTGCGGGTGCGGGCGTGCCCGAACCTTACGACCTCCACCGGCACGGGCGCCTTCTCGCCCAACTGGCGCACGTACTTGCTGTCGTCGCCAATCAGCACGAAGCGCGTGGCGGCCACGGCCACGATCTTCTCGCGCGTGAGTGCGCCCCCTAAGCCCTTGATGGCGTCGAGGCCCGGCGCCAGTTCGTCCATGCCGTCGATGGCCAGGTCCACCCCGGCGGGCGGTAGGTCGACGAGCGGGATGCCTAGGCGCCTTGCGTGCTCCTCGGTCCGTTCCGAGGTGGGTACGCCAGCCACGTCCTTCAGCTCACCCCGCTTGAGCTTCTCGCCCAGACCCTCGATGAGCCAGTGGGCCGTGCTACCCGTGCCCAGGCCCAGGACCATGCCGCTTTCCACCAGCGCCAGAGCTCGCAGGGCGGCCTCGCGCTTGAAGCGCTCCACGCCGCTCAGGTTCGGTGACGCGTTCTGGGCGTCGTTGCTTTTATCGTTCACGGGCTGAGCATACCGGTCGGACGCGTCGTCCGGCCCTCGCCCCGGCTGCTGGGGCTGCGCCGCCGCGCCGACCGGCGGCCCTTGTAGGGTCTCCAGCCCGTACTCAGGCTAGATGGGCGGCGGATGGTTATCCTTATGTTCTGTGCCGGCCTCTCCCGTGACGACCCCAGACCAGAACCCACCCGCGGCCCCTCAGAGGCCCCCCATCGTGCTGGCCAGCGCCTCGCCGCGCCGTTCGGATCTGCTGCACCTGCTGGGACTCGAGTTCACGGTGCAGCCCGCCGACATCGACGAGGCGCCCCGGGCCGGCGAGGAACCCGCCGCCCTGGCCGGGCGCCTGGCGGAGGGCAAGGCGCGGGCGGTGGCGGACGAGCGGCCGGACGCCCTCGTGGTGGCGGCCGACACGGTAGTGGCCCTCGGCAGCGAGATCCTGGAGAAGCCGGCCTCCGAGGAGCAGAACCGCGAGTTCATCAGGCGGCTGGCCGGTAGGCGCCACGAGGTGTACACGGGCCATGCGCTGGTGCATGGCGACCGCGCGGAGCTGGTGGTGGTGCGGAGCGGCGTCACCTTCCGCCAGCTGAGCGAGGACGAGGTGCGCTGGTACGCCGCCACGGGCGAGGGACGAGACAAGGCAGGCGGCTACGCCCTGCAGGGCAAGGGCGCCGTGCTGGTGCAGGCGCTGGACGGCTGCTGGTCGAACGTGATCGGGCTGAGCCTGCCGAACCTGGTGGTGGCTGCGCGGCGTCTGGGGGTCGACCTTGTCTAGCATCATCCGCGCCTGGTACGTCTTCGTGGCGCTGGGCCTGGCCACCTTCCTCCTCACCGCCTTCGTGGGCCGTGTGCCCACCGACCTCACCGCCGCCGTGGCGCTGCCGCACGACCTGCTGCACCGCGCCGGCGTGAACCTCAAGCTCACACTGCAGAGCGCGGTGGACCGGCGCGACTTCAGGAGCGAGCTGGCGCGCCTGCAGGAGGAACTGGCCCTAACGGAGCAGGCGCGGCGCGACCTGGAGCTGCAGCTGGGCCGCCTGGAGCAGGCGGTCACCGTGGCCACCACGCAGGCGCCCGCCGTGGTGGCGGTGGCGCCGGTGGTGGGCGGCGACGCGGGGCCCGAGATCGCCCGGTTGCGTGTGGGCATGGGCAGTTCCTCCGGCCTGCAGAGCAACATGCCCGTCACGGTGCCCGCGGGGCTGGTGGGCATAGTCACCGAGGTGGCGCCCTGGAGCGCGGTGGTGACCACCGTGCTGGACCCGCAGTCGCGCGTGGGCGTGACCGTGCGCGGCAAGGGCGGTCAGGGCATCGCGGTGGGCGAGGTGGGGAGCCTGGTGCGCGTGACGCGCTTCATCGTGGACGACCCGGTGGAGGTGGGTGACGTGGTGGAGACGTCCAGCTTCGGTGGACTGTTCCCCGCCGGCCTGCGTGTGGGCGTGGTGCGCGAGGTGCTGCCGCCCGACCCTAATGAACTGCGGCGCAGCTTCCTCGTCGAGCCGGGGGTGGACCTGGCCACCTTGCAGGACGTGGTGGTGCTGGCGCCGCAGTGAGTGCGTTAAGTGGTAGGCGCTCTTACTTGACGACGAAGCTGACGAGCCTGCCCGGCACCACGATCTCGCGCACGAGCTCCTTGCCCTCCAGGTAGCGCTGGACGTTGGCCTCGCCCTTGGCCAGCTCGGCGATGGCCTCCTTGCTGGCGTCCACCGGCACATCTATCTGCCCGCGCACCTTGCCGTTGACCTGCACCGCCATGCTGACGGTGCTCGAGACGAGCGCAGCCGGGTCGTGGCTGGGCCAGCTCTCGAGGTGCACGGAGCTCCGCTCGCCCAGTCGGCGCCACAGCTCGTCGGTGATGTGCGGCGCGATGGGGGCGAGGAGCGTGAGGAGGGTCTTCACCCCGGCGCGCCACTCCTCGCTGTCAGCGAGGCCCGCGGCGCGCGCCTTCGTGAGCACGCCCTGCAGCGTCATGAGCTCCGCGATGGCCGTGTTGAAGCGGAACGCCTCCAGATCCTCCGTCACCTCCTTGATGGCGTGGTGCACGGCGCGCCGCACGTCGGCCTCGGTCACGCTGCCGTCGCCGCGGTTGCCGGCGCTGGCCGCGTCTTCCACCACGAGGCTCCAGACCCGGTGGAGGAAGCGCGCCTGGCCGTCGATGCCGGTGTAGCTCCAGGGCGCGCCTTGATCCCAGGGCCCCAGGAACATGAGGTAGGCGCGCACCGTGTCGGCCCCGTACTGCGCCACCAGGTCGTCGGGGTTCAC
Organism: uncultured bacterium; assembly: GCA_964467885.1. Classification (GTDB taxonomy): domain Bacteria; phylum Deinococcota; class Deinococci; order Deinococcales; family Trueperaceae; genus JAAYYF01. Next base: position 23,753 of record CAYXUE010000014.1, on the reverse strand, counting down.
CACGTTGCCGCGCGACTTGGACATCTTCTCGTTGTCCGAGCCGAGGATCATGCCCTGGTTGCGCAGGCGCTTGAAGGGCTCGTTCACGTCAACGTAGCCGAGGTCCCTGAGCACCTTGGTGAAGAAGCGGGCGTAGAGCAGGTGCAGGATGGCGTGCTCGATGCCGCCCGTGTACATGTCGACCGGCGTCCACTTGGCGGCCAGCTCCTTGTCTATGGGCTGGCTGTCGTCGTTGGGGCTCAGGTAGCGGAACCAGTACCAGGCGGAGTCCATGAAGGTGTCCATGGTGTCCGTCTCGCGCTTGGCGGCGCCGCCGCACTTGGGGCACTCGGCGTTGAGGAAGCCCTCGTGGGTCTTGAGGGGCGACTCGCCCGTGGGCAGGAACGCCACGTCCTCGGGCAGCACCACGGGCAGGTTCTCGACCTTCTCGGGCACGATGCCGCACTCGTCGCAGTAGAGGACGGGGATGGGCGTGCCCCAGTAGCGCTGGCGGCTGATGAGCCAGTCGCGCAGGCGGTAGGTGACCTGCTCCCGGCCCGCGCCGATCTGCTCGAGGTGCTCGATGGCGGCGGCGATGGCCGGGCTGGCGCGCCCCTTCTCGCCGTTATGCCTCAGGCCGTCGAGCGGGCCGGAGTTGATGACGGTGCCAGGGCCGTCCCAGGCCTCCTCGAGCTCCTCGGCGCGGACCTCGCCCTCCGTGTCGTCGGGCTTGACCACGGGCACGATGTCGAGGCCGAACTCACGGGCGAACTCGAAGTCGCGCTGGTCGCCGTACGGCACGGCCATGATGGCGCCGGTGCCGTAGCCCATGAGCACGTAGTCGGCGATCCAGATGGGGATGCGCGCCTGGTTCACGGGGTTGATGGCGTAGGCGCCGATGAACACCCCCGACTTCTGCTTGGCGTCCGCCATGCGGTCCACTTCGGACATGTGCGACACGCGCTCCACGTACGCCTCGGTGGCCTCCCGCTGCTCGTCGCTGGTGAGCTTGGCCACCAGCGGGTGCTCCGGCGCCAGCACCATGAAGGTGGCGCCCCACAGCGTGTCGGGGCGGGTGGTGAAGACCTTGATGTCGTCGCCCTGCTCGCTCTTGAAGACCACCTCGGCGCCCTCGGAGCGGCCGATCCAGTTGGTCTGCATGGCCACCACGCGGCTGGGCCAGTCGAGGCCCGAGAAATCGAGGAGCTCGTCGGCGTAGTCGGTGATCTTGAAGTGCCACTGCGGCATGAGGCGCCGCTCGATGAGCGCGCCGGAGCGGTCGCCGCGCCCGTCGATGACCTGCTCGTTGGCCAGCACGGTCTGGTCGACCGGGTCCCAGTTGACCATCGACTCCTTGCGGTAGGCCAGACCGCGCTCCATCATCTGGATGAAGAAGAGCTGGTTCCACTTGTAGTAGGCCGGGTCGCAGGTGGCTATCTCCTTCGACCAGTCGAACATGGCGCCCATCTGGGCGAACTGCTCCTTCATGTGGTCGATGCGCTCGTACGTGAGCCTGGCGGGGTGCACGTTCTTGTCGCCCTCGCGCGCGGCCTTGACGGCGGCGTTCTCGGCGGGCAACCCGAAGGCGTCGAAGCCCATGGGGAAGAGCACGTTGTTGCCGCGCATGCGCGTGAAGCGCGCTGCGGCGTCGGCGGGCACCTCGGCGTACCAGTGGCCGATGTGGAGGTCCCCGGACGGGTAGGGGTACATGGTGAGGAAGTAGTACTTAGGCTTCGAGTCGTCGTGCAGGTCGACCTCGTAGAGCCCCTCTTCACGCCAGCGCTGCTGCCACTTGCGCTCGATCTCGGCCGGGTTGTAACGCTCCTGGCGGCCGCTGCCGGCGGGTTCTTTGACGGATTCGGTCATCGTTTCTCCATTATATGTCGCGCTGGGAAGGTGCCATTTCTCCACAGTCGTGGCCCCAGTCGTCGCCACAGTAATCGGCCCCGACCTGCGGGGGTCGGGGCCGCCAGAAGCCGGACGCGTTTCCGCGTCAGCTCGGCGGCTCTGATAGCTCTAGCTGGCTGACCGTGCGGCGTGACCCCGCGATGGCGGCGGTTTGCGTGGCACGAGTGAACATGGGCGCATGGTAGGCCCAGCACCGGGCTCTGTCAACAGCAAGGCAGCGTATGGCGGAAGAGACGCACCGGTGCGGCTAGGCACGGGCCCGGAACGTTCGCCCCGGCCGCTGGTACACTTGCAGCGAGTAGAAGCGTCACGCGACCCGGTGGCGTCAGCCCCGTGCACTGAGACGCCCGTGCACTTAGACGTTGGAGGACGTAATGGATTTCGACCTGATCGTAGTGGGCTCAGGCCCCGGCGGATACCACGCTGCCATCAGAGGCGCCCAGTTGGACCTCAAGGTCGCAGTGGTGGAGAAGGGCGCGGTCGGCGGCGTGTGCCTGAACGTGGGCTGCATCCCCACCAAGGCCCTACTGCACGTCGGTTCAGAGCTGCGCCAGGCCAAGGAAGCCAAGGAGTTCGGCATCGATTTCGGCCAGCCCAAGGTTGACCTGGGCGCGGTAGAGGAGTGGAAGCAGAAGGTCGTCGGCAAGCAGACCAACGGCGTCCAGATGCTCTTCAAGGGCAACAAGATCGAGTTGATCGAGGGCGAGGGGCGCTTCGTCTCCGCCAACGAGATCGAGGTGGCCGGCAAGAAGTACAGCGCCAAGGCGTTCGTGGTGGCCACCGGCTCGAGCCCCGCCTCCATCCCCGGCTTCGAGCTGGACGGCGACCGCATCATCGACTCCACCGGTGCGCTGAACATCGGTGAGGAGGTGCCCAAGCGCTTCGTGGTCATCGGCGCGGGCGCCATCGGTCTCGAGTTCGCCGACGTCTACTCCTCGCTGGGCTCCGAGGTGACGGTGGTGGAGATGATGGACCAGATCGCCGCCGCCGCCGACGCGGACGCCTCCAAGGAGCTCCGCAAGGCGCTCGAGAAGCGCGGCATCCGCATCCTCACCAGCACCAAGGTCCTGGGCCAGAAGAAGACCAAGAAGGGCACCGAGGTCGAGGTGGAGGACAAGGACGGCAAGAAGGAGACCCTCATGGCCGACCGCGTGCTGGTGGCCGTGGGCCGGCGCCCCAACGGCAAGAACCTGGGCCTCGAGCAGGCTGGGGTGGAGGTGGACGAGCGCGGCTTCGTGAAGGTGGTCAACGACCACATGCAGACGAGCGTGCCGAACATCTACGCCATCGGCGACGTGGCGCGGGCGCCCCTGCTGGCCCACAAGGCGATGAAGGAGGGCCTGGTGGCAGCCGAGCACGCCGCGGGCAAGCCCACCGCCTACGACACCGTGGTGCCCTCGGTCATCTACACCTCACCCGAACTGGCCAGCGTCGGCATGACCGAGGCCGAGGCCAAGGAGGCCGGCTACGAGCTGCGCATAGGCAAGTTCCCGCTCATGGCGTCCGGGCGGGCCTCCACCCTGGGGGTCGACTCGGGCATGATCAAGCTGATCGGCGACGCCGAGACCGACCTGCTCCTGGGCTTCCACATGGTGGGGCCCAACGCGGGCGACATCGTGGCCGAGGCCGCCCTGGCCATAGAGATGGGCGCCACGCTGGAGGACATCGCCCTCACGCAGCACCCGCACCCCACCATCTCCGAAGGGGTCATGGAGGCCGCCGAGCACGCCCACGGCCGCGCCATCCATATCGCCAACCGGCGCCGGCGCTAGGGCGCCCAGCCCCGCGGGCCGCGTACCCACGGCCGCGCCGTGAAGCCGGAACGTTCACGGCGCTCGCCAGCGAACCTCGTTCAGCTCAACGCCGACTACATCAGGTGGTGTAGTCGGCGTTGATCCTTACGTACTCGGCGGACATGTCGCAGCCCCACGCCTCTGCCGCGTGCGTGCCCACGGCCAGGTCGACCTCTAGCAGCACGTCGTCCGCCTGCAGGGCCGCGGAGACCTCTGCCTCGTCGAAGGGCAGGGGTTCGCCCTCGTACAGCACATGGCCCTGGGCCGCCACCCGCACGCGCGCGGGGTCGCAGGTCGCCCCCGACCGGCCGGCGGCGGCGAGGATGCGACCCCAGTTCGGATCCGAGCCATGCATGGCCGTCTTGACCAGTGAGCTGCCGGCCACGGTCATGGCCGCCCTGCGCGCCTCGTCCGCCGTGGCGGCGCCCGTCACCTTCACCGTGAGGAGCTTGGTGGCGCCCTCGCCGTCGCGCGCGATCTGTTTGGCCAGGCTCACGCAGACCTCCAGTAGGGCGCCCTCCAGTGCGGCCAGGTCGCACGGCACCGCGCCGGACGAGAGAACCACGGCCATGTCGTTGGTGCTGGTGTCGCCGTCCACGGTGAGCTGGTTGAAGGAGCTCCGCACCACGCGCGGCCACAGCTCGGCCAGAGCCTCCTGCGAGACGGCGGCGTCCGTGGTGATGAACGCCAGCATGGTGGCCATGTTCGGGTGGATCATGCCGGAGCCCTTGGTCACGCCCACCACGCGGGCGCCGCCCGGCAGTTCGGCTTCAGCCACCTTGCTCACGAGGTCGGTGGTGAGGATGGCGCGGGCGAAGCCGTCCGCCTCTTCGCCCAGTTCGGCGGCCACGTGCGGCAGGCCCGCCAGCAGGCCCTCCATGGGCATGGCCTTGCCTATGACGCCGGTGCTGGCGGTCAGAACCGCCTCCTCGGGCAATCCCAGCTGAGCGGCGGTGGCGGCGGCGTAGGCGTGGTTGTCGCGCGCGCCCGCCGCGCCGTTGGCGCAGTTGGCGTTGCCGCTGTTGACGACCACGGCCTGCACCGCGCCGCCTGAACGGTAGAGCTCCCTGTTCCGCGTGACGCAGGGCGCCTGCACCACGTTGGTGGTGCCAGTGAAGGCCCAGACGAGCGGTTGCTCCGAGTAGAGCAGCGCCAGGTCCGGCCGGCCGGAGCGCTTTAGGCCGGCGCTGATGCCGGCGGCCCGGAAGCCACTCGGCAGCCTCACGGCCACGTTCCTACCTGCGAGAGGCCGGCGGTCTCGTCGAAGCCGAACGCCACGTTGAAGCCCTGTACCGCTTGCCCCGCTGCGCCCTTGCCCAGGTTGTCTATGGCGCAGAAGACCAGCGCCTGGCGCGTGCGCTCGTCGAAGTGGGCGCTCAGCACGGCGCGGTCGCTGCCCGCCACGGCCTTGGTCTGCGGTGGTGCGTCCTGCACGGTCACGAGCGGGTCGCCTGCGTAGTAGCCGCGCAGCAGTTCGCGCAACGAGGCGGTGTCCAAGTCGGCGTCGTCCTCTACCTGCACCGCGCAGGTGGCCAGGATGCCGCGCCCCATGGGCACCAGATGGGGCGTGAAGCTCACCCGGGTGGGCTCGAAGTCGCCGTGGGTGCTGAGGCGCTTGCCGGCGCCCCCGGCGGCTGCCGCGGCGGCGCGGCCCGCGGTGGCCTCCATCTCCGCCGTGTGGCGGTGGGTGCCGCTCGGCTTGTAGGCCTTGGCGTTCTCGTTCAGTTCGGCGTAGGTGAAGCTCTCTCCGGGTGTGCGGCCGGCGCCGGAGACGCCGGTCAGGACGTTGACCACCACGCTACTCCCCAGGAGGCCCTCCGCCGCCAGCGGCGCCAGTGCCAGCGAACCGGCCGTGGCGTTGCAGCCGGGGCTGGCCACCAGGCGCACGCCCGGCAGTTCGTGACGGTGCAGCTCCACCAGGCCGTAGCGAGCGAGTTCGTACAGCTCGGGGTGCGGATGAGCGGCGCCGTACCACTCCTGGTAGGTGACGGGATCCAGGCGGAAGTCGGCCGAGAGGTCCACCACCCGTTTGCCGGCTGCCAGCGCAGCGGCAACCAGGGGCGCAGTGGCACCGTGGGGGGTGGCGCAGAAGAGCACGTCGCTGCGCTCGATCACGGCTGTGGTGTCCTCGAACCTGCTTCCCGGCAGGAGCCCCTGCAACTGCGGCCAGCACGCGCCGATCTCCTGCCCCAGGTACTGGCGGGAGCCCAGCGCGAGAGCGTCCACGGCCGGGTGAGTCATCAGGCGCCGTATCAGCTCCGCACCGCCGTAGCCGCTGGCGCCCAGGATGCCGGCGGTCAGGCCGTCAGCGGCTCCGCTCGGCTGTACGCCCCCCGTGTGGCTCGCGGGGGCGTTCGTCATGTGGGTCGGCTCTCCGCTCACCTGCCGCCCGCCATGCCGCCCAGCAGTTGGTAGAGGATCGCCTTGTGCGCGTGCAGCCGGTTCTCGGCTTGGTCGAAGGCAACGCTGCGCTGGTGCCGGACCGCTTCCTCGGTGCACTCTTCGCCGTAATGAGCCGGCAGGTCGTGCATGAACACGCCGCGGTCGCTGAGGGCGTCGAACCACTCCGGCGTGATGGTGTAGCCCGAGAAGTCCGCCCGGCGCCGCTCCGTGTCCTCCTCCATGCCCATCGAGATCCACACGTCCGTGTAGAGGGCGTCCGCGCCCTCCGTGGCGGCGCGCGGGTCGTGGACGATTTCGATGTGGGCGCCCCTGGCCCGCGCGGCCTCCAGGATCTCGGCCATGGGTTCGTAGCCCGGGGGGCAAGCCACGGTGAGGTGCACGCCCGTGAGAGCCGCCGCGTTCACGTGTGAGTGGCAGACGTTGTTGCCGTCGCCCACGAACGTGAGCTTGAGGCCGGTCAGGTCGCCGAAGCGCTCCTTCAGGGTGATGTAGTCGGCCAGTACCTGGGTGGGGTGCAGCATGTCGGAGAGGCCGTTGATGACGGGCACATCCGCGTGCGCCGCCAGTTCCAGAACGGTGGCGTGCTCGTGAGTGCGCGCCATGATGCCGTCCACCCAGCGCTCGAGGTTGCGGGCTATGTCGTGCACCGTCTCCCTGACGCCCAGGCCGATCTGCTGCTGGTCCAGCAGCACCGCGTGCCCCCCGAGCTGGAACATGGCCAGGTCGAAGGTCGTGCGGGTTCGGAGCGAAGGCTTCTCGAACACCAGGGCCAAGCTGCGGTGTTCCAAGTAGGGCGGCCGAACGCCGCCGGCCCAGTTGTGCTTGAGTTCCAGCGCGCTATGCAGCAGGCCGGCGAACTGTTCGTTGGTCAGGTCGGCCAGGGAGATCAGGTCGCTGCCTGCCAGGCCATCTACGCGAAGCGGGTCCATCGTGCTCCTATCAGGGTGGGGTGGCTGCGCCTGGTTGGTCCGCCCGGGGCTGTTGCGTCCTCACGCGGCGCCGGCGCGGCGCCCAAACAGAGCGTCGCCCACGTTCACGTCGGCGACGAATGCGGACTACTCTAGCACCTGATGCATGACTATGCATAGGAGTGCATAACCACCAGGGCAGGTGGGGAGGTTCCGGCCCCGCCCGGGCCGCGTCCCTCTGCTTACGACCGCTTACTCTCCGAGCAGAAGACCGAAGTACCAGGAGATGACGGCGTCCCCGAAGAACAGCGCCAGGAGCGCGCCAGCCAGCAGGTAGGGGCCGAAGGGGATGAGGCGTCCGCCGCCAGCCAGGCGCTGCACGATGCCGAAGAGCGCCCCGATGCTGACGGCGAAGAATAGGCCTACGAGGAACTTCTCCCAACCGAGGACTGCGCCCAGCACCGCCGCCAGTTTGACGTCGCCGAAGCCCATGGCCACCGGCTCCGCGGCTTCGGGCGCCTCCTCCTGTTCCTGCGCCTCCGGCGAGACCATGTCGTGGAGCCACCAGTACAGCGCGCCGATCAGCGCCCAGGCGCCGGCCGCCAGGACGCTACCGGCCACGGCCGTCGCCGTGGGCACCGTGAACGTGCTGGTGCTCACTACCAGGGCCACCAGCCAGAGGCCGAAGACGAGGGGCTCGGGTATGCGCAGGATGCGGCGCGAGATGAGGTTGGCCAGCAGGCTCACGGCGCCGGCCGCCAGGCCCAGCCACACCCCGCCCACCGCTCCCGCCACCGCCGCCAGGTTGGCCTGGTCCAGGCTGAAGGGGAAGAGACGTTCCTTGGTGTCCGTGAAGCGTCGGAGCACGAGTGCCCCGATGCGGTTGATGAGCACGAGCACGCCGGCGCCCGCGAGCGCACCCGCCAGCGACTCCATGGGAGCGGGCAGCCCTTCGGCGGTCGTCCAGAGGAAAGAGCCGGCCAGCGCCACGGCCAGCGCCCCGAAGGTGAGCGCGTCCGGCAGGATGAAATGGTCGATGTCGATGATGGCCGCCATGGTCAGCATGGCCACCACGATCAGCAGGGGCAGCACGGCCCAGCCGTACTCGAGCGGCGACCAGTGCCACACCAGCAGCACGAAGAGCGCCGCCATCAGCGCCTCGACCAGCGGGTAGCGCGGCGAGATGGGCTGCTTGCAGTTGCGGCAGCGGCCGCGCAGCGCGAGCCACGAGATGATGGGCACCAGTTCCAGAGGTCCCAAGCGGTGGTCGCAGTGCGGGCAGTGACTACCGGGATGCACGATGGACTCGCGGCGCGGCAACCGCCAGATGACGACGTTGCCGAACGAGCCGATCAGCGAGCCGAGGACGCCCGCGATGACGAGGAGGAAGGTCGTCATACGCGGGGTCCTGCGGGCTGGTAAAGGGATATCGGTAGGGAGAACGTGAGCACCAGGTGCGCCCTTTCGAAGGCGGTTCTCATCATCGCGGTGGTACACTCCAACCGCTATGAGAAGACTCACCCTGCTCGGGATAACCGCAGTTGCCATCGTGGCGTTCTTCGCCTCTAACCTAACGGCGCAGGACCAACCGTCGCGCGTCGTGTACCTCAACTCCCAGGCCGCCATCCACGCTCACCCGTCCGGCTCCCAGCTCGAGAGCTTGAACGCCCAGGCCCGCGAGGAGATAGGCGGACTCGTGCAGTCCATCTCCGCCCTGGAGCAGAAGGCCGCCAGCGGCCAGCAGCTCACCCCTGAAGAGGCCGAGCGCTACGCCACCCTACAGACCACCATCCAGGCCGTGGACGCCCGCTACAAGGAAGAGATCGCGGCGGCGGCGGAACCAGCCCGCCTGGCCGTGGATCAGGCCATCAAGGAACTGGCCGCGGAGCTGAACTACACCATGGTGCTCGACTCGCTGGCCGCTTACGAGACCGGCTTGGTGGTCTACGCCGACCCGGCGCTGGACATCACCGACCTGGTCATCGAACGCGTCCAGGGCATGTGATCTGACGAGCGGAAAGGTCCCGTTCCCGGAGCGCTTCAGGCGTTCCTCTCGGCAACCCAGGCATCGATGAGCGCGCGCTCCTCCTCCGAGAGGGGCGCGCGCTCCAGTAGGTCGGGCCGCCGCTCCAAGGTGCGTCTGAGCGCCTGCTCGCGGCGCCACTTGGCCACGTTGCCGTGGTGGCCCGAGAGGAGCACCTCGGGCACGGTAAGGCCCTCGTACTCCGCCGGACGGGTGTACTCGGGGTAATCGAGGATGCCGGTGCTGAACGACTCGTGTACGTGGCTCTCCTCGTCACCCAGCACGCCCGGCAGGAGTCGGGCCACGGCTTCCAGCAGCACCAGTGCGGGCAGCTCGCCGCCCATCAGCACGTAGTCGCCGATTGAGACCTCGCGCGTGACGAGCTTCTCCGTTCGGGCGTCGAAACCCTCGTAGCGGCCAGCTATCAGTGCCACGTGCCGTAGCTGCGCCAGCTCCTGCACCAGCGGCTGCGTCAGCTGTTCACCAGCGGGGGAGAGCAGGATGGTCTCGTCGGGCGGTGGGTCGTCCTGCGCCAGCTCGGCCACCGCCTGCCCGGCCACGTCCACGCGCATGACCATGCCCGCCCCGCCGCCGTACGGGGTGTCGTCCACCCGGCCCGTGCGGTTGCCGGCGAAGCGGCGCAGGTCCCGGACCTCCACTTCCACCAGACCCTCGTTCACGGCGCGGGCCAGCAACGCCTCGCGCAGGTAGGGGGTGAGCAGGGCAGGGAAGAGGGAGTAGATGGTGAAGCGCACGCTGGCTA
>CAYXUE010000014.1:3504-13876 GCA_964467885.1 uncultured bacterium | reverse complement strand
TCCGAGCAGCCCCGCGGGCGGGTCGGTCAGCACGACGCCTTCGTCCGTGAGCTCCACGTAGGGCGCCTGCAGCGGCACGAGCGGCTTGGCGGCCTTCCTGGCGCGTCGGGGCTCCTCGCCCTCGGGGGGTTGGGCGCCGTCGGGGTCGAGGGTCACCTCCACCACCGGGTTGGGGCTCTCCAGCATGGCGGCGCTGACCTGTCCTACCCGCTGGCCGTTCAGCAGCACCGGGCGGCCGATCAGCCGCTCCTCGGTGGAGCCGGCCTCGACCTCCTCGACCAGTTCGTCCGCCACTTCCGTGGGTAGGAGGTCGGGGTCCACCCACAGGGTGGCGTTGACCAGCAGTTGCGCTGCGTTTCGCTCCCGCACGCCCTCGAGCTTGACGAGCAGCGAGCCGCCGCTCTCGTACAGTTCGCGCACGCGAACGTTGCCCAGGCCGGCCACGAAGAGACGGCCGGCGGTCCTGACGGCTCTTACGCCCACGGGCTCGTCGCCCTGTCCGTCCTCGTCCTCGTAGGAGTACGACACGGCCTCATCCAGCAGCACGCGGATGGCGCCCTCCAACTGGAAGGTGCGGCCCAGGCGGCCGATCTGGATGTAGGTTTCCGGAGGTCGGGCGGCGGTGGGATCTAGCGCCATGGGGCTTGGGCCTGGTGAACCGCGGGGGGGCGAACCCCGAAGGCGGCTCACTCCAGGAGTTGGATCTCGACGCGCTGTCTGCCGTCCGCCGCGGCGCGCGCCAGCGTGCGCACGGCGTTGATGAGCCGGCCACCGCGTCCGATTATGCGGCCGACGTCGTTCTCGGCGCAGGTGACCTCGATGCGGACGTTGCGGCCGTCACCGGCCACCTGCACATCGAGCTGCTCGGGCTCGGCAACTAGGTTCTGCAGGATGAAAGTGACCAGTTCGGCTGGCATTCAGGGCCTCCGCTTACACAGGTTGGTTGCTCCGAGCTTACCGCTTTACGTTCAGGCTTGCGCTTCCTGCCGCTTGACGTAGGCGTCGCGGCGCTTGGCGAGGAGACGCTCCGGCACTTCCACGCCCTTCTTCTCCATGAGGCGCAGCGCGGTGTCGGTGGGCTGGGCGCCCTGGGCGAGCCAGTGCGTGGCGCGCTCGGTGTCCACGCGCAGGTTGTCCTCGGTGGTCTCGCGGGGATCGTAGTAACCGATCTGCTCGATGTAGGCGCCGCTACGCTTGTTGCGGCCGTCGACTACTACCAGGCGGTAATGCGGGTTCTTGATTGAGCCCATGCGCATCAGGCGGATCTTGACCATAGTTCTTGATTTCCTCCGTGACTCTCTCGTGGCAAAGTTTCAGGTGCGGGCCCCGCCTAAGGGGCCCACGTCAAGCCACCCAGTGTACACGTAGGCGGCTCCCAGCACAAACGTCGGCGGAACAGCGGCGTCGTGGCTTCTCAGGCCCTCATGCCCCGCCGGCCACGGCCCGGCGGCCTACGTCCCATGCGTTTCATCATCTTGCGCATCTCTTCGTAGTTCTTGATCAGCCGGTTCACGTCCTGCACGGTCGTGCCCGAACCCCGAGCTATGCGCTTGCGGCGGCTGGCGTTGAGGATCCGGGGCGCGGCGCGCTCCTTCTCCGTCATGCTCGAGATGATGGCCTCCACCCGCCCGATCTCGCGCTCGTCGATCTCGGCCCCCGCCGGCAGCATCTTGTTGGCGCCGGGGATCATCTTCAGGACGTCGGTGAAGGAGCCCATCTGCTTGATCTTGCGCATCTGGGTGAGCATGTCCTGGAGCGTGAAGTCGCCCAGGTTGCGCATCTCCTTCTCGTCCTCGTCGTCCTCCAGTTGCCGCGCCTTCTCGATGAGGGTGAGCACGTCGCCCATGCCGAGGATGCGGCCCGCCACGCGGTCGGGGTGGAACGGCTCGAGGCCGTCGATCTTCTCGCTCATGCCGGCGTAGTAGATAGGCTTGCCCGTAACGTGCTTGGCGGAGAGGGCCGCCCCGCCGCGGGCGTCGCCGTCCAGCTTGGTCATGACCAGGCCGGAGACGCCGATCTTCTCGTCGAACGCCGTGGCCACCGGCAGCGACTGCTGACCGGTCATGGCGTCCACCACCAGCACCTTCTCGCTGGGCTCCAGCCGCTCGCTCAGTTCCGAGAGCTCGGTCATGAGGGAGTCGTCGATCTGCAGGCGGCCGGCCGTGTCTACTATCACCAGGTCACGGAAGTCCTTGCGCAGATGCTCCTTGAGCCGCGCCGCCACGGCTGCGGGCGCTTCGTTGTCGTGCACTTCGAAGACGGGCACGCCGATCTGGTTGCCCAGCGTCTTCAGCTGCTCGCGCGCCGCGGGCCTCTGCGTGTCCGCCGCCACCAGCAGGACGCGGCGGCCCTGGGACTTGTAGCGGTACGCCAGCTTGCCCGCCGTGGTGGTCTTACCGGCGCCCTGCAGGCCCATCAGCAGCCAGATGTTGCCTTCGGACTTGAGGGTGGGCTGCACGGCCTTGCCGCCCAGCACCTCCTTCAGCTCGTCGTGCACGATGGCGATGACGCGCTGCTCCGGGTTGAGGGACATGAGGACTTCGGAGCCGATGGCCTTCTCCTGCACCCGCTTGGTGAAGTCGCGGGCGACCTCGAGGTTCACGTCCGCCTCTAGCAGGGCCACGCGCACCTCGCGCAGCGCCGCCTTGACATCGGCCTCCGTCAGGCGGCCGCGGCCGCGCAGGCCGTCGAAGACAGATTGGAGTCTATCGCCCAGACTTTGGAACATGGTCTCTCCGTCTTTCCGCGGCGGCGGGGCCGCCGGTTGGTGTCGTTCGTGGGCCGCACCGAGCCGGCACTTCCGGTGCACGGCTTCAGGCGCATGGACGCCCGGGGCTCCGGGCGAGCGGTTGCCGTGTTTCACTGCGGTGTTTCACTGCGGTGTTTCACTGCCGTGTTTCACGGGCCGAACCCAAGGGTAGCGGCTGGTCGCCGGGAGGGTCAAGCTGACGCCGGGCCGGCGCCCGGGTCCACCGGACCGGCCTTGTTCAAGCGCCGTCTACCTCGTTTCTCCGGCACGGAGCCAGGCCCAGTACCTACAGCTTAACCGGCACTCCTCCAGCGCGGCGTAGTGCTCACCCACACGCCGGGAGGGGGTGCAGGAAGCCAGCGGGAGCGGTGGTAGACTTGCGCCATGTCTCGCCGCATGTCTTGCCGCATATCGAACCTGGCCGTGCGTCCCGCACGGCCGGCCTCCCGCGGCAGCGCCCGCTCACAGCCCGAGCGCAGGTGGGCGGTGGTGGCCGGCCTGTTGCTAACGCTGTGGTTCGGTGGGGCCGCGCACGCGCAGCTGCTGGCGGAGGTCATGACCGTCACGGCCATCCAGGCGCAGTTCAACAGCGCGGTTTCGTTCCCACGCGGCACCCTGAGGGCCACCGGCGCTGGGGTGAACGCCATCGTGCAGCGCATCGAGGGCTCAGCGGCCTGGACGGATTGGGAGGCCTACACCTTGGGAGGCCTAGCCACGGGCCTGGCAGGCGCCATAGATCATCAGGTCTCCACCGCCTACGCGGTGGCCGGTTACTTCGAGCAGAGCCGCTCCCAGCACACGGCTCAGGGGCCTGCGGGGCCCGAGACACACACCCGGATCGTCTACACCGGTCCCGAAGGTGGGCAACGCCTGCTGTACTTCGTGCGGGCCGGACAGGAGGTCGTGTGGCTCACGGCGCGTTCGCGCTGAGAGCCGTGCGGGGGGGCACGGGACGGCGCACCTACAGGGTGGACGGCGGCCTAGCTGCGCGAACAGCGGCGCTGCTGCTAGCTCTGCTCTGCTGCCTGAGCTGGCTTTCCGGTTGGGCCGGCGCGCAGGCCTCCCCGCAGGACGCCCTGGCCGAGGCCGAGAGCGCGTACGTCCGGGCACTCACCACTGACCTAGGACGGAAGCCCACACCCGACGACGGTGTGTGGCGCGCCGCCATCGACGCCGCCCAGCGCGCCAGCGAACAGGCGGCCCGTGATGTAGAAGCCGCCCGCCTAGCTGCGGGCCCCACGGGCTCCGCCACCCTCATGGCCGAGGAGGGCCTCCGCCAGGCCCTGGCCCTGACCGCGCGGGTCTACGGCTCCGTGCGGTGGCACAGCCGGGCGTTCTCTCACTGGGACGCCTTCGTGGCCCAGGGAGGTGAGATCCTGCCCGTGTCTCACCCGCCGGCTGGCCTGCAAGGTACGCAGGCCGCGGAGTTCCCGACGGACGCCGAGTTCGCGACCACGGCGCTCAATCAGCTGGCCTTCGCCCGCTACGAGGCGGGCGACCTCGAGGCGGCCCGCGCCTACTACCTAACGTTGCTCGACATCTCGCCCGCCGACCCGGAGGCCCTGCGTTGGCTGGCGCGCATGGCCTTCGAGGAGGGCGACACCGCCACCGCCATCCAGATCTGGGGGCGGCTGGTGGAGGTGGCGCCCGAGGACGAGGGCGCGCGCTTCTTCCTCGAGCTGAGCCGCGAGCGCGACGAGTACGGCGTGGAGGCCAGCGAGGCCTACCGCGCCGGCATACGCTCCTACGAGGCCGGCGCCCTGAGCGAGGCGTTCGCCAGCTTCGAGCGCGCCTACGCCGCCAACCCCGACTTCGCGGACGCCGCCGTGTGGGCCGCGCGCAGCGCCTTCGAGCTGGGGCGGCCCGCCGCTGCGGAGCCCTACTGGGAGGCCGCGCTGGCCAACGACCCGGACGACGCTCGCAGTGCGTGGTTCCTGGAGGTCACACGGGCGCAGCAGAGCTGGGGGGTGGCCGCCGCCAACGACTTCTATGCGGGGCAGACCGCCTACGCGGACGGCGAGCTGATGGAGGCGGAGCGGTTCTTCCGGAGTGCCGCGGAACTCAACCCGCAGTACGTGGACGCCTGGGTCTGGGCCGCGCGCAGCGCACAGGAGGCGGGCCGCGCGGCCGACGCCGAGGTTCTCTGGCAGGAGGTGCTGGCGCTGGACCCTGGCGACGACCGCGCGCGCTACTTCCTGCAGGTGGCCCGGCAACAGCAGGCGTTCGGCCCCGAGGCCGGCGACGCCTTCGTGCGGGGCACGAACGCGTACCAGGCGGGCGACGTGGAAGGCGCCCGTGACGGCTTCAGGGCCGCTGTGGCAGCGGCGCCCCACTTCGCCGCCGCCTGGAGTCAGCTGGGCCGCCTGGAGTTCCAGGTGGGCAACTACGTGGAGGCGGCCGAGGCTTACGGCCGGGCTCTGGAGCTGGAACCGGGCAACGAGGAGTACGAGTTCTTCGCGGCCGAGGCGCGGCGTCTGGCAGGGTTGCCGGGCGTGGGCGACGCGGCTGATACAGGTGAGATGGACGAGTCGGAGGGCCACGACAGCCCTGCCAGCTCCGTGGAGGACGACGAGCGGGAGCCGCAGGAACCCGGCGCCGAAGAGCCCGGTGAAGAGGATGCTGAGGAGGAACCGGCGGAGGAGCCAGAACAGGAGCCGGGCGAGGAGGATACGGAGCAGGACCCCGGCATAGTGCCGCTGCCGCCCGACCCGGCGGACGACTGAGCAGGTCGGATCCGCCGACGAGGCGAGGGATAACCCCTGACGGGGCCGGCTGGAAGCGCTCTGCCGAGCCGAGTACATGTCTGTCGCCCGGGAACGGGCGCGAAGATGGAGCAACGTGATGGAGCAACCGATATGAAGCAGTTCGAACGACACGTGGACGACAAAGGCAACCAGTACCTGACGACGGAGTTGTCGGGTTACATGATCACGCGCCTACCCCTCCTCAACAAGAGCTCGGGCTTCAGCGCGGACGAGCGGCGTGAGCTGGGCCTCACCGGCCTGATCGCGCCCCACATCTCGACCCTCGAGGAGCAGGTGGAGCGGTCCTACGCCAACTACAAGCGCTTCTCCACCGGTCTAGACAAGCACGTCTACCTCCGGGTGCTGCAGGACCGGAACGAGACGCTCTTCTACGCCCTGCTCGAGCGGCATCTGGAGGAGATGCTGCCGATCATCTACACACCCACCGTGGCGGAGGCGGTGCAGAACTTCAGCCTCATCTACCGCTGGCCGCGCGGGCTGGTCATCAGCACCCAGAACATCGACAGAGTGGACGAGGTGCTGAAGCAGTTCCCGCTGGAGGACGTGAGACTGGCCGTGGCCACCGATTCCGAGGGCATCCTCGGCATCGGCGACCAGGGCTTCGGGGGCATGGCCATCTGCATAGGCAAGCTCTCGCTCTACACGGCCGCCGCCGGCATCGACCCGGCCAGGACCCTGCCGATCGAACTGGACGTGGGCACCAACCGCGCTGACCTGCTCGACGATCCCCTCTACCTGGGTGTGCGCCACGAACGCCTGGTCGGTCAGGAGTACGACGATTTCATAGAGCGGTTCGTGACGGCCTTCGCCAGACGCTTCCCCGACGCGCTGCTGCAGTGGGAGGACTTCAGCAAGCAGAAGGCGTTCGACGTCATGGAGCGCTACCGCGACAGGCTGCCGAGCCTCAACGACGACATCCAGGGCACGGGTGCGGTGGTCCTCGCCGGCCTCCTCGCCAGCGCGCGCATGACGCACAGGAAGCTCACGGACGAGACCTTCGTGGTGCACGGCGCCGGCGCCGGCGGCGTCGGGGTGGCGCAGCAGATCATCAACGGCCTCGTCAAGCAGGGGCTCAGTTCCGAGGAGGCGCGTGCGCGCGTCCTCGTGATCGACTCCCGCGGCCTGCTGGTGGAGGGCCGCGAGGGCATGGAGCCTTACAAGCTGAGCGTGGCGCAGGCGGCTTCGCGCCTGGAGGGCTGGGAGTTCAGTGGCAGCGCACCCGACCTGCTGGAGACGGTGCGGAACGCCAAGGCCACCGCCCTACTCGGGCTCTCCGGTCAGGCGGGCGCGTTCGACCAGGGCCTGGTGCAGGAGGTGGCCGCCAACAGCCCGCGACCCATCGTCTTCCCGCTCTCGAACCCCACGGCCAACAGCGAGGCGGTGCCGGAGGACGTGCTGGAGTGGACCAACGGCGCCGCCGTGGTGGCCACGGGCAGCCCGTTCCCGGACGTCACGCGTGACGGACGGCAGTTCGTCATCGGCCAGGGCAACAACGCCTTCATCTTCCCCGGACTCGGGCTGGGAGCCCTGGTGGCTTCCGCCAGCAAGGTCACGGACGACATGCTGACCGCCGCGGCCGAGGCGCTGGCGGAGTACACCGATCCCGGTCGCCTGCTGGAGGGCGCGGTCTACCCGCGCGTGGACGCGCTGCGTCGCGCCAGCAAGCACGTGGCCGTGGCGGTGGCCAAGCAAGCCGTGTCCGACGGTGTGGCCCGACGTGAGTTGAGTGGGGACGTGGCCGAGGAGGTTCTTCAAGCCATGTGGGAGCCGCGTTACCTGCCGATCAGGCGGCCCTGACGCTGCAGAGCCATCTTCCAGTCGCCGGCGCCGCGCGCTACTGTTGAACCATGAGGACAGTGGTCCTGAGGGTCGTGGCGCTGGCCCTGCTCCTGCTGCTGGCGCTCTTCGGCGCCATCGCCGTGCGCACCATGCAGCGCCTGCCCGACCTGACCGTCTACTTCGTTCGCGATCTGGGCACCAGCTTCACGCTGGTGCCCGATCACGAGAAGGTCGGTCGGCTCCAGCCGGAGGAGCGCGTTCGCTGGCAGGTGGAGAAGCTGGTGGCCGGACCCGCGGGGGACAGCGGCCTCAGCACGACCCTGCCGGCCGGGACCAGACTGCTGGGGGCGGCCATGGACGACGGTGTGCTGACGGTGGACCTGAGCCGGGAGTTCGAGCAAGGTGGCGGTACGGCGCTGATGGCCGGCCGATTGAACCAGCTCTTCTACACGTTGACGCAACCGAAGGACGTGGAGGCGGTTCGGCTGCTGGTGGAGGGCAGGGAGGTATCCGTCTTCAGCGGCGACGGGCTGGAGGTCGAACAGCCCTGGGTACGCAGTCGCCACCCGGAACTGCCCGTCTGGTGACGGCTTAGCCGCGGGAGCGTGGCGGCCGCAGGCAGCCGTGGCCACCGCCAAGAACGACGCTGCAGCCGGGTCATCTCGGCTGCAGCGTTGTCCTAATACCAACGGATGTGGTGCGCCCGGCAGGATTCGAACCTGCGGCCTTTCGCTCCGGAGGCGAACGCTCTATCCGGCTGAGCTACGGGCGCGTGCATGAGCCGACGCGTGCGGTCGGCGTTGTGGCCGGGAGTCGTGTCGACCTCGCGCGGGCAACGGCCAATATAGCAGGTGAGCGGCCACCGGGTGGGAAGTGCGGCTTCCGGGAGCGTTGCGGAGGTTACGTCGGCTTGGCCCGTTCTGGTACACTCCGGGGCGTGCTCCTCGCTGCCTGCTAACGGGTAAGAACGTCGCGCCGGCTCCGGTGAGAAGGGCCGGCCGAACCAGGCGCCCTGGGCAGCGAGCGACGATGATCAGCAACTGCAAGCCTCCAAGCCGCGACCACCTGACCGGGTCGAGCGGGGGCTCCGGGAGGAACTGACCAGAGATGAAGTTCAACAAGCGCACCACCACCATTATCCTGTGGGCCGTTTCGATAGGGCTCCTGGCCGGCATGGTGATCTCGTTCACGCCGGGCCTCAGCCTCATCGGAGCCAACACCACGGCCCGCGGACCGGTACAGATGACCGTCAACGGTCAGAACATCTACGAGTTCGACGTGCAGCAGGCGCGCTCCAACGCGCTCTTCTCCTCGGTGACCGAGGGCGAGGTCGGCGCCGATCTCCAGCGCCTCATGGTCGACCAGATAGCTCGTCAGTCGGTTCTCAACCAGGCGGCCTCGCGCATCAACGTCTCCGGCCGTGAGGTGCGCCAGGCCGTGAACGATTTCCGTGAGGAGCGGGGGGTGGCCGGTGGCCGCAACGACCGCGCCTACCAGAACCTGATAGCTGGTTCCGGCTTCACGGACCAGGCGTTCCGCGACTACCTGCGGGAGCAGCTGCGCCTCGCCAAGTACCAGGAACAGCTGGTGGGCGACGTCACCGTGAGCGAAGAAGAGGTCGAGGCCTACTACCAGTCGCACCTGACCAGCTACCAGACCGAGGAGCAGATCCTCGCGCGGCAGATCGTGGTGGATGACCAGGAGCTCGCCCAGCGGCTCCGCGCCCGCGCCATCGCTGGCGAGGACTTCGGTGCGTTGGCCCGCGAGTTCAGTCTGGACCTGGCGGAACGCGACGGCGCCATCGGTGCTGCCAGCGGCGAGACGGAGCCGAGGCCCGTCGGCCGGCCCGCCCTGCCCACCAACGTCGCCAACGCCGCCTTCGCCCTGCGCGGCGCCGGCATCACCGACGTGGTCGAGTCCAACCAGCGCTACTTCGTGGTGCAGGTGGAGGAGTTCATCCCCGCCACCACGCGGCCGTTCGAGGAGGTGGAGGAGACGGTCAGGGAGGACGCCCTGAACGCCAAGCAGTCCGGCATCATAGAGGCCGAACTTGACCGCCTCCGCGAGGAAGCCACGTTGACCTTCCCGGCCAACAGCGAGCTGAGCTTCGACAACCCGGTCATAGCCGAGGTGAACGGTGTGGAGATCCGTGCGGTCGATCTCGACGCCGCTCTCTACACCAACCCGCAGATCCAGCAGAGCCTCTCGCCCCAGGTAGCGGACCTCATCGTCGGCCTGTTCAAGCCCACCGTGCTCAGCCAGGTGATCGACACCGAGGTGGCCTACCAGGGCTCCGAGACGCTGGGCGTGCCTCTCGTGGGCACCCGCGCCGGCATCGCGCAGGCGGCCCTCAACTACGTCGGGCGCGACGTCAGCGTCACGGAAGAGGAGTTGCGCGAGTACTACCTGAGCAATTCCGCCGCCTACACGCTGCCGCCCGAGGCTTTCGTCACGCGCGTAGACTTCGGCACGCAGGCGGACGCCGTGGAGTTCCGTGAAGCCCTACTGGCCGGCGCGGAGCTGGACGACGCCGTGGCCGCGAACGGCGGCGACGCCACCGATCACGGTCTGGTGAAGCCCGGCGAGTTGGAGCTGGAGATCGACACCGCGCTCTTCGCCACCGAGGCCTTCCAGTCCCTGCCCAGCAGTCCGCTCGACGTGTCCGACGTGCTTGTTCTCCGTCGTCCAGTGGAAGAGGAGGACGCCGATACGGAAGGCGCCGATGCGGAGGGCGCCGAGCAGGATGCGGCGGATGAGGCCCAGGTCGAGGGCGAAGACGCTCAGGACGAGGGCGACGCTGCGGAGAGCGCGACTGACGACGGCATGCGCGACGTCTACGTGGTCCTGGTGGCCGAGCGCACCCCAGAGCGCGTGCGTGCCTTCGAGGACGTCCGCGCTCAGGTCGAGGCCACCGTCCTGGCCCAGAAGCGCCAGGCCGAGCGCACCGACTGGCTGGCCGAGCAGCGCGCCGAAGCGGACATCGTGGAGCACGAGGTGGCCGGCCTGGAGACCCCCGCCCCCACCGAGACCTTCACCACCGAACCCGCGGCGCCCACAGATGAGTCCAGCGAGGAGTCCA
>CAYXUE010000014.1:0-3404 GCA_964467885.1 uncultured bacterium | reverse complement strand
CGAGGGCGACGACGCCGCCGACGCCGGTGACGACGGCGAGTCCGAAGAAGGCGCCGAGGAGTCGGCGGAGTAATCGGGACATAGACCAGGACCGGCCCCTAGGCCGGCCTCCTGCCTCCCGGGACATACTGAGCGGCGGCCTACATGTTGGGCCGCCGCTGCTACTTGCCAGCGATCAGGGCGTGGCGCAGGGTGTGAGGGGCCACGATGCGCGTCTACGACGGGCGTCCCGCCTCCCCTCGCCCCGTAGGGGGGCACTGAGTACCAGATGTAGTACCACGGCTCCGTACAACGTCCAGGGGTAGCGTTTCAAGTCTTGTTGCGAGGGTCCGTAACGGGTATCCTCCTTGAACGGTCAAGCCGGTCCAGGGGTAGCACGGAGGTGCGCCTCGGCATGCAGCGACGCCGGGCCACGTGTCAGTAATAGATGACACGTCGCGCAACAGTTAGTGCCTGCTAGGATTGCGGGTACTACATCTTGTACTGGGTCTGGGAGCGAGGTGACTTCCAGGAGATGAGACCAGACCCTCGGCGTCGTGCGCAACCGAACCGGCAGTAGCTCGGCACCAGTTCCGGGCAAGGAACCGACCACTTCATGACCAGCCCCGGCCGCGAGCCACGTCCCGGGGCGAGAGGAGAGCCATGGCCAACCCGTCTTCCCACACCCCAGATCCGGCTGCAGCGTTCGATCCGCACGCGATCACGATCGCCAAGCGGCAGTACTTCCAGGCCGGTGACCACTCGCTAGAAGACATGTTCCGCCGAGTGGCCAACTGGGTAGCCCAGCCGGAGGGTCAGGCGAAGAGGGACGAGGCGGCCGAGCGGTTCTACCAGTTGATGATCTCCAAGCGGTTCTGCCCCGGCGGCCGCGTGCTGGCGGGTGCGGACACCCTGCACGGCAACGTTCTCAACTGCTTCGTGCAGGACGGCGGACCCGAGGCCACCGGCACCAGCGAGTGGGTCCTCAACCTTGCCACCAAGCTGGCGCTCGTCACCAAGGTCGGCGGTGGCAACGGCGTCAACTTGGACCCCCTAGGCCCCAAGCGCCGCTTCACCGGCCCCGTCGGCCGCCTGTTTCTCACCATCGACGCGCAGCACCCCGACTACGACAAGGTGCGCAGCGGAACCTTCCTGGACCTGGTGCGGGGCGAGTACGTGGAGCGCGGCTACCGCACGGCCACCTTCGTGGAGCGGGGTGCCAGCAACGTGGCGCGCGTGCGCGTGGTGGGCGATTCGGTGGACGACATCTGGGGCTCCGCCGCCGACATGGTCACGGGCCTCCTGGAAGGTCAGGACGTGCTGGTGGACCTCTCGGGCCTGCGTCCCGAGGGCACGCCCGTGGCGGGCTCGGGCGGCACTTCCAGCGGCCCCTCCTCCTTCGCCGTGGAGGTGTTCGACAACTTCGCCATCTGGGCAGGCCTCGGTGGTGCAAGCTTCGCCGGTCCCGTGGCCACGCTGCGCTACGTCTTCGCGCCTACCCTGCGCGCCATCAGGCAGGGCGGCACGCGCCGCGGCGCCGGCATGGCCACCCTGAGCATCACGCACCCCGACGTGAAGGACTTCGTCACCGCCAAGGACCTGGAGCGGGAGCAGGCCGAGGGCGACATCAGCACCTTCAACATCTCCGTGCTGGTAACGGACGAGTTCATGGAGCGCGCCAGGAACGAGCGCACCGGTCAGCTCTACGAGATCGCGCAGCACGCCTGGGCCACGGGCGAACCGGGTCTCATCTACATCGACCGCATCAACGAGCACAACCCCATGCGCGCCGAGTTGGGCGACATCCTGAGCACCAACCCCTGCGGTGAGATCCCCCTCTACCCGGGCGAGCCGTGCGACCTGGGCGCCCTCAACCTGGCCGCCTACGTCAAGGAGCGCGGCCGCGGCCTGGCGGGCTACGACTTCGAGCTCTTCGCGGCCGACGTCGACACCAGCGTGCGCTTCCTCGACAACGTGCTCGACGTCAACAAGTTCGCCCTCGAGGACAACCGCGAGATGAGCATGAAGCTCAGGCGCTTAGGCCTCGGCGTCATGGGCCTGGCAGACGCCCTCATCCTCATGGGCTACGCCTACGACTCCGACGAGGGCCGGGACGCCGTTGAAGCCATGATCGGCGCCCTGCGGAACGCGGCCGAACAGGCCTCGCAGCGGCTGGCCGAGGAGCGCGGCGCCTTCCCCATGTTCGACAGAAGCGACCTCACCACCCCGCGGCGTAACGTGGCCGTCCTCACCGTGGCCCCCACCGGCACCACCAGCATGCTCATGGGCGTCTCCTCCGGCGTGGAGCCCGTGTTCGCCCCCTTCATCTACCGCAAGATCGGTACGGACTACCACGCGCTCATCCACCCCCTCTTCCAGCAGCTCCTCGAGGAGCACGAGCCGCACCCCGACTTCTACAAGGACGGCGGCTGGGACTGGGGGAAGGTGGTGGGCGAGGTGCAGGCCAACCACGGCTCCGTGCAGGGTCTCTCGTTCATCCCCGCCGACGTGCAGAGCGTGCTGCGCTGCGCCCACGACATCGCCCCAGCCGACCACGTGAAGATGCAGGGCGCCGTGCAACGCGCCTTCGACGGCGGCGAGAAGCTGGCCAACTCCATCTCCAAGACCATCAACCTGCCCAACCAGGCCAGCGTGGACGACGTCTTCGATGCCTACTCCCTGGCCTTCGCCACCGGCTGCAAGGGCATCACCGTCTACCGCGACGGCTCGCGCGACTTCCAGGTGCTCTCCACCAGCAGTAAGAAGAGCGAGAAGAAGAGCGAGTCCGCCCCCGTGGCGGCCGCCGGCGCTTCCTCCGTTCCGTCGGCGCCCGCCACTGCCCCAGCCGCGCCGGCCGCGCCCCCCATGCCCGCCCAGCAGACCAGCCAGGACGGCATGATCGCCGTGGCTACCACCGCGCAGGCCGCCTCCGGCGCCTCTAGCGGCCGGGCCAACGGCCGCGCCGACTACCTGCCCGGCGAGCCTCTCTTCGAGCGCCCCATCCGCCTCTCCGGCTTCACGGACAGCGTCAAGCTCATGCTGCCCACGGGCGAGAAGCGCGGCTTCTTCGTGACCGTCAACAAGCAGGACGACCTGCCCACCGAGGTGTTCATCGTCTCAGGCAAGGCGGGCGACGAGGCCAACGCCGACAGCGAGGCGCTGGGCCGCGTGGTCTCCATCGCCCTGCAGTACGGCGTGCCCGCTGAGGCGCTAATCAAGACCCTGCGCGGCATCAACGGCGGCATGTACGGCACCTACCACGGCCGCCTGGTGGCCTCGAAGGCCGACCTGCTGGCCGTGGCGCTCGAGACGGCCGGGGTGGAGAACGTGCTCAACCGCGGCAAGGGCTGCCCCGACTGCGGCGCGCCCCTGCGCTTCGAGGAAGGGTGCCAGAAGTGCGAGTCGTGCGGCTACTCGAAGTGCGG
>CAYXUE010000013.1:3035-48738 GCA_964467885.1 uncultured bacterium | reverse complement strand
TGATCCTGGGGATGTACGTGGCCATCGTGCTGTTCAACCAGCTCGGCCTCGACCCCTACGTCTCACTGCTGATAGCGGGCCCCGCGGGCTTCCTGGTGGGGATCGTGCTCCAACGCCTGCTCATCGCGCGCCTGGTCGACATACCGGGCGACAGCACACTGCTGGTGACGCTGGGCCTCGGCCTGGTAATCGCCAACGTGCTCTTCCTCATCTTCGGGGCCGAGCCGCAGTCCATCTACCTGCCGTACGCCACCAAGACCGTGTACTTGGGCGGCGTGCGGCTGCCGGTGGCGCAGCTCATAGCGGGCGCCGTCACCCTCGTGCTCATCACACTGCTGTGGCTCCTGCTCACGCGCACCGAGATCGGCCGCGCGGTGAGGGCCACCTCGCAGAACCGGCTCGGAGCCGAGCTGGTGGGCATCAACACGCCGCGCATCCACGCGCTGGTGTTCGGCCTGGGGATGGCGCTGGCCATGGCGGCCGGCGTCATCCTCGCGCCGCTCCTCTTCGCCATCCCCACCGCGGGCGCCTCCTATACCCTCAAGGCGTTCGTGGTCACCGTCCTGGGCGGCCTCGGCAGCGTGCCGGGCGCCATCGGCGGTGGGCTCCTGCTGGGCCTGGTCGAGTTCATGGGAGCGTCCTATCTATCTTCCGGCTACCGTGACGCCTACGGGCTCTTCGCCTTCCTTCTCGTCCTCCTGCTCAGACCCGAAGGCCTCTTCGGGCGCACGGTGAAGCGCGTATGAACCAACAACCCGTCTCCCCCGGCAGCGCCGGGGGCACGTCTAGCACGCCCGCCCCAGCACCTCGCGGCGGCTTACTGGCGTCGCCTTGGCTCAAGCTGGCCCTGGTGGGCGCCGCCTTCGCCGCCTGGTACTTCGTGTTCCCGTCGTTCCTCACGCTGGGCATCACGCTCATGCTGCTGGCCGGCTGGGCCGCCGCCTGGGACCTGCTGGGCGGCTGGACGGGCCAGGTCAGCCTGGGCCACGCCGCCTTCATCGGCCTGGGCGCCTACACGGTGGCGGTCACCGCCAACCGCTGGGACCTGGCGCCCTGGTGGTCGGCGCTGCTGGCCATGGGCCTGGCGGCCCTGCTCGCCCTGGTGTGGGGCCGGCTGACGTTCCGCCTCACGGGCTCGTATTTCGTTCTCAGCACCATCGCCATCGCCGAGATACTCAGGCTCGTGGCCATCAACGAGCGGCAGCTCACCGGCGGCGCGGTGGGCATCTTCATCTTCAGCCTCAAGGAGCCGTTCGGCCTCGACCTCTTCAGCCGGCACGTGGAGTTCTGGCTCTCGCTGGGCTACATGCTGCTGGTCATGGTGATAGTGGCCCTGGTGACCCGCGGGCGGCTCGGGTACCAGATGCGCGCCGTGCGCGAGGACGAGGCTTCCGCGCAGGCAGCGGGCATCAACCCCGTCTCCGTCAAGTCATGGGCGTTCGTCCTCTCGGGCGCTCTCACCGCGCTGGGCGGCTGCATCTACGGCATATTCCTCTCGGCGCTGCAGCCTCTACCCATGTTCGAGTTGCACCTCTCCGTGAGGATCGCGCTGGTGGCCATCATCGGCGGCCGCGGCACCCTGTTCGGGCCCCTGATGGGCGCCGCGCTCATCACCCTGGCGGGCGAGCTCTTCCGCACCCAGTTCGCGCAGGCCAACCTGCTCATCTACGGCCTGCTCATCGTGCTGGTGGTGCTGTTCATGCCGCGCGGCATCATGGGCGAGTTCGAGCGCCGCATAGTGAGGAGGCGTTATGCCAAGAGCGCTCGAGGCTGAGAACATCACCGTGCAGTTCGGCGGCCTCACGGCCGTGAACAACGTCTCGCTGACCCTGGACGAGGGCGCCATCCTGGGCCTCATCGGCCCCAACGGGGCGGGCAAGTCCACCCTCTTCAACGCCCTCACGGGCTACGCCAGATCCAAGGGCAACGTGTCGTTCTACGGCCGCCGCATCAACCGCCTGCAGCCGTACGCCCGCACACGCCTGGGCATGGGGCGCACCTTCCAGATCGAGCGGCCGTTCGAGGGCCTCACGGTGCTCGAGAACGTGCTCATCCCCGCCTTCCTGCACGCCTCCGGGCGGGCGGAGGCCGAGGCCAACGCGCTGGAGGCCCTGGAACTCGTGGGGCTGGCGGACCGCATCCTGCAGCCGTCGGCCGACCTCAACCTGGCACGCCGCCGCCGGCTGGAGCTGGCCAAGGCGCTGGCCGTGAGACCCAAGGTGCTGTTCCTCGACGAGCTGATGGCGGGCCTCAACCCGCCCGCCCTGAAGGAGATGATCGCCTTCGTACGCGGCCTGGCGGAGTCGGGCATAGCCATCATCATGGTGGAGCACATCATGGAGGCGGTCACGGACCTGTGTCAGGAGGTCATTGTGCTGGCGTTCGGCGAGCAGATAGCGCACGGCGCGCCCTCGGACGTCATGAACGACGAGCGCGTGGTGGAAGCGTACTTGGGCGGTGCCGAAGATGATGACTGACACAGAACCCGCCGCCACGCCGCCGCCCGCCGCCGAACAGGAGCGCATCCTCGACGTCATCGAGGCCGACCTCGGCTACGGCGAGCTGCAGGTGGTGTTCGGCGTCTCTCTGCACGTGGGCAGCCACGAGTTGGTGGGGCTGGTGGGCGGCAACGGCAGCGGCAAGTCGACCATCCTGCGCGCGGTCTCCGGCATGATCAAGCCGCGCGGCGGGCAGATCATCTTCCGCGGCGAGGAGGTGGGCGGCCTCAAGCCGCACGATCTGGCGCTGCGCGGGCTGGCGCACGTGCCCATGGGCCGGCAGCTCTTCACGGACATGACGGTGGAGGAGAACCTCTCGCTGGGCGCCTACCTGCCCCCGGCCCGCGCCCGGCGTGAGGAGGGCTTCGAGAAGGTCTACCAGCTCTTCCCCGACCTGTACACCAAGCGCAAGATAGCCGCCGGCGCGCTCTCGGGCGGCCAGCAGCAGATGGTGGCCATCGGCCGGGCACTCATGCTGCACCCCACCATGCTGATCATGGACGAACCGAGCCTGGGGCTGGCCCCCCTGCTGGTGCGCGAGGTCATGCACGTCATCCGCAGCGTGGCCGAGACGGGGCTACCCATCCTGTTGGTGGAGCAGAACGTCACGCAGGTGCTGAAGATCGCCGACCGCGCCTACGTGCTGGATAACGGCCGCCTGGTGCTTCACGGCCCGGCGGACGAGTTGCGCGGAGACCCCATGATCCGCCGGGCGTACTTAGGACTATGAAAGAGCGCGTGGCCCCGTAAGGCCACGCGCGTGAACGTGCTTGGGTTGGGCGCCTAGTAAGGCCGTGCTCAGTCGCGGCTGCCCATGAACATGGAGACGTAGTACAGCAGGTACAGCACGGAAGTTGCAGCGGCGGCCACGTAGGTGAGAGCCGCGGCGTTCAGCACCTGCTTGGTGCCCGCCACTTCGCCCGAGGTGGCGATGCCCAGCGCCTCGAGCTGCTGGCCGGCGCGCCGGCTGGCGTCGTACTCCACCGGCAGCGTGACGACCTGGAAGAGCACGGCGGCGCCGAACAGGATCACGCCCAGCTGGATCATACCGGTGAAGCTCAGCAGGAAACCACCGATGATGAGCCACGGCGCGAAACGGGCGCCCAGGTTGGCTACCGGCACGAGCGCCGAGCGGATCTTGAGGGGCCCGTAGGCCTTCGCGTGCTGGATGGCGTGGCCCACCTCGTGAGCGGCCACGGCGTGAGCCGCCACGCTGGAGGTGCGGTAGTTGTTGGTGCTCAGGCGCACCACCTTCTTGGTGGGGTCGTAATGGTCGGTCAACTGGCCCGGCACCTCTTCTACGGCCACGTCGTCCAGGCCGTTGGCGCGCAGGATGGTGCGGGCGGTCTCAGCCCCGCTCAGGCCGGAAGCGGCCGGCTGTTGCTGCCAGCGGGCGTAGGTGTTGCGCAGGTACATCTGGATCAGCAGGGTCGCGACAAGCGTGACGATGAAGATCAGGATCATCAGGTTTGACTCCTAAAGAAGGCGCCACCCGGATCAGGGGGGGCGCGTAGGCTATGCAAGGAGAATACCCGCTACAGCACGGGCGCCGGTACGCATGCACGACAGGCACGGGGCACCGGACCTGCTACTTCCGCCTGGCCTCCGAGCGAGGGGAGACCCGTGAGACTCAGAGCTGCCCGGCGAGGGTGGTCAGGTTGCCCGCCTTGAGGTCGGTCACGTAGCTCGCCAGCTGCTCCTCGGTCATCTCACCGATATGGCTGTGCACGTGGTTGCCGTGCTCGTCGAAGAAGAGCGTCATGGGCAGGCCAGGGGTCTGGAACTCCACGTTCAGAGCCTGGTTCCGGTCCAGCAGTACGCCCCGCAGCTCCATCTCCGAGTGCTCCGCCAGGTACGACTCCACCGTACCGCGGGGCTCGCCCTGATCTGCGAAGAGGAAGCGCACGGAGGGCTCGCGCCGCATGGCGTCCGCCATCATCGGCAGTTCCCGCAGACAGGGAATGCACCATGTGGCCCATAGGTTGATGACCACGGGCTGCCCCGTCAGGGAGCTAAGTTGCAGTTCCCCACCCTCCAGCCGCTCGAGGCTGATGTCGGGCAGCGAACGTTCGTACGTCCGGCCGGGGGTGAAGAGCGACCAAGCCAGCCAGCCGATGGCCACGCCCGCCAACACGACCATGACCAGGGCCAACCAGGGGTTGCGCCGCGGCGTGGGCCTAGCGGGCTGGGCTGGCGGCGGTGCTGCGGGCTCGTCCATGCTTCAGTCTAGCCGGCCACCCAGGTCGTGTCAGGGCCGGGCCTACTCAAGGGATCGGCGCCGCCGGGCCACCTGGCATCCATGGCCAGGCCGCTCGGCGGCGCCTGCAACAGCTTGCCGGTAGCTGCTGGGTGGTCAGGAAGCGGTGCCGGTCAGCATCCAGCCCAAGCCCAGCGCGAAGAGGAACGCGCCGAACGCGAAGAGCGCGAACCCTTCAAGCAGGGCAGCGATGTTGGGGAAGTCGGCGGACTCCAGGGCCGTGGCCCCTGGCCGACGGATACCAGGGTGGGTGAAGAAGTAGGCGACCAGGCCGATACCGCCCAGGACCATAACAGTGCCGATGATGAACATTATCGTGGGCATGTGGCTCCCTTCCGGTCGCGGTAAGGAAGATGACAGCACGAAGTTACGACCTGTTCTGGACAGGTTAGAGCACTACCGCGCACGCTTCTGGCGCACCGCTCACCGAGCCGGTACACTAACGGGCAAACGCCTAGAACGCGTTCCGGAAGGTAGGGGTACGCCTAACGTGGGTGCTCGCAACCTGCATCTAAAACGGCTCACCAGCGAGATCTTCGACGTTCTCGTCATCGGTGGCGGCGCCACCGGCAGCGGTATCGCGCTGGACGCCGCTACGCGCGGCCTCAAGGTGGCGCTGGTGGAGCGCTTCGACTTCGGCTCCGGCACCAGCAGTCGCAGCACCAAGCTGGTGCACGGCGGTGTGCGCTACCTGGAGCAGGCCGTTCGGCACGCGGACCGCTCGCAGTTCCACCTGGTGCGCGAGGCGCTCAAGGAGCGCGCCACCCTCCTGGCCAACGCGCGACACCTGGCTCACCCCCTGCCGCTCCTCACGCCCATCTACGGGGCGCTCGAGCTGCCCTACTACTTCACCGGCCTCAAGCTCTACGACATGCTGGCGGGCCGCGCCAACCTGAGCCCCAGCCGCCTCATCAACCGCGACCAGGCCACCGAGCGCTTCCCCATGCTGAAGAAGGACGGGCTCCGCGGCGCCGTGGAGTACCACGACGGCCAGTTCGACGACGCCCGCATGAACGTGGCGCTGGTGCTCACCGCGGAGCAGCACGGCGCGGCCGTCGTGAACTACGCCAACGTCGAGGAGTTGGTGAAGATCGACGGGCTCGTGCGCGGCGCGGTGGTGCGCGACGAGCTGGCGGCGGAGGACGGCGGTCAGGAGCTGCACGAGGTGCGCGCCACGGTTGTGGTCAACGCTACGGGGCCGTTCGTGGACACGGTGCGGCACATGGACGAACCCAGCGCCCCCGAGATCCTCAAGACCAGCTCGGGCATCCACATCGTGCTGCCCGCCCGCTTCAGTCCGCCGGATACAGGGCTACTCATCCCGCGCACCGAGGACGGCCGGGTGCTCTTCCTGCTGCCCTGGCTGGGCCACACCCTGGTGGGCACCACGGACAACGAGGCGCCGCTGGAGGTCGATCCGCAGGCGTCGCCCGCCGACGTGACCTACATCCTGAGGCACATCCGGCAGTACTTCGACCTGCCGGTCGACGAGGACGACGTGCTCTCCGCCTGGTCCGGCCTGCGCCCCCTGGTGCAGCCGGAGGCGGTGGCGGAGTCCGACGCGGAGGGCCGTGGCGGGCCGGCGGCGGGCACCACCAGCACCTCTCGCCTCTCGCGCGACCACACGGTGCTGGTCAGCGGGGCCGGCCTGGTGACCGTCACGGGCGGCAAGTGGACCACCTACCGCAAGATGGCCGAGGACGCCGTCAACATCGTCATCGAGGAGGGCGGCCTGCTGCCCAGCGGCCCGTGCCGCACCGCCGAACTGCCCCTGGTGGGCTCCGCCGGCTACGTGCCGGACGGCCACCTGGCACTCGAGCGCGAGTTCGAGTTGGCGCCCGACGTGGCACTACACCTACACCGCGCCTACGGCGACCGCGCGCCGGAGGTGGCGCGCCTGGCGCAGGAGGGGCTGGGCGCCCGCCTGGCCGAGGGTCTGCCCTACCTGGAGGCCGAGGTCGCCTATGCCCGGCGGGTGGAGCTGGCCCAGACGGCAGACGACGTGCTCGAGCGCCGTACGCGCCTGGCGTTCCTCGACCGCCTGGCGGCGGAGGCCGCCCGGGAGCGGGTCGACGAGCTGCTTAGCCTACCGGCGCCCACGGTGAGGTAGGGCCTGCGCCCACCTGCATCGGCCCGAAGCGATAGAGTCGAACGGTGATCGATACCCCCCTTCAGCTGAGCCACACTGACCTACCCACCTGGAGCGAGCGTTGACGAAACGCGAGAAGCATCTGGCGTTCGCGGGCGTGCTGACGGTGCTCTTCCTGGCATCGCTCAACATGACGGTCGTGGGAACGGCGCTGCCGCGCATCATCGCGGAGTTGCAGGGCTTCGACCTCTACGCCTGGGCCTTCACCAGTTTCTCGCTCGCGTCCACAGTCACCCTGCCCATCTACGGGCGCCTCAGCGACATCTACGGCCGCAAGCACATCCTGCAGTTCGGCATCGTGGTCTTCACGCTGGCCAGCGTGCTCAGCGGCCTCTCGCAGAACATGCCGCAGCTCATCGCCTTCCGGGCCCTGCAGGGCATCGGCGGCGGGGCGCTCATGAGCATGGCCTTCTCCACCATCGGTGACATCTTCTCGCCCCGCGAGCGGGGCCGCTACCAGGGCTTCACGGGCGCCGTGTTCGGCATCAGCTCGGTCGTTGGCCCCGTGGTAGGTGGGCTGATCACGGACTCCATCGGCTGGCGCTGGGTGTTCTTCGTCAACGTGCCCGTGGCCATCGTCGCGTTCATGGTCATCGCGCGCTTCCTGCCCAAGGCGGAACTCAGGCCCGGTCAGGGCATAGATTTCATCGGCAGCCTGCTGCTGGTGATCGGCATGGTTCCTCTGCTGCTCGCCCTGACCTGGGGCGGCGCGGACTACGCCTGGACCTCGCCGGTCATCCTCGGGCTCCTGGTCACCGCGGCGGCGGCACTGGGCCTCTTCGGCTGGTGGCAGACGCGCACCCGCTCCCCCATCCTGGCCCCCGAGCTGTTCAAGAACAGCACCTTCAACATCGCCAACATCGCCGGTTTCATGACGGGCGTAGGCATGTTCGGCTCCACCATCTACCTGCCGCTCTTCGTGCAGGGCGTGCAGGCGGGCAGCGCGGCGGAGAGCGGCTTCGCGCTCACGCCGCTGATGTTCGGCATGATCATCAGCAGCACGGTGGCCGGCATCCTCGTGTCCAAGTACGGCCACTACAAGCCGTACATCGTGGGCGGCCTCGCCGTCATGTCCGTGGGCCTCTACCTGGCGTCCTCCATGGGACCGGACACCTCGAAGCTGGTCACGGGCGCCTACATGGTGCTCATCGGCCTGGGGCTGGGCCCAGCCAACTCGCTGCTGGTCCTAGCCGTGCAGAACGCGCTGCCCATCAGGCAGTTGGGCGTGGTGACGAGCGCCAACCAGTTCTTCCGCCAGATCGGCGGCACCATCGGCGTCACGCTCTTCGGCGCCATGATCGGGCGCACGGTGGGCTCCAACATCCTGGCCAACATGCCGCCCGAGCTGCGCGATCTGCCGCCCGAGTCCGTGGCTCAGCTGACGGACCCGAACCTCCTCACTAACCCCACGGCGTTGGAGCGGGTGCGGGTGGGCATAGAGCAGCTCGCGGGCAGCGCCGCCTTCGAACGCTTCATCGACACCTTCCGCGCGGCGCTCGGCACGGGCATCGGGCAGGTCTTCCTGGTGAGCTTCGCCCTCACCGTGGTGGCGTTCATCGTCACGCTGAGGCTGCCGCAGCACGAACTGGGCGACGAGAGCAACGTGGCCGAGTTCAAACCCAAGGCGGCCACCGAGTGAGCCGGCGGGCCTGACGTTCCACCAAGGTAGGGGCCAACGAGAAGGGACCCGGCGCGCGCCACGCCGGGTCCCTTCGGTTGTAACTGGCCTCCCCGAGGGGTTACTCCAACGCTTCGTAGATGCTCGGGTCGACCGCCTCTTCCCAGGTGTAGGCGTTCTCGATGAGGCCCACCTCCACCAGCAGGGCCACGGAGCGCTCGAACGCCTCGCGGTTCAGGGCACCCACCTTCGTGTCGGGCGTGGGCTTCACCAGCTTGGCCACCTCGGCCATCTGCCAGGTCTGGTGGATGAGGGGGCTCTGGCGGCTGCCCGAGCCGGCGCACGTGTCACCGCAGTGCGCCAGCACTATCTCCACCGCCTCCTCCTGGTTCTCCACCGCGTACTCCCAGCCGCGGATGCTGGCCCGCAGGAAGCGCTCGGCCACCTCGGCGCCGCTGAGGCCCGAGCCCTTGAAGTCCGTGGCCGCCAACGTAGCGGGCGTGGCGAAGATGGAGTCCTCCAGCAGGTCCGCACCGATGTCGGCCGGGTCCAGCACGTTCAGTACGTCGAGCTCGTAGCCGAGCCCCACGATCTGGTCCAGCTCGTTGTAGGTCATGGCGCTGGCCACGTCCACCTCGTTGGGGAACACCAGCGAGGGGTCGAAGGCGTACACCACGGCGTCGATGTCCGGGTTGGTCTCGGTGGGATCCAGGTTGGAGGTGAAGCCGGCGGCCGCGAACACCGCCTCGGCGGCGAACTCGTTGCCGAACGCCCACACCCCGACCTTGCGGCCGGCCATGTCGGCCAGCTCCTCTATGCCCGAGGTCTTGAGCGCCACCAGCCGGTACCCGGAGGTCTGGTAGACCTGCGCGATGTTGACCACTTCCAGGCCCTGGTCGCGCTGCGTGAGGATGTTGGCCACCCAGTCCGTGCCGAAGTCGGCGTTGCCGGAGGCCACGGCCACGGTGGGGTTCACGTTCCCGCCGTCCAGCACGGTCACGTCCAGCCCTTCCTCGGCGTAGAAGCCCTTGTCCTGCGCCACGAAGTAACCGGCGAACTGGGCCTGCGGGAACCACTTCGACTGGAAGTTGATCGGGATGAGCTCCTGAGCCATCCCCACCGGCAGGAACACGAGTAGCGAGAGTAGCAGTACTGCTCTTCTTTTCACGGTTTGCCTCCTGTTACGCGTTGTGGGACTCTTCGATTCGGCGGCGCGCGGACGGGTTCGAGGAGCTACATGTCAGGCCCCCCTGTTGGACGGATGCCAGCCGGTGAGCAGGCGCTCCAGCAGAGAGATGACGGCGTAAAGCCCCATGGAGATGACGCTGCTGACGACGATGGCGGCGAACACCACGTCGAAGGCGCCCCGGTGGGCCGAGAGGCTGATGCGCTGGCCCAGGCCGTTGGGCGGTCCGGGGATGAGGAACTCGGCCACGATGACGCTGATGACGCCCACCACCAGCGCCACCTTCAGCGCCGCGAACAGGTAAGGCAGCGCGTTGGGCAGGCGCAGGGCGAAGAAGACCTTAAGCGGCCTGGCGGCGTAGGAGCGCAGGAGCTCGAGCTTCAGCGGGTCCACGTTGGTGAGCCCCTGCACGGTGTTGAGCACCACCGGGAAGAAGGTCACTATGACCACCACGGCCGCCTTCGACTCCCAGTCGACCCCGAGAGCGCGCCCCAGCACGGGCGCCAGGCCCACGATGGGCACCGCCCCGAAGGCGGTGGCGAGGGGCAGGAAGCCGCGCTGCAGGAAGGGGCTGAAGGCTATGGCTGCCCCGACCAGGAACCCGAAGGTGAGCCCCACAGCCCCGCCGAACGCCACCTCGCGCACGAACGTGAGGTAGGCGTCGGCCATGAGCACCGACCAGGAGGAGACGAGCGTGGCGCCGATGTCCGACACGCGCGGGAAGATGCCCTTGGGCACGCGGCTGCCCACCACGAGGCCCTCCCAGGCCAGCAGCAGCAGGAAGGCCACGGTGGCGGCCGGCATGATGCTCTGCAGCCGCCGCTTCCAGGCGGGGTCGTGGCCGAACAGCTCGATGACGGTCATGCGGCCGGTGGCGAAGGCCGCGGCCAGCAGCGAGCCGCCCAGCACCGCCCAGTAACCCCAGCCGGCCTCCACGGGCAGGGCGCGCTGCACCAGGATGGCGGTGAAGGCGGCGCCCAGCGCGAAGGGCGTGGCCCACGGCACCACCCAGGGCCCGCCGTGCAGGAGGGGCAGCAAGGTGAGCCCCAGCAGCGCGTAGAGCAGCGGCGTGGCGGAGCCGGCGCCCTGGCCGGCGGCGCCGAGGGGCCCGAAGAGCCCGACCACGGCGAGGGCGGCGCAGAGTACACCCGGCAGGTACGGCCTGAAGCGCCAAGCCGGCGCGGCCTCGGCCGTGCCGACACCGGGGCCCGGTCCCGGCGCGCCCTGCGCGGGGCCGCCTCGGCCGGGAGCACCTTCGCGCGTGCCTATCATCGGCGCTCCCACGGCGCCAGCAGGCGCTGCGCCCCGCCCACCAGCGCCACCAGGCCTATGCCCAGGAGCGCGGAGATGAGGAGCAGGATCCAGACGTCCGACACGTTGCCGGCCTGCACCTGACCCACGATGGCGTAGCCCAGGCCGTAGCGGTTGTTGGATTCCGTCTCGGCCACCAGGGCGCCCACGAGGGCAGCGGCGGTGCCGAGCTTGAGGCTGGTGAAGAAGAACGGCACGGCCGCGGGGAAACGCACCTTCCAGAAGACCTCGAGGGGCGTGGCGGCGTAGCTCTTCATGAGGTCGAGCGCCAGCGGGTCCACCGAGCGCAGGCCGGTCACGGTGCCCACCGCCACGGGGAAGAAGGCGATGTAGGCGCCGATGAGGGTGGCGGGCACCAGGCTCGTCTGCACCGTCACGCCCACGTTGCCCAGCAGTAGGAGCAGGACCGGCACCAGCGCGATTATGGGCACCGTCTGCGAGGCGATGACCCAGGGCAGAAGCGCCCGCTCGGCGGGCCGCACGGCCACGAACACCACCGCCAGCAGCACGCCCACCAGCCCGCCCAGCAGCAGCGCCAGCAGCGTGCCGCCGGCGGTGTAGATGGTGGCGCGCAGGACGTTGCGCGAGTCCGCGAAGGGGTAGGCGGTGAGGAACGGCCCCAGGCGCTGCGCGATCCAGTGCGGGAACGGCATGGGGTGCTGCGGCATGGTGAAGAAGCACTCGTACGCGGTGGTGCCGCAGATGGGCCTGTCGTAGTAGGTGTAGGAGGCGGCCCAGACACGCTCGCCCGGCTGGGGCGCCACGGCCAGGGTCACTGCGCCGCTGGCGGGATCGCTCACCAGGTAGTCCTGGTACTGCCGCAGCTGCGCGTTGCGGGGTGGCGGCTGCGTGAAGGTGAGCACGTTGCCCTCCCGCGCGTAGTCGCGGCCCTCAGCCATCTCGGCGCCGTTGACCGTCACCACGCCGCGCTCGCCGGCGAAGGTGAAGGTGGCGCGCTCGCCGTCCACCCGCTCCTGCGGTCGTTCGGCGGTGGCGGAGAGCTCGCGGCCGTCCAGCATGATGCGGCGCGCGGGGTCGCTCTCCACCAGCGGCGTGTGCTGCAGGTGGAAGGTGCGGTTCACGCCGTCCACGGCGCCCACGAGGAGCTCGGCCAGCGCCAGGGCGTCCGCCGCCGCGCGGGGCGCGGTGGCGCTGGGCTCGGCCAGGGCTATGGTGCCCGTGGCGGCGTCCAGCACGGCGTAGTCGCGGGTCATGCGGCGCACGCTGGCGTTGAAGGGCGGCGCCTCGGCGAGCGTGACCTTGGTGCCGTCCGACTCGAACCCCTCCCCTTCCGCCAGCACCTCGCCGGCCACGATCACGGGGCCCTCACCGAGCGGGAAGGTGAAGGTGCGGTTCACGCCGTCGGCGCGCTCGAGCGAGTCCACCGCGCCCGCCTCCAGCAACCGGCTCTCCAGGTAGAGCGGGCTACCCAGGGCGGCAGGGTCGGTGAAGCGGTAGACATGGCCGGCATCGAGCGGGCCTTCGAGGCTGGCACCCCAGGTGAGAAACTCCCCCTCCAGGGGGCTGGTCAGCACGACGCCCTCCTCGTCCACGCTGAAGGTGGCCGCAACAGGTGCGCCGCCTCGCACCAGCACCAGCCGCTCCAGCTCACGAGCCTGGCCGCGTGCGGGGGCGGCGGGGGCGCCGGCCGGGGCGCCGCTAGCCGCGACGTCCTCCACTACCAGCTCCTCGAACGCTCCGAAGGTGAGCCGGGTGCCCGCCTCGGCGCCGGCGACCCCTTCGGGCGGCGCCTCCCGCAGGGGGTGCGCGGCGGTGGTGTTGACCACCCAGTTGGCCAGGTTCTCCATGCGCAGTTCCGCCAGGGGCAGCCCCAACCACAGGGCCACGGGGTACATGAGCCCCACGGCCACGGCCAGCACGGCCAGGATGGGCAGGACGCGCACGGCGGCGCTCCGCAGTGGGTTAGCGCCTTCCCGCTGCGTGGACGTCATGTCAGTCGGCCGCCGACTCCGTGGCGGGGCGGGCGGGCTGGGCGGCGCGGCTGGGCGGCTGGTCCGCGGCCTGCTGCCCCACGCGCAGCGCCTCGCGCACGCGGGTGGTGAGCTCGAAGAAGCGCTCGGATTCGCGCGTTTCCGCGTCGCGGGGGTAGGGCAGGTCCACCTCTATGACCTCGCGGATGCGCCCCGGGCGGGCGGTCATGACCACGATGTGGGAGCTGAGGAACACGGCCTCGGCGATTGAGTGGGTGACGAACACCACCGTCTTCCTGGTCTCCTGCCACAGGCGCAACAGCTCGAAGTTCATCGTCTCGCGCGTGATCTCGTCCAGCGCGCCGAACGGCTCGTCCATCAGGAGGATCTTGGGCTCCATGGCCAGGGCGCGGGCGATGGAGACGCGCTGCTGCATGCCGCCCGACAGTTGCCAGGGGTAGGAGCGGTGGAACGACTCGAGGCCCACCATGGCCAGCAGGCGCACGGCGCGCTCCTTGCGCTCGCGCTTGGGCACGCCCATGATCTCCAGCGGCAGCATGACGTTGGCCAGCACGCTGCGCCACTCGTAGAGCGCCGGCGCCTGGAAGACGTAGCCGTACTCGCGGTCCTGGCGCGCCTGCCGCGGGCTCTTGCCCGCCACGCTGATGCTGCCCTCGGTGGGCTCGATCAGGTCGGCTATGAGCCGCATGAGGGTGGTCTTGCCGCAGCCGGACGGGCCGATGAGGCTGACGAACTGGCCGTCCTCGATGGTCAGGTCGGCGTCCTGCAACGCCACGGCCTCGGCCTTGCCGACCACGAAGCGCTTGCCCACGCCCTTCACCTCGATGATGGGGGAAGCTCCGCTCATCCAGTCGACCGCCGACCTACCGCACCGAACCGGCGGGCGCGCTGGTGGGCTCTCCTGAGGCAACGCCCGTGGCGCTACGGCGCAGCAGCTGGCCCCGACCGGGGTCGCCCACGAACTTGCCGTTCCTGGCCGCTACCTTGCCGCGCACGGTGACCACGCTGGGCCGGCCGTCTATCTCCACGCCCTCGAAGCCCGAGTAATCGGTGTTCATGGCGTGCGTCTCGGCGCTGATGGCGCCGCGGTAGCTGGGGTCGTAGACCACGATGTCGGCGTCGGCGCCCACGGCGATGACGCCCTTGCGGGGGTAGAGCCCGAAGATCTGCGCCGCCCGGGTGGAGGCCGCGCTTACGAAGCGCTCGAGGCTGAGACCGCCGCGGCTCACGCCGTAGGTGTAGAGCAGGTTGACGCGGTCCTCGATGGTGGGGATGCCGTTGGGGATCTTGGTGAAGTCGCCCCTGCCCATCTCCTTCTGGCCCTTGAAGTCGAAGGGGGCGTGGTCCGTGGCCACCGTGTCTATCATGCCGGCGTTCAGCGCGTTCCACAGGGGCTCCTGGTTGCGCTTGTGCCGCAGCGGCGGCGACATGACGTACTTGGCGCCTTCGAAGTCGGGTCGCTCGGCGTAGGTCTTGTCGAGGATCAGGTGCGGCACCACGACCTCGATGCTGAGGTCCACGCCGCGGCGCTTGGCGGCCAGCGCCGCTTCCAGCGCCGGCTGGCAGCTGAGGTGCACCACGTACCCCTTGGCGCCCGTGAGCTCCACGAACGACGCGAAGTGGTGGGTGCCGTCCGTCTCCACCCGCTCGGGGCGGCTGGGCTCGTGGTACTCGGGGCCCACCTTGCCCTCGGCCAGCAGCCTGGCCTGCAGCTGCGCCACGATCTCGTCGTTCTCGCAGTGGGCGGCTACCACCACGCCCAGTTCCTTGGCCAGCTTGAGCGTCTTGAAGAGCTCCTCGTCGTTCACGCCGAAGAAGCCCTTGTAGGCCAGGAAGACCTTGAACGAGGTCATGCCGTCGGCCACCAGCTCGCGCAGGGTGGCTTCCGTCTCGTCGTCGAACTTGGTGACGCCTATGTGGAAGGTGTAGTCGCAGGCGCTGTTTCCGGCCGCCAGTTCGTTCCAGTGCCGGTAGCCCGCCTTCAGGTCCTCGAGGCGCGAGGGCGCCAGCATCTCGATGTAGGTGGTGGTGCCGCCCACCAGCGCCGCCTGGCTGCCTGTGGCGTGCGTGTCCTTGGTGACCGTGCCCATGAAGGGCAGGTGGATGTGCACGTGCGGGTCGATGAAGCCCGGGAAGACGTACTTGCCGCTGGCGTCTATCACCTCGGCGCCGTCCGGCGCCTCCAGGTCCTTGCCGATGGCGGTGATCTTCTCGTCCTCGACGTAGATGTCGGCCACCATGCGGCCGCCGGCGTTGACGATCTCACCGTTCTTTATGAGCAGGCTCACTGTCGTCCTTTCCGAGTGGCGGTGGGCTCAGCTAGAGCCCGTGGTTCGGCTTACGTGTAGGCGGCGCACTGCGGGAGCGCGCGGCGCAGGAGCTCTCAGCGGACCGTTCAGTGGATCTCTATGCCCACTTCCTTGCGGTAGGCCACCATGGCGTCCCAGTCGGTGGTGACCTCGGGCCTGGTGCGCACCAGCTCGTTCCAGGTGACGGCCGGGAACTTGGGTGGGCGCTCCACCATGGTTATGCAGTCGTCCACAGGGCAGACCAGGCTGCAGAGGTCGCAGCCTACGCAGTCGTCCTCGCGCACCACCGGCTGCAGCGTGGCCGTGCCGTCGTAGGTGGCGGGGTCTATGCGCACGCCGTCCGCGGTGAGGTCGATGCACTGGTGCGCGCCCTCGTCGCAGGCCACGTAGCAGAGGTTGCACTGGATGCACTTGTCCTCGTCGATGGTGGCCACGGTGCGGAAAGAGAGGTCGAAGTCGCCGTAGAGGCTGATGCGCGGCACGGAGGCGCCGATGACCTGATCTATGCTGGCGGCGCCCTTCTCGTCGAGCCAGTTGGAGAGACCGTCGCACAGCTCATGGATGATGCGGAAGCCGTAATGCATGACGGCGGTGCAGACCTGGATGCTGGTGGCGCCCAGCGCCAGGAACTCCGCCGCGTCGCGCCAGGTCTCCACCCCGCCCATGCCGGAGATGGGCACGGGCCGGTCCTGGTACTTGGGGTCAGAGGCGATGGCCGAGAGCATGTGCAGCGCTATGGGCCGCACCGCCGGTCCGGCGTAACCGCCGTGACTGCCCTTGCCGCCCACGTTGGGGAAGATCTCGAAGTTGTCGAGGTCCACCCCGGCGATGGAGTTGATGGTGTTGATGAGCGAGATGCCGTCGGCGCCCGCGTTCAGCGCGGCGTGCGCCGGCGGGATGATGTTGGTGACGTTGGGCGTGAGCTTGACGATGACGGGGATGCTGGCGGCGCTGGTGACCCAGCCCGTGATCATCTCGCAGTACTCGGGCACCTGCCCCACCGCGGCGCCCATGCCGCGCTCGCTCATGCCGTGCGGGCAGCCGTAGTTGAGCTCTATGCCGTCCGCGCCCGTGTCCTCGATCTGCTGCACCACCGTCTTCCAGGCCTGCTCGTTGCTGGAGACCATGGCGCTCACGATGACGGCGCGGTCGGGCCACAGCTTCTTGATCTCGGTTATCTCCCTGAGGTTCACCTCGATGGGCCTGTCCGAGATGAGCTCCACGTTGTTGATGGCTATGAGGCGGTTGCCGCCGTACTGGAACTGGCCGTAGCGGTTGCTGACGTTCAGCACGGGATCGCCGATGGTCTTCCACACCGCGCCACCCCAGCCGTACTCGAACGCCTTGTTGATCTGGTAGGCGGAGTTGGTGGGCGGGGCACTGGCAAGCCAGAACGGGTTCGGGCTCCTTATGCCCGCGAAGTTCGTGGTGAGGTCAGCCATGGATGCTCCTGATGTCGTACGTAGCGGCCACCGTGCCTCGGTCGTTCATCTGGGCAAGGTCAGCCATGGATGCTCCTGATGTCGTTGGTGGTTCCGTGCAGGAACCGGCCGCGCGTGGCGCCCGGCTGCGGGGCGAGCTCGGGCACCCCGAGCTGGGCCGCTATGGCGCGCGCCGCGATCTTGCCGTCCTCGGCCGCCGTGACGGTGAGGGCCTG
Organism: uncultured bacterium; assembly: GCA_964467885.1. Classification (GTDB taxonomy): domain Bacteria; phylum Deinococcota; class Deinococci; order Deinococcales; family Trueperaceae; genus JAAYYF01. The sequence continues at coordinate 31,801 of CAYXUE010000013.1, read as the reverse complement.
GCCGGTGAGCCGCACGCAGTCGCCCGCCGCGAAGACCTGGGGGTGGCTGGTGCGCAGCTCCTCGTCCACTTTCACGTAGCCGTTCACGCTCTCGATGCCGAAACCGTCGAACAGCGCCTGCAGGCGCTCCTGGCCGATGGCCTTGATGACCTGGTCGGCGGGCAGCACGAACTCGCTCCCGGGTACGGGCTCGGGCCGGCGGCGGCCGCTCTCGTCCGGCAGGCCTAAGCGCATGCGCACGCAGCGCACGCCCGTGACCCTGCCGTTCTCGCCGAGGATCTCGATGGGCTGGGTGAGGAGCCTGATGTCCACGCCCTCGCCGCGCACGAAGTCGACCTCGAAGTCGTAGGCGGTCATCTCCGCGCGGCTGCGGCGGTAGAGCATGGTGACGCGCTCAGCGCCGAGGCGCTTGGCCACGGTGGCGGCGTCCACGGCGGTGTTGCCGGCGCCCACCACGATGACCTCGTCACCCACGGGGATGTCGAGCAGGCCCTCGCGCCCGTCCTTGTCGGCGATCTTGGTCTCGGCGATGAACGGCAGCGCGTCGATGACGCCCTCCAGGTCCTCGCCGGGGATGTTCAGCGGCGGCACGGGACCGGTTCCCGCGGCTATGACCACGGCGTCGTACTGCTCGAGCAGCTCGCGGTGCGACACGTCCACGCCCACCTCGACGCCGGTGCGCACGTCCACGCCCAGTCCCTTGATGAACTCCACTTCCTCCAGGGAGACGTTGGTGGGCTCGCGCAGCACCACGATGCCGTAGGTGGAGAGCCCACCGGGCAGCTCGTTCTTCTCGAAGACGGTGGCGTGCACGCCGCGCTTGGCCAGCTCGCCCGCGGCGCTGAGGCCCGCGGGGCCAGCGCCCACCACGGCCACGCGCTTACCGATCGGCGGGGCGGGTTCGAACACCTGCGCGCCCGTCTCGAACACGTGGTCGGTGGCGTAGCGCTGCAGGCGGCCGATGGCTATGGGCCGGTGCTCGGCGCCCAGCACGCAGGCGCCCACGCAGAGTTCGTCCACGGGGCACACCCGCCCGCAGCTGTGGCCGATGAGGTTGGATTCGAGGATGGTGGTGGCCGCGCCGAGGAGGTTGTCGTTGGCTATCTGCCGGATGAATGTGGGGACGTCGATGCTGGTGGGGCAGGCTTGGATGCAGGGCGCGTCGAAACAGTAGAGGCAGCGGTTGGCCTCCACCGTGGCCTCGTTCTTGGTGTAGCGCGGGTAGGTCTCGCTGAACGAGTCCTGCAGCTGCGCCAGTGTCACTTCCTCGTGTGCCATGTTCCTCCGTGCTCCTCTTCCTGCCGGGCAGGTCTGGTGGACGGCGTGACGGGGGACGCCTACCGGCTTCCAGGTCCGGGCCGCACCCGCGGCCCGGACGCAGGATCGTTCAGAACTTGCGGCTCCAGGTCTGGGGCCAGCGCTCGATCACCACCTTGGTCTGCGTGTAGAACTCGATGCCGTGGGCGCCCTGCGCGTGCAGGTCGCCGAAGAAGCTGTCGGACCAGCCGCTGAAGGGGAAGAAGGCCATGGGGGCCGCCACGCCCAGGTTGATGCCGATGTTGCCGGCGATGGCGCGGTGGCGGAACTCGCGGGCCGCGGCGCCGGAGCTGGTGAAGAGCGAGGCCTGGTTGCCGAAGCGGCGGTCGTTGACCATCTCGATGGCCTCGTCCAGCGTGGCGGCGTGCATGAGCGAGAGCACGGGCCCGAACACCTCGGTGGTGCCGAGGGTGCTGCCGGGCGCCACCTCGTCGATGATGGTGGGGTGCACGAAGTAGCCGTCGGCGAAGCCGTCCACGTTGGCTTCCTCGCCACCCACCAGCACGCGTGCGCCTTCGCCCTTGCCCGTGTCGATGAGCGAAAGGATGCGCTCCTTGGACTCGCGCGTGATGACGGGACCCATGTCCACACCATCTTCCAGGCCGTAGCCCACCTTCTTCTGCTGGGCGTTGGCCACCATGCGCTCGGTGAACTCGGAGCGGGCGTCTCCCACCGTTATGGCCACCGAGGTGGCCAGGCAGCGCTGGCCAGCGCAGCCGAAGGCGGAGTCGGTGAGGATGCGCGAGGCCATCTCCATGTCGGCGTCCGGCAGCACCACGGCGGGGTTCTTGGCGCCGCCCTGCGCCTGCGCGCGCTTGCCGTTGGCGGCGGCGCGCGAGTAGATGTAGCGCGCCACCGGCGTGGAGCCCACGAACGACACGGCCTTCACGTCGGGGTGGTCGAGGATGGCGTCCACCGTCTCCTTGCCGCCGTTCACCAGGCCCACCACGCCCGGCGGGAAGCCCGCCTCCTCCAGCAGCCGGTAGAGCAGCTGGGTGGTCATGGGCACCCGCTCGCTGGGCTTGAGCAGGAAGCAGTTGCCGGTGGCCACCGCGTAGGGCAGGAACCAGAGGGGGATCATGCCGGGGAAGTTGAAGGGGGTGATGGCGGCCACCACGCCTAGCGGCTGGCGGATCATGTGCTCATCTATGCCCTTGGCGATGTCCTCGTTGTTGGTGCCCTGCATCATGAAGGGCGTGCCGCAGGCCACCTCCACGTTCTCCAGGCCGCGCTGCATCTCGCCCAGGGACTCGCCGTAGGTCTTGCCCGCCTCGTTGGTGATGGTGCGGGCCAGCTCCTCGAGGTTCTCCTCGAGTAGGGTGCGCAGCTTGAAGAGCGGCTTGATGCGGTCCACCACCGGCGTCTCGCGCCACTCGCGGAACGCCCGGACGCCCGCCTGGACGGCCGCGTCCACCTCGTCCGAGGCGCTGAGGGGCACCACCGCTATGGTCTCCGCCGTGGCGGGGTTGCGCACTTCCTGCCGGCCGGAGGCGTTGGAGCGCACCCACTCTCCGCCCACATAGTTGAGAAGTTCCGTCGCCGCTGATCCGATCGTCACGAGCCACCGCCTTGAACTGGGAATATGAGGGAGTAGGTCGCCCCTTCAGGGTGCCGACTGCCGTTTTGCGATGCGGCATTCTACGCCGCCGTGTCATGTGAATCAAAGGCCAGCTACAGCCAGGGAACCTGCTGAACTCCTGAGGCAGCGCTGGTGGACGGACCGGGAACGCCGTGCCCCACGGGAGCCAACTTGCGTCGTTCGTCCGCGTCGGCGCCGCTCCGCCGGCTCACCTAGCGGCATGGAACGGCGGCGGAACGCCGGCTCCGTAACCTCTATTCCGGTTCCCGAACCGAACACTTGGAGGTAACAGCTATGCAGAAGTTGAGGTTCTTGGCTCTCGCGGCGCTTCTGGCGCTCGGCGGCAACGCGCTGGCGCAGACCACGCACGAAGTGGACATGATCATCGAGCCCATAGAGGGCGAGATGATCCCGCAGTTCTACTTCGAGCCGGCCGGCCTGTACGTCGAGCCCGGCGACACCGTGCGGTTCGTGGCGCTGTCGCCGCACCACACCGTGACGGCCTACCACCCGCTGCAGGGCAAGCCGCAGCGCGTGCCGGACGGCGTGGAGCCCTTCTCCTCCCCCATGATCCCGGTGGGTCAGACGTGGGAGTACACCTTCACCGTGCCCGGCGTGTACGACGTCTGGTGCGGCCCGCACGAGAGCTACGGCATGGTCATGCGCATAGTCGTGGGCGAGGTAAGCGGCCCCGGAGCGGAACCCAGCAGCGACTTCGGCCCCGAGGGCACCTACGGCGCTGCCGGCACCGTGCTGAACGACCCGGCACTGGACCCCAACAACATCCTCGAACTGCGCGTGGTGTCGTGGCGCGACGTCAGCGACGCGGCCAAAGCCGGGCCCGGCGCACCGGAGGGCGGTCACTGAGCCGTAGGCTGTGGCCTACAACGTCCCTTCCCGCTCGCACCTGCCCCGGCCGCCGTGCTTACATGGGGCATGGAAGAACATAAGCGCGGGCGCTCGCTCGCAACGCGCGCCGTGCACGCCGGTCAGGGTCACGACCCCAAGACCGGCGCGCACGCCACGCCCATATACCAGACCAGCACGTTCATCCTCGGCGACGTGGAACGCGGCGCCGCCCTCTTCGCCGGTGAGGAGGGCGGCAACGTCTACAGCCGCATCGGCAACCCCACGGTGGCGGCGGTGGAGCAGAAGATCGCCGACCTTGAGGGCGCCGAGAGCGCCGTGGCGTTCGCCTCCGGCATGGGCGCCACCGCCGCCGTGCTGCTCAGCCTGCTGAAGAGCGGCGACGAGGTGCTCATACTGGGCCCCCTCTACGGCGGTACCCGCGGGCTCCTGGAAGAGATGCTGCCACGCTTCGGGATCAGCGCCCGCGCCGTGTCCGACGAGGAGCTCGAGTCCGCCGTCGGCCCCAACACGGCCATGATCTACGTGGAGAGCCCCACCAACCCCAACCTCACCATCCACGACCTGGCCCTGGTGGGGCGCGTGGCGCGCGATAACGGCCTGATCAGCGTGGCCGACAGCACCTTCGCCACCCCCTACCTCACCAGGCCACTGGAGCACGGCATCCACATCGCCCTGCATTCGGCCACCAAGTACCTGGGCGGGCACGGCGACCTGCTGGGCGGGCTGGTGGTGGGCCCCGCCGACCTCCTGGAGAGCGTGCGCATGGAGGGCTTGCGCCACCTGGGCGCCACCATGGACCCGCACGTGGCGTTCCTGCTGCTGCGCGGCATGAAGACGCTGCACGTGCGCATGGCCGCTCACTGCACCAACGCGCGCAGGGTGGCCGAGGCGCTGTCGGGCCACGAGGGCGTGCGCGCCGTCTACTACCCTGGTTTCGAGCAGCACGCGGGCCACGCCGTGGCCGCGCGTCAGATGGACGATTTCGGCGGCATGGTCTCCGTGGAGTTCGAGGGCGGGCGGCCCGCAGCCGCCGCGTTCCTCGAGTCGCTCAAGCTGTTCGATCACGCCGTCTCGCTGGGCGACGTGGCCTCGCTAGCGTGCCACCCAGCCTCCACCACGCATCAGCTGCTGCCCAAGGAGATGCTCGACGCCGAAGGGGTGACCGAAGGCCTGGTGCGCCTCTCGGTGGGCATCGAGGCCGCCGACGACCTGGTAGCGGACGTGCTGCAGGCGGCCGAGGCCGCAGCGCGCGTGCGGCAGACGACAGGCTCCACGGACTGAAGCCGCGGACGTATCGGCGACGGCCGGACCCGCATGGGGTCCGGCCCTTCACATGGGAGCGATGGTCGGTGTCGCGTCCGCCGAGGATGGCGCCGGAGCGGGCGGAGCTCCGCAGGCGGCGGCTTCAGTTGGGGCGCGGCGGCTCGGACACCTGGGCCGTCCTCGATGCGGTCAGGCGTGAGCGCTCCTCACGGCGGCTCCTCAGCGAGTCGAGGCGCTGCTGGAACTTTCTCTCCACCTTCTCGTCCTCGCTCACACGCGCCCATTCCAGCCCACGCTCCAGCGCGGCCTCGGCGTCCGCCAGCAGGCCCGCGTCCTCCAGCCCGGTGGCCAACTCCCCGGCGGCGTCGCGCGCCACTGTGGTGTAGCCCATGCCCTCGGCCACCTCCAGCGCCTCCCGCGCCCACCCGTTGCGCTGGTCCACCGAGAGCAGTCCGCTCTCGCGCCCCAGGCTAGCCAGGCTGAACAGCGTGACCGCCACGCCGCTGGCGTGCTTCACCTCCCGGAACCTCTCGGCCGCGGCTTCCAACGCCGCTAACGCCTGGTCCGGCCGGTCCATCTGCTGCAGCACGATGGCCATGTTGCCCCGCGCTTGCGCCTCACCCACCTTGTCGCCCAGGTCCGCACGCATGCTGGCCGAGACCTCGAAGCTCATGAGCGCCTCGTTGGGCTCGTCCCGGTAAGCGTGGATCATGCCCATGGTGTTCCACGCCAGGCCAGCCGTAAGCGAGGGAGGGCGCTCCGCCAACCTGTCGAGCACCTCACGGAGGCGCGTCAGAGCCTCGTCCAGTTCACCCAGGTGCAGCTTGAACAGCGCCACGCATTCACCGACCCAGCCCAGCAGCTCGGGCTCGGCGCTTCCGGGCAACATGGACAGCAACTCCTGGAAGAGCCGCGCGCCCTCGCGCGCCTGGCCGCGCACGTCGAGGTAGCCGCGCAGCACCCGCACGAGCGGCCACACCTGGCCGTGTAAGCCAGCTGCCGTCAGCTCCCGCACGGCGAAGAAGAGGTTGGCCCGCTCCCGGTCCATCTGACGGTAGCCACGCGTGTTGCGCTCCTGGCCATCCATCGCCTCTATCTGACTCGCCATCTCCGAGAACGCCCGCGCCACCTGCAGGCGCGCGGCTCCTTTGTCCGCCAGGCTGGCGCGGTAGCGCTCGGCGATGGCGGCGTGCACGGTGAAGCGCTCGCCCTCGCGGCGGATGAGCGAGCGCTCGAGGAGCGCCAGGAGGAAGAAGGGCGAGGCGCCGGCGGCGCTGCGCGCGATGTCGGCCGTGAAGCCCGCCGGCACGGTGGCCAGCACGCCCAAGGCCTCGCGCTCGTCTACGCTCATGAGGTCGCGAGTCACGTCGATGAACCGCGTGGTGAGGGGCGCCACGCCGGGCGCGTCCGTCAGGAGCTCCGGCCGGCGCGCCAGCCGCTCGTTGAGCTCCGCCACGCTGAGGGCCCCGGTCCAGGCCGACGCCAGCTCCACCACCAGCGGACTGGCACCGATTCTGTTTATCAGCTCCGCGATCCGATCGTCGTCCTCCAGGCGCTCCTGTTCCTCCTCGAGGCGATGCATGCGGCGGCGGAACAGCTCGACGGCGGCGGAGTGACTGAGATCTGGCACGCTCACGTCCAGCTCTCCCACCAGGTGCAGGGGCATGCGGGAGGTGCCCAGGATCCGCAGTTGCGGCGCCGCCTCCAGTAGCGCGCTCACCCAACCGACCTGATCGGCCACACCGTCCAGTTCGTCGAACACCAGCAGCGTGGGCTCCGGACTGAGCTGAGCGGCCACGTCCGCCACGCTCTCGCACGCTTCCAGCTGTAGGCGCTCGGCTATGAGCCCGGGCACCAGCGCCGCGTCCCGCACGGCGCGCAGGTCTATCCAGTACGTGCCGCCCGGCGCTTCCGGGGCTAGTTCCAGCGCCAGCTGCGCCGCCAGTCGCGTCTTGCCCACGCCGCCGGTCCCCACCAGCACACCGAGGCGGGCGACCCGGAGTGTGCTCAGCGTCGTCTCCAGCCACTGGCCGCGTCCCAGCAACGGCGAGTCCCACTGCGGCAGGTCTACCTCGGCCTCGGCTACCCGCTCGACGCCCGCGAGTCTGCGAACCAGATCCGGGGAGGCGTTCGCCAGCTGCGCGGCGCTGAGGGCGGCGCCGTCCGCGCTCAGCTCGCGCACCAGGCGGTCCACGAGTCTGGCGAGGCGCGCGGGCAGGCCGCCGGTTGCCTCCACCAACGCCTTCAGGGTGGGGGCTCCGATGGGGGCGCCCACCGCTGCGGCCAACCAGCCGCCCACCTGCTGCGCAGCGAGCGGCGTCAGTTCCACGGTGGCGCCGGGGTGGAAGGCGCCCTGCGTGCCCTCCTCCACCACCTCCACCAGGCGAGCGCCGCCGCGCTTCAGGCGGTTGGCCAGCAGGATGCGGCTACCGGCGTCCAGCCAGCGGCCGCCCTCGAGCAGCACCACCAGCCCGTGGGCGGCAGCGTCGTTGGCCAGACGCTCCGCCACCTCCTCTTCGGTGGGGTCGGGCGGCAGCAGCTCGCCGTACGGTTGCGCCAGGGCCCGGAGGTAGACGCCCGTGTCGGCGGCCACGGCCTCTACACGGCGCACGACCTTGCCGCCGATGCTGGCTCGCACCTCCACCTCGCTGAGGAAGCGCGTGAAGCCCACGCCCTTGGGGCCCGCCACGCGCAGCACGCGCTCCTCGGTGGTGGTTACGGCCGCCGCCAGGAAGGCGTCCACCTGCGCCAGGGCGTCGTCCCGGCCTATCATCCGGGTTCGGCGCAAGGGGCCGTCCGCCGCGCTCTTCAACGGCGTGTCGCCGGCCACGACCGTGTTCCGGCCCACCCGCTTGGCCAGGTAGAGGCGCTGGTCCGCCCGCTCGAAGAGCTCGTCGCTGCAGCCGCTGGAGCCGGGCTCGTCGCTGGCGGCCACGCCGATGCTCACGTTGACGTTCACCCACACCGCCGCCTGGACCGGGTTGGCCACCACCGCGTCGCGCACGCGGCGAGCCACCGCTTCCGCCGACTCGCGGCTGGCGCCCGGCAGTACCAGGAGGAACTCGTCGCCGCCGTAGCGGAAGAGCAGGTCCTCCGGGCGCAGAACGCGCCGCGCGCGCTCGGCCACGGCCTGCAGGGCTGCGTCGCCCGTGGCGTGGCCGTAGACGTCGTTCAGGGTCTTCAGGTGATCTACGTCGATCATGGCCAGCGCGTAGTGCGCGCCGGTTCTCGAGTTCTCTTCCGCCAGGTCCTCTAGTAGGTCCGCCAGCCCGCCCCGCTGGTAGGCGCCGGTCAGTTCGTCCGTACGGAGGCGCTCCATGGTGGCGCAGTTTACACTCGGCCCTCTGACTCCCTTCTCACACGGGGATGAGCGCCACCAGGCCCAGCAGCAGGAACTGCGTGAGCAGTGTCCAGTCGCCCACGCCGAACGCGCCCAGCAGCAGCGCCGGCAGCGCGGCCAGCAGGGCGGCCACGATCTGCGGCTCCAGGCGCGAGGGCGCGGCGCCGCTCCAGCTGGAGTACTTCTCGAGAGCCAGCACCACGAGCCCGACCAGGCTGAGGGCGCCGATGAGGCCGGGCAGCAGCGCGTCCAGGGCGGGCGCGCCACCCTGGGGCCCCAGCACCGTAAGCAGCACGGCCGCCGGTACCAGCAGCACCACGAGGAGCGCGGCGGCGGGGAGGGCGCGCCCGAACGAGCGGGTGAGGGGGTCGACCGGCCGCACGCCGATGTCGAAGTAGGGGCCCAGCAGCCCGCTGGTCACGCGCGCCAGGTAGAAGGCGGCCAGCAGCACCCCCAGGGCGCCGCCCAGCACCCCGCCGGTGTTCGGATCAGCGTCCGCGGCGCCCGGCGTCAGCGCGGGACCCACGCCGCTGGCCAGCAGCACGGCCATGGCAGCCGAGAAGGCCAGCAGCAACGAGAAGGCCAGGCGCAGCAGCGGCCGCCGGTAGAGAGCGGAAGCCGAGCGCCAGGCCAGCCCCAGCCACTGCGGGGCGTGGGGCGGTGGCAGCGGCAGGGAGCGACGCGGCTTGGTGGCGCCCGGCCTGTCGTGCAGGGCGTCGAGCAGGCGGCGGCGCTGGCCATCGTCGCCCAGGCCACCTAAGCCCATGCCGCCGCCGAAGCCGCCGCTCACGCCGGCCATCAGGGCCATCATCTGCGAGGTGCGCAGCGCCTGCAGCTGGCTCAGCACCAGGCTCTGCGGGCCGAAGCGCGGCGGCCACTCGCTCCTGAGCGAGTTCACCACGGCCAGTTGGGTGTTGAAGAGCGCGATCACCGGCAACAGCAGCACCCAGGGGGAGTTGACGGTGAGGCCCGCCAGCGGCTCGAGCTCGGTGGAGACGCCCCCGGTGACCCCCAGGAAGTGTGAGGCGGCCAGCCCGGCCAGGATGAGCAGCAGGGCCCCGCCCACCAGCAGCGAGGCACGGTTGGCGGGCAGCTTGGCGGCGTGCGGCCCGTGGTGCGCGTGGGCGGCGTAACGCAGCCAGCGCAGGTCGAGGAGCACCAGCGCCAGGATGGCCAGCGCCGGCGCCGCGTACCAGGCGTCGAAGCCGAAGAGCGCGGGCGCCAGGAGCGACCAGACCGCCCCCAGCAGCGCGCCGGCCACTGCCGCACCCGCCTGCTTCACCCTGTAGCGCCAGCGCAGCACGTCCCACGGCCGCTCGGGGGCCAGGGCCAGCCGGTAGAGGTCGCGCCTGTCGAGCGTGAGGGGCGGGGTGCGGCCGCCCAGCAGCGTGAAGAGCACCACCAGGGCGCCCGCCGCGGCGATGACGCCCGCGGGCGAGGGCAGGAAGGTGGGCAGGGGCGCCAGCGTCTCCACCCCCGCGATGACGAACACCACCAGCCAGAAGGCCAGGTAGAGCAGGGTCCACCAACCAACCGCCCGGCCCACCCAGCGGCGATACGACTCCGCCGCGCGGCCCACGGTGCGGCGGCGCAGGTAAGGCACGGCGCCGCTGCTGGCGTTCCTCGCTGTGGGAGAGGTCATACGTGGAGCAGCCCGTCCTCGAGTTGCAGGAGGCGGGGGTTCAGCCGCGCAGCCAGTTCCTGCTGATGCCCCGTGAGTAGTACGGCGCCGCCCGCGGCGGCGCGCTCCTGCAGGGCTTCGGCGAGCAGCTCCTGGGAACCCAGGTCGAGGCCGTTGAACGGCTCGTCCAGCAGGGTGAGGGGCCGCTCCAGGCCCAACGCCAGCGACAGCGAGAGCTTCTGGCGCATGCCGCGCGAGTGCGTGCCGGGGAACTCGTCGAGCTTCTCGCCCAGCCCGAAGCGCTCCAGCCAGTCGATGGCGCGCTCGTCCGCGGCGGGCTCCCGGTAGACGAGGGCGTTGAAGCGGGCGTGCTCGCGCAGCGTGAGGTCCTCGTACAGGGCGGGCTCGTCGGGTACGAACACGAACTGCTCACGGGCGCTGAGCCCGCCGTTGGGTCTACCGAACAGGTCGATGTCGCCGCGGCTGGGCAGCAGCCCGACGATGGCGCGCAGCAACGTGCTCTTGCCGGCGCCGTTGGGTCCGGTGAGCAGCGCCAGTTGGCCCCGCTCCAGGGTGAAGGTCACGTCCTCCACGATGTTGACGCCGCCCAAGCTCACCCGGAGCTCTTCGGTCCGGATGGGCGGGGCGGCGTCTTCGGTTGCTGACCCTGAAGTTGATGGCTGCGCGCTCACTCTGAGTTCCGACTGTATCAGTGCGGTGCGCAGCCGATGACGCGGCGCTGCTGCTGTGCGGCCTTACGGCAGGATGATGTCGCTGCCGGAGCCGTCGGCCGCCTTGTCCGTGGTGGTAGTGGGCGCGGTGGTGTCGGCGGGCTTGCTGGCGCCGTCGGCCACCTTCTCCACGCTGATGGTGAGGTTGGCTACGAGCGCGGCGATGGCGCTGATGGCGGCCCATACGGGCAGGAGCACGGCACCGACCACGCCGATGGTGAGCGGGATCTCGATGAGGACCTTGCCCTCGTCGTTCTTGATGGTGATGCGGCGGACGTTGCCCTCGCGCACGAGCTCCTTCACCTTGCCCACTACCGCCTCGCCGGAGACTCGGAACTCCTCGGTGACGGTACGGCCGGCCTGCTGCGATCCCTGCGTCTGGTTGGTGTTCCTCTGCTCGTCGTTCATCCGGGTTACCTTTCCTCTCGCCGAACTAGCCTCTGCTAGTGGTGGTCCATGTTCAGGGGGGCAGGTCTGCCCCACTGACGATAGGGTACGGGGCTCAAGACATCAGGCACATCCGTCTTAGGTATGAGGCGGGCCTCCCCTGGAAGTGGACGCCCGGGCGGCAACCCTTCCGTGGAGAGCGTCAGGCGCGGTGGCCCTCCAGCCGCCGGGCGCGCGGTGCGGCGGGCTCCCAGCTGGGTGAGCGTGCGCTGTTCCGCGGGACCCGCGCTGGAGCATGACAATATGTTCCCGAGGAGCCCGCCCCATGATCTACTTCGTCGTTCGCGTCCTGGTCTACACGTTGGCCATCTGGGCGGTGCTGCGGATAGTGCCGAGCCTCAGGCCGCCACCCGCGCCGTTCGTGGCGGAGCCCTACGGCATGCTCGTCTCCTACCTGGGCATAGGGGTGGTCTACGGCGCGCTGCAGGCCATCGCGCGGCCGCTGCTCCTCTTCTTCGCCGGCAGGCTCTACATCTGGTCGATGGGCATCGTGTCTGTGGTCGTCAACGGCCTGCTCTTCCTGGCGCTGGCCTACCTCAGTCCCACGCCCCTGGACGTGCCCGGCGGCCAGATCTTCTCCGCCGCGTTCGGCACGCTGCTGATGGGCCTGGTGGCCACCGCGCTGGAGATGGTCACAGGCCTCGATTCGCCGCGGCGCGACACGGAGACGCGCACCACGCCGCGCTACTGGCGCTGGCTCTCCTACTTCCCCGGCAGCCGCAACCGCGCCGTCGAGGGACTGCGCATGGTGCACCTGGTGGGCACCGCGCGCGCCTACGTGCTGGAGATGCTGGCCAGCTACACGGTGATAGCGCCGGTGCGGCGCTTCTTCAAGCGCCTTCTCTACCGCCTGAGGCCCCGCCTGGAGGAGGAAGACCCGGCGGTCACCCTCCGGCTCATGCTGCAGGAGCTGGGGCCCACCTTCGTGAAGTTCGGGCAGCTGGTGGCCAGCCGCGTGGAGGTCCTGCCGCCCCACTGGCGCACGCAGCTCGAGCTGCTGCAGGACCAGGTGCGCGCCTTCCCGTTCAGTGAGGCCAAGCGGGTGGTCGAGGCTGAGCTGGACGCCCCGCTGGCGCGCCTCTACCTCGAGTTCGACCCGGAGCCCCTGGCGTCGGCCTCCATGGGGCAGGTGCATGCGGCCACCCTGCTGGACGGCACGCCGGTGGTGGTCAAGGTGCAGCGCCCCAACGTGCTGGTCATCACGCGTGCGGACCTCAACATCCTGCGCGATCTGCTCCTCATGCTGGAGACGCGCTTCCGGCGCTTCCGCAGGCTGGGACTGCTGCCGCTCTTCGACGAGTTCGCGGAGAGCCTGGTGGGGGAGCTGGATTACGAGACCGAGGCTTACCAGGCGCGCATGCTGGCCCACAACCTGGCGGAGTTCGAGTTCGTGGAGGTGCCGGCGGTTCATTCGGCCTACTCCACGCGCCGGGTGCTCACCATGCAGCGCGTGTCCGGCGTGAAGATCACCGATACGGCGGCGCTCGACGCTGCGGGGGTGGACCGGCGCGGGCTGGCTCTCGACTTCTTCCGCACGCTCATCAAGCAGGTGCTGTTCGACGGCTTCTTCCACGCCGACCTGCACGCGGGCAACGTCTGGTACGACCTGGAGGCGCAGCGGCTGCTGTTCCTGGACATGGGGGCGGTGGGGCAGCTGAGCCGCAGCGACAGGCTGCGCTTGGGCCAGCTCATCTGGTCGTTGCACGACCGCGCCGCGGCGCCGGCCGCTCAGGTTGTGCTGGCGCTCTGCGAACGCCCCAGCCATCCCGTCAACATGAACCGGCTGCGGCGCGACGTGGAGCGTCTGATAAACCGGCACCTGGTGCTGGAGGACTCGGCGGACGGCCTCTCCGAGTTGTTCGCCGAGCTGGTGACGCTGCTGGTACGGCACGGACTACTGCTGAGGCCGGAGTTCACCATGGCTTTCAAGACCATCGGCCAGGGCGAGGCCCTCATGCGCACGCTGATGGGCGACGAGCAGCCGCGCACCATCGTCGACATAGCCTTCCGCACCATCCGCAACATGCTGCTCAAGCGCCTGGAGCCGCTGCGCTTCAGCAGCGAGTCGCTCCTGCCGCTGGCGCGCGAGGCCGTGGGCCGCGTGCCGAACGTGGTGTCCGCCATGACGGCGCTGCTGGACGATTTCGAGCACGGTCGCACGGCCTTCCAGCTGGACGTGGGCTCCGTGAACCGGCGCATCAACGACGTGCAGAGCAGCTTCGAGCGCGGCTTCCGGCGCATGGTGCTCAGCATCTCGCTGGCGGGGCTGCTGCTCGGCTCCTCGCTCCTGCTGCTGGCGCCTTTGTCCGACATCGTCAGCGGCACGGAGCTGTTCATCATCCGCCTGGTCTCCGCCGTAGGCGTGACCGTGAGCGGCATCATGACCGTCAGCATCGTGGCCACCATGCTGTGGCCCATGGGTCGCCGTTACGAAGAAGGCGACGGGCGCTAGCCGCCGCACGGACGCCCGCTCCAGTCGACCCTCCGTGCGCTCAGCCGCCGGTCTGGGCCAGCAGGATGAGCAGGGCGCCGGGCTCGGCCGCGTCGTTGCGCGGCTCCACCTGCAGCTCACCCGAGAAGGTGAGCAGCTCCCCCTCGCGTAGCGGGTTGGCCTCGCCCTCCAGCACCACGTTGGCTTGGCCCTTCATGCACACCACGGTGACCTGACAACCGGGATGGTCGTGCACTGGCATGCCCTTGCCGGGCGGCAGGTTGAGGTAGAGAGTCGTCATGCCGCCCCCCTTGAAGAGGAGGGTGGGCTTGGCCTCGGCCTGCGGCGCGAAGGCCGCGTTCAGATCGTGCTTGCTGGTCAGTTCTTGTTTGGTGATCACGTCCACGCTGGTCAGCATGGCACCGGCGTGGCCGCGACGCATTGACCCAGGTGGGAAGGGCCGCCGACCCTTTCGGTGAGGTCGGCGGCCCTTGTCGGTGTGGCTTGGTGTTACTTGGCGAGGAGTCCGTGGGCCCGGCGGGGGACCGGGCCCAGCGACTCGGTAGGGCGGCGGTCAGGCCACCCTAGGTGTGCTTACTCCGCCGCGGGCGGGGTGAGCAGGTTGGCGTACAGGCGGTAGGCGCCCGGCACGTTGTTCTCGATCTGCGTGTGCAGAACGAGGCTCGTGTAGGTGTAGCGCCCCTTGCCGAGGTCGGTGGTGAGCATGGAGCCGAGGAACGGCAGCTCGTCCCAGGTGTCGGGCCACTGGGCGTCCGTCACCGAGAAGAGCGGGGTGTACTGCTCGGCCCACTCCTGGGCGAAGTAGAGGCCACGCTCCTTGACCCAGTTGTCGAAGTCGGCGCTCGTGATCTGGTTGGGCGTGGTCATGAGCGGGTTCTCGGGCTCGAGGATCTCGACCTCGCCGTCGGCGGCGGTCACGCGCGAGAGCAGCGAGACGCGGCCGAGCTCGATGGGGTAAGGCGGCACGGTCTCGGGATCCCAGGCGTCAGCGTTGCGGTGGTACTGGACCAGCAGGTTGCCACCTTCGCGTACCCAGTCCATGAGGCGCTCGTTGGCGGCCAGCAGGTCGGGGCGCAGGCGGTAGGTGTAGATGCCCACGGCGATGGAGTCGTACTTGCTGAGGTCGCCGGTGGTGAGGTCGTCCTCGGTGAGGAGGTCGACGTTCATGCCGATCTGGCGCAGGCCCTCGTACACGAGGTCGGAGCCGCCGGCCACGTAGCCGATGCGCAGGTCGGGGTCGAAGGCGACCTCGAGGGCCTGCACGTTGGCGCGGGCGGGGGTCACGAGGTAGGTGGTGCCCACGTGCTCGTAGTTGATGACGCGGACGTAGTCGGTGCTCTCGGCGCCGCCGGTGGCGGTGACCTCGAAGTCGTAGGAGCCTTCGGTCAGGTCAGCGCTTGGGGTGAGGGTGAAGGTGGCTCCGCGAGCGTCGCCCTTGCGGTTGAAGCTGAGGGTGATGGCTTCGGGCTCCACGGTCCAGCCTTCGGGCGCCGTGAGGCTGATGGTGGTGTCGGTGGGGCCATCGACGTAGTTGACGGCGGCCACGCTCAACTCGAGGTCCTCGGGCTGGAGGGTGTTGAGAACGAGGTTCTCGGGCGTCACGCGCAGCGAGACGTCAGGCAGCACGCCGATGATGTCGCGCGAGTCCACGGTGAACTCGAACGGCTGGCCGTCGACCTCGTAGCTGATAACGCCGTAGACGTCGCCGTAGGCACGGAACGGGTTCATGTTGCGGCGGTAGGGGTTGTAGTAGGGGGCGTCCTCGGGCACGGTGACGAGGAAGGTCTGCTTGACGGTCTGGCCGCGGGTGAGGGCGGCGTCGGTCACCAGATCGCCGGTGGGCTCCACGGTCCAGCCCGAGGGCACGGCGAGGCCGAAGTTGACCTTCTCGACGTCGACGTCACCGCCGAGGTAGGCGCTGACGGTCACCTCGGTGCTGCCACCGCGGACGAGTTCCGGGTTGGCGGCGATGACGCGGCTGACGAGCGAGAGGGCGCGGCGGCTGGCCACCTGGAGCTCGGTTTCCTTCTGAGCCAGGCGGAAGTCGATGTCGTCGGCGGTGGCGGCGTCGATGTCGTCGGCGGCGGCCAGGGTGGCGCGCGCTTCACGCACCTTGGCGAGGGTGCTGCTCAGGTGCCCCTGGACGGCGGCGAAGTCGGGGAAGGCGGCGAAGGCGGCGTCGATGCCGTCCTGCACTTCCACCAGCTGGGCGGCCAGGGTGTCGTTGGCCAGGCCTTCGGCCAGGTCGGCCACCGTGAACGGCAGGCCGGCGAAGAGAGCGGTGTCGGTCTCGGCGGTGGTCACTTTCGAGTCGACGAGGTGAAGGTTCGAGGTGCCCGCACCTTCCTCACGCCAGCTGCCCATGTCCTGGCTGCGGTGGTAGGCGCGCGACTGCTGACCGAGCTGCTCGTAGGTAGCGCCGAAGAACTGGTTGAAGGCGCCGGTGTCGAGCTGCAGGGTCGTCGGCAGCTCCTCTTCGGCCTGACCGCTGCCGAGGCCGGCGGGGAGGTAGAACTTGGCGGGCTGCCACGGCTCGAGGCCGGCCTCGAAGTGCTCGGGGAAGGCGGTGGGGTCGCCGGCCAGCGCGTAGGCCTGCTCGGCGGCGTAGGCCATGGCGCGGTGGTGACCGTGCTGGCCGAAGACGTTCTGGAAGTTGGTGAAGAGCACGTCGGGGCGGCTCTCGCGGATGGCGCGGACGAGCTTCTCCATCATGACGTCCTCACCCCAGATGCCGAGGGTCTCCACGGCGGACTTGGAGAAGCGGAAGTCGAAGATGGGGTCGTCGAAGCTCTCGCTGAGGAAGAAGAGCTCCACGTTGAAGGCTTTGCTGGACTCCTCCATCTCGCGGCTTCTCAGCACGCCGAGCGCCTGACGGTACTCGGTGCCGATGGAGTTCTGGCCACCCTCACCGCGGTTGGCGGTGACGGTGATGCTGCGCACGCCCATGCCGCGCGAGAGGAGCGCGATCTGGCTGGAGCGCTCGTCGTCCGGGTGGGCGCCGACGGTCATGAAGCTGGCTACGGACTGCAGCGGCGTGAGCGCTTCGTACAGCTCGACGATGCCGCGCTGGGTCTCCTGTTCGACGACGCGGGCGTCGGTGCGGCTCTGCGCGGCAGCCACGCCCACGAGGACCGCCAGCAGTAGCGTCGCCAGCGTCCTCAAGATCGGGGAAAGACTCTTGTTCTTTGCTCGCATCGAAAGATGTGCCTCCATATCGCACTTGCTTTGAACGGTGTTGTCGGCGAGGTCCGGCTGATTCCGGATCCTCGGCGCGGCTTCCGAACTGGCCTGCTACTCCCTGTTGCTCACCTCCGTGGATCTCTTCCTCCGCTCAGCACGGTAGGCGCGCTGGCCGTCCGGCGGCGGTTTCGATGAGTCATTTATAAATCCCCTTTATAAACACGTTACGGTAAGTAATGTAATCCAGCGGCTCCGGGCGCGGCGCATGCCGAGCCCGAAGCGAGTACACAACTGAACGGCGGCGGGCGATCCTACCCGCCTCTCAACGGATCAGGCCGGCTCCCGCCCACTCGACCAGCAGGAGACGCTCCAGGTCGGCGTCCGAGCGCGCCGCCAGCCAGCCGCCGCCGTGCCGCAGGAAGGCGCCTTCGAGCCCCTTCCGCCACTCCTCCAAGCGCGCCCGGTAGCGCGCCAACGCGTCCGCGTCCAGGCGTACCTCCAGCTCGGCACCCGTCTCGGCGTCCTGCAGCGTCAGGCCGCCCCCCAGCGGGGCGACCCCGCTCAGGAGGGCAGGGTCAAGCTCGCTGGGCGCCAGCACCTGCACCCCCACCACGCGCTGCTGCGCGGCCCGTAGCAGGGTCAGACCTTCGTGCGGCTCGGCGAAGAGCCAGTCGCTCACCAGGAGCAGCAGGCCCGGGCGGGGCAGGCGCGCCCCTAGCTCCCGCGCCACCGAGCCGAACTCGACCGCCCCCTGCGTGTCCTGCAGCGCCAGCCACTGGAAGAGCCGGCCGGCGGCGCGCACGTTCTCGGCGCGCGGTCCCCACCTGAGTCCGCGCCCGGTGAAGGCCGCCAGCCTCACCCGGTCGGCGCCTGCCAAGCCCACGTAGGCCAGCGCCGCGGCCACCCGCTTGGCAAGGTCCGCCTTGGGCGGTTCGCCGAAGGCCATGGAGGCGCTGAGGTCCACCACCACCGTGACGGCCAGGCGCTCCTGCACGTCGAACTCGCGCACGTAGAGCTCGCCCGAGCGCGCCTCCACGTGCGGGTCTATGCGCCTGAGGTCGTCGCCCGGCTGGTACGCCCGGTGCTCCGCGAACTCCAGGCCCGGCCCCCGCGTCAGGGAGGTGTGCTCCCCCACCCCACCCGCCGTGAAGCTGGCGGGCACGGAGAGCCGCCGCCGCGCCAACCTCTGGAGCAGCTGGGGCGGTACCGCCAGTTCCGGGCGGCTCACGTCAGTCGGCCGCCACCACGCGGGCGAAGAGCCGGGTGAGCAACTCCTCGGCGTTCACGTCCGGGTTGGCCTCGCCCTCGTAGTTGAGCTGGAAGCGGTGCCTGAGGGTGGGGAGCAGCACGCGCTCCAAGTCCGCGTAGGCCACGTTGTAGCGGCCGCTAAGGAGGGCGTGCGCCTTGGCGGCCAACAGCAGCGACTGCCCACCCCGCGGGCTCACGCCGAAGCGCACGAAGCGGCGTACGTCGTCGTCCGCCCCCTCGCCCTCGGGATGCGTGGCCAGCAGGAAGCGGGCCACGGCGCGGCGCACGTGCGCCGCCACCGGCACCTCGCGCACCAGGCGCTGCAGGCCCAGCACCTCCGCCGGGGTCAGAACCTGGCGCGGCTCCGCCAACCCCGCACCGGTGGTCTGCTCGAGGATGCTGTCGAGCACCTCCTCGCCCGGGTAGGGCAGCAGCACCTTGACCAGGAAACGGTCCAGTTGCGCCTCCGGCAGCACGTAGGTGCCCTCCAGCTCGATGGGGTTCTGGGTGGCCAGCACGAAGAACGGCTCGGGGAGCGGCATGGAGCGCCCGGCCGCCGTCACGGTGTGCTCCTGCATGGCCTCGAGGAGCGCCGACTGCGTCTTGGGGGTAGCGCGGTTGATCTCGTCCGCCAACAGCAACTGCGTGAAGATGGGCCCGGGCTGGAACTCCAGCCGGCCGCCGCCCCGGTCGTCGCGCAGGAGCATCATGGTGCCCGTCACGTCGGCCGGCATGAGGTCGGGGGTGAACTGCACGCGCGCGAACTGCATGCCCGCGGCGGTGGCCACGGTGCGCACCAGCAGCGTCTTGCCCAGACCGGGCGCGCCCTCCAGCAGCACGTGTCCGCCGGAGACGAGGCCGATCAGCAACTCGTCGACAACGTCGTCCTGCCCCAGGACCACGCGGCCTATCTCGGCGCGCAGCTCCAGCAGGCCGGCCACGGCGCGCTGCAGTTCGTCGGCGTCCCTCGCCCCACCGCGGCTGTCGCCTCCGCCGGCGACGGGGTCCCGGGTGGCTGGGCTCTGTTCGGTCTCGGATATCTTGGGTGCTCGTTCGGGCACGGTGGTCATCCCTTCCGTCTTGCTAGGAGGAGTTCGGGAGCGTAGCGCATGGTCAGCTCTAGAAGCATGAGCGCCAGGCCGGCGAGGGCCAGCCAGGGCCAAGCCGGCGCGGGGCGCCAGTAGAGGGCGGAGGGAGCGGTGGCCTCAGCCAGGCTGGCGAGCACGGTCCCGCCGGCGCCCAGGACCGTGGCGGCCAGGCGCTCTTCGTCCGCCAGGCCGAAGTCGAGGCTGGCTGGGTAGGAACGGTGGAACCGGACCGCTTCGCTGGGCGCAACCGCGGTAGAGGTGGGGCTCACGGTGTAGGTGCCGGGCTCGGCGGCCACCGCCTCCGCCACGTACCGCCCCGCGCCGACCCAGTGAAGCTGCAGGGGAACGGTGCGGCCGTCCGGCCGCTCCAACATCAGCTCGGGCGGCTGGCTGCCGTCACTCGCTAGCCACTCCACCCGCAGCCGGTCGCCCCTGAGGGAACCGCTCAGGCTGGGCCCGTCGTCCACGGGCGGCGCCGCCAACTGGCGCAGCAGGTGGCTCCAGAGCAGCGGGTACTCCGCCAGCTGCAGCCAGTCGAGCGTCCAGGGGCCAGCAGCGTGCGCGGTGAACGCCACTACCTCGCCGGCCCCGTAACGCCAGCTGGCCAGCAGCGGCACCTCGCGGCCCTCCTCGTCCGTGACCGCGAGGTGGAGGCGCGCCCCCGGCTTGAGGGAGGTGGGCACGAAGCCCGCCACCGGCGGCAGCTCCGTGGGCCAGGCCTGCAGGAACGGGGCCGCCCGGTCGTGCCACGTGGGCGCGGTGGCGCCCTCCTCGGTCAGTTCGCCGCTCTGCAGCAGCACCTCGTGCGCCATGATGCCGGGCAGAGCGGAGAAGTCCGCGCTGAAGTGGAAGCTGCCCCCGCCCAGCGTGGCGATCTCGCGCAGTTGCGCCGCGTCGGCCTCGGGGCCGATGCCGATGGTCGACACGGTCACGCCCGCGGACGCCAACTCCGCTAGGATTCCGGCGAAGTCGCCCGGCTGCGAGAGGCCGTCGCTCATGACGATGACGTGCTTGGCCGCTGCGCCGCTCTCGGCCAGCTGGGCGTGCGCCTCCAGGAGGCCGGGGTAGATGGCCGTGCCGCCGCGCGGCTCCAGCGCCGCTACCGCGTCCTGGAAGAGCGCGGTCTCCTCCACGCTCACCAGCGGCACCAGCGTACGAGCGATGGAGTCGAAGGCTATCAAGGAGGCGCGCGCCCCTTCGGGCAGCAGTTCGAACGCCCGCATGACCGCCACCTTGGCGATCTCCAAGCGCACCTCGTCGCCGGCGTACTGCCGCATGCTGTTGGAGCGGTCTATCACGAAGGCCAGCGCCATCTCGGGCGCCTCGCGCGGCACCAGGCTGGAGGCCGGGGAGAGACGCTCGAGCGGGGTCTCCAGGTAACCGCCCGGACCGAACGCGCGTTCGCCGCCGAGCAACAGGAGTGCCCGGCCATGATCCTGAACCGCCGACTCGAGCGCAGCCAGCTGCGCGCCCGAGAACGCCGTGGCTGGCGCGTTGGCCAGCACGATGGCGTCGTAGGCCAGAAGCCCGTCGCCCGCGGGCATGGCAGCGGGCTGGGCGAAGACCGTGTCTATCCCCTGACCCGACCATGCCGCTGCGCTCACCGCGCCCCAGGCTGGATCGGCCGCCACCAGCAGGACGCGCCCGGCGGGGAGCACCGTCAGGTCGGCATGCGCCGCGTTGTTCTCCGCGAAAGTGTCGCCCGGCAGCTCCAGCTCCGCGCGGTAGCGCGCCGCACCGGGCTCGGGCTCGTGCACCACCACCTCGAAGCTGTTGCTGCCGGGCGCCAACTCCACCCGTCTCTCATCCACCAGCTCCTGCTCCCGGAAGGTTCGCAGCGTGGCGGTTACCGCGCTGCTGGCGTGCACTTCCACCCGCAGGGGGAAGCGGTCGCCGGCCGCGATCAGGGCGGGCGCGCTGAGGGAGCGCAGCGTCGCTTCCCCTGCGGGGGCGCGGCCCTGCGGCAGGGCGCTCACGGTCGCGGGCGCCTTCACGCCTCCGGCGCGCCCGGCGGTGCGAGCCAGCGCGGCGCCTAGGTTGCCGCGCGCCTCCGCGCCGTCGCCGATGAGCAGCAGAGTGGTGGGCTCGCCGGGCAGGGCGTGGGCCAGGGCCAGCTCCGCGGCGCCCTGCAGGTCCGCGTCCGCGTGGGTTACCACCAGGGAGTCGGCCTCAGCCTCGGCCAACTCGGCTAGGTCTTGGGCCGTCTCCTGCCAACCGGGTACCTCGCCGCTAGCCCACGTCGCCGCGGGCGCCACGACCAGCAGGCGGCCGCCGCTCGTGGGCAGCGGCAGACGCGGGCCGAACGCCGCTGCTACCACCAGCGTCAGCGCCGCGCCGCGCAGCAGCCACTTCGCCCCCCGGAACGGCGGTTCGTAACGGCCGCGCGAGAGCCATGCTTCGAGTGCCAGCACCAACGCCACGGCCACCAGCAGGAGGAGCCTGAGGGTCGGCCACGTCCGGGCCCCAGCCGCCGGCTCCACCGCCCCGCCTTGGGGTGCCGGTCGCAGGAACGAGTTGACGGCCAACCAGCCCTGGTTCCCGCCGGCCACGTAGCTGTAGGCGCCGGCCAGGCTGGGCGCGAAGGAGTCCGCGCTCACGCTCACGTCGCCGTACACCGCCAGGGGCAGGGGCACGGGGCGACCCTCTGGGTCTACGAGTTCCGTCACGCCGGCAGGTAGGGCGCAATCCCTCCCTACGTGGCAGGCGGCCGCCACACGAGCGTCGCCGGCCGGGGCGATGAGTAGGGCGAGGTCCCGCACGAACAGCGGGAAGGCGGGAGTAGCGCTCCAGCCGCTGGCCACGGGGTCGAAGGAGAGGAGCACCTGCGAACCGTGCTCCAGCCGACGGATCTGCAGGAGCGGGGCGCCCTCACCGCTAAGCAGCGTCCTCGCGCCGGGCAGGAGGGGCGCGTGCCACGCGGCCAGCGGGGGCAGGGCGCCCCAGTCCGTGCGTGCGCTGAGCGGGTGTTCGGCGTCCCAGGCCGTGACCTGCAGGTCTTCCAGTGGCTGCGCCACGGATCCGCCCGGCGCTGCGCCTCCGAGCCACAGGGTGCTGGTCCGGGGGTCGGCCTGCAGCCTCACGCGGTCCACCACCACCAGGTCGTGCTCCTCCCCGTCCGCCGGCAGTTGGAGGGGGGCGGAGCCGGTCGGCACGGTCAGCATCCGGTACTCCACGTGGCTCAGCGCGCCGAACGCCCGCTCGAGTGCCGGGTTGCCCGGGCCCACGTACAGCACGGAGAAGCTGTCAGCGCTGGGCTGCAGTACGAACGTGGCGGGCGGGCCTGCCTGCTCCGGCGTGAGGGTGAGCACGCCCGGCGCCTCCAGCAGCACCTGGGCCTCGAACTCACCCGTCAGGAGGTCGTCCGGCCCGGGCGCCAGGCTCACCTCCAGCGTAGTGCTCCGCTCCGCTCCCGGCTGGTCGGTTGCGTAGTCGAGTCGCAGGCGCGCCGTGCCGCCGGGGTGGTCGACGGCCGCCACCCGGCCCGTCAGTCGCCAGGCGCCCGGCTCCTCAGCGGCGACCACGCGGGCGGAGACGATGGCCACGGCGGGCCGCGCTGTCGGGGTCACGGCCTCGACGGTGAGCGCCTCCCCCGCAGTATCGTCCGCCGCGAGCAGGGCCGCCACCTCGCGCCTGACCTCCGCCTGGGCGCCGATGAGCAGTACGCGGCTGCTCTCGTCCGCCTCGAGCAGCGGCCGCGCGCTCAGGGCGGCGGCCTGCCAGTCAGGCGCCGCGTCGGTCGTCCCCAGTCCCGGCAGGAGGTCGGCCATGGCGGCCTCCTCCGCCAGCCAGCGGGCCGCCACGGGCCTGGGCCTCTCCCCCACTGCGATCACCGACACCAGGGCGCCCGGCCGCTGCGCCTGCAGTTCGAGGGCGCGGCGCACCTCATCCAGTGTCGCCGCGCGGCGCTCGTCCTGGCGCTGTTGCCAGCCCGCGTCCACCAGTAGCAGAAGGTGGTCGCTGCCAGGGCCGCCTCCCAGCACCGGGCGGGCCAGGAGCAGGCTCACGAGGAGCAGGGCGAGGAGCTGGAGGAACAGCGCTGACGAGAGCGGTGGACGCTGCAGCGAGACGCTGGGGCGGCGCTCGCTGCTCAGTGCGGCCCAGAGCAGCAGGCTGGAGACCTGCATGCGTCGCCGGCGACGCATGTGCAGCAGCAAGATGGGCGCCGCCAGCAGGAGGAGCGCTAGCCAGGCGGGTGCCTGCAGGGTCACGGGGCATCCTCGGGCCGGTGGTAGCGGCGCAGCAGGTCAAGGTCGTCGGAGCCCAGAGCCTCGCGGCGCACGGGCGGCTCCTCCATGGCCGGCCAGTTCAGGCCGCTGGGAGCGTTGGCGGACACGGCGGCGGTCACGTCGTCCGGGAGTCGCTCGAGCGTCACCCGCCTGCCCGACACGTCCGTCACGGCTGGCAGCTCCAGGGCGGGGGCGTCGCCGCCCTCGACCACCGGCAGCAGCGCGGCCTCCTCACCGCCCAAGCCGGCGGTGGCGCTGCCGGCCACCGCCGCGTCGGCCATGGCCACCTGGTCGCCGCCTCCGCCGCCGCCCGGGTCGGAGCCGACCTGGCGGCGGCGGGCGTACTCGCGCAGTTCCTGGTCGCGGCTGCTGGCCGCAGCGAAAGAGGGGTTGGTGCTGCCGTCGTTCCGCACCTGGGCGCGGGGCGCCTCCTCGGCCGGCGGCGCTGCGTCCGCCGTCCGCCCGGCTGCGGAGGCCTGCACCGCGTCCCCGGAAGCGTCGGAAGCGCGCTCCACCAGCGCGGCCGGCGCGGTGGCCAGGCCGCTGCCCACGCTGGCCTGCTGGTTCGGCGCCCCGCCTGAGGGCTGGGCCGCGGTGCCGGCGACGGTGGCCTCGCGTTGGGTGGCGGTGGCGGACTGGGCACCGGCGGGGGCGGTGGTCACGCTGGGGGCGTGCAGGTCGAGGAGTTCCTGGATGAAGGCGCCGCCGTCCGCGGTCACTCCCTGCTCCGCCCCACCGGCCGCGGCGGTAGGTGCGGAGGCTTCCGTGCGCTCTGGCAACAGGCCCGCACCCACGGATGCCAGCAGGCCAGCGACGAGGGCTGTCGTCAACAGGGGCGTTGGCCGTAGTGACGTCAGCTGGCGCGGGTCCAGGCGCTGGGCAGCGGACTCCGCGTCGGCGTGGAGGGCCGACACCAGAGCACCCTCGCCCTCCTGCAACTCCAGGCTCGTGCTCAGGCGCTCGTCCAAGCCGAAGCGCCGCTCGGCGCGGCGCGCCACGCCGACCAGGTCGGGTGTGCGGCGCCCAGCCAGCCGCACCGCGAAGAGCACGGCGAGCACCAGCGCCGCCGCCCCCGCCCAAGGGACCAGCCACCAGCTTCCGAACGTTGCGGGCCAGAGCCGGGAGGACGCCGTCAGCAGGGCGATACCCCAGGCCGCCACCGCCAGCGCACCGGCCAGGTGACGCAGCAGCGCGTGGAGGAACAGGCGGCGCCGGGCCGCCCGCAGGCGCGCGAGCATCAACCGAGCGGCGCCGTGATCCGGCTGCGGGACGGCCCCTCGATCATGCTGCAGGGACAGCCCCGAGCACCCGGGGGCGACCCATGTGAGGTTGTGACCAGCAGCTGCACCACTTCTCCAAGTCTCTTACAAAAGTTCATATCGAGCGTATGTGGGCGCCGCCGCGTAAGTCAATAGACAAAGGAGCGGGGCGCCCCGTTCGGGGCGCCCCTTGCGGCCGTCCGGTGATCGGCGACCGCGTACCAGCTCGGCGGCCTACGGCTCCACGGCCGCAGGCTCCTGTTACTCCGTCAGAACATCACGCCGGGCCGCTCGTAATCGCACACGCCCGTGGGGAAGATCTCCATCAGGCGGGCGCGCTCGGCGGCGCTGGGCTGCCAGTCGCCGTAGAGACCCTTCTCTATGGCCTGGTCCACGCTCTGCAGCGCGCAGGCGTAGACGTCGCCCGTTATGGGCCCGCCCGCCACCATGCGACTGGTGGAGTAGACCTGGAAGCGCTCGGTGCAGGGCCCTGCGGGACGGTCGTCGAGGATGCCCCACCAGGCGTCGGCTCCGGCGTAGATGAGTTCGCCCTCGGCGTCGAAGCAGCTGTCGACCGCGCGGGCCGGGCGCGCAGCTACCACGCTCATGCCGGGGTACTTCCTCAGGTTGGCCATCCACTCGTCGATGACCTCGAAGGCCAGCAGGGTCTGGTCGTGGCGGTACTCGAAGGGCACGATGTCCGTGAACCAGATGACCATGTTGCCCTCGGGCGCGCCGGCGTTACGGATGCGGGCGCGGGTGGCGAACGACTGCACCGTGTTGTGCATGTCGAGTTCGCGCTCGCGGTAGTTGCGCCAGTCGATGGTGGGGATGTTCAGCTCCCCGCGGTAGTAGAGGCCCGAGTTCATGACAGCCTCTATGGCGCCCTTGTCGGCCTCCGTGCGCGGCGCCGGGGTGCGGCCGTCCGGGCTCAGCGTCATGTTGCGCGAGCTCCAGGGGTCGAACTGGGCGGGATCCTCGCATAGCTGCTCTATGAAGGGGCAGCCCTCCTGCACCATGTCGGCCTGGTCCTTCCAGCCGCCCACGAAGGCGTTGAGGTCGAGGAACTCCTCGGGCGAGAGGTCGCCGTCGACGAGCGCCTTCAGGCCGTACTGCACACCCACGTTGTCCCAGGTGCTGCGCGCGTAGCCGTCGGGGCGGCGGCCGTACACGTTGACGGCGTCCTCGAAGTGCGTCCAGTGCGTGCCCACCTGCTGCTCGCCGCTCACGCCCGGCGCGGTGCCGAAGTGCGGGTTGAGAGCCAGGGGCGAGAGGCCGCGCCAGCCGTTGATGCACTCGGAGAGGCCCGGGGCGCCGCCGGCGTAGGGGTTGGGGATGTCGTTCCAGGCGGCCATGCCCTCTATCAGCGTGCGCTGCTCCCAGTCGGCCCAGCGCGAGTTGGGGTCTTCGGCGACCTTGGCGTCGAACCAGCGCTCCAGCAGCTCGCAGTCGCCCACGTGGATGGTCTGCGTGACCATGTCGGGGTAGGAGTACTGCGGGATGGCCGCGTCCAGCAGCGTGGGGTGGTTCTGGGAGTAGACGTACTGCTGGATACCGCCGCCGGAGCCGCCCACGCCCACGGTGTAGTCGGGGATGCCGTAGGCCGTCACGAAGCGGTCCTTGACCATCAGCGCGGTCTCGCCGCCCAGGATGAGGTCGTAATGCTCGCCGGTCTTGTTGCCGGTGGAGTAGGCCACGGCGTAGCCGCGCCCCAGCAGCTCGGGGATGAGCATGGCGCTGCGGCTGGGGCTGCCCTGGTAGTGGCCCACCCCCACGCCGCCCTGGAACGAGTAGACGAGGCGTTCGTTCCAGCCGCTCAGGTCGGGCTCCTCCACCGTCTGGCTGTGGGGCGAGAGCAGGGCGATGGAGTAGATGAAGCGGTTGATGGTGCCGCGCTCCCAACGGACGATGAAGTCGACCGTGGAGCCGTCAGCCAGGGTCACGGTGGCCATGTCCTCGGGGCGCGGGCCGGCGGGGTCGTACGGCTGGAAGCCGTTCTCCTGCGAGTAGTACAGGAAGTCCACCCGCCGCTCCATGCTGCAGTCGTCGTCCAGGATCTCTCCCAGCATGGCGTTGTTGCGGTGCGAGTCGGTGGCGCAGAGGAAGACCTCCTGCTTGGGGCCGGCGAACATGGGTCCTGTCAGGGGGTAGTTCGTGAGCGTGAGCTGCTCCTTGTGCAGCCCCGCCAGCACGGTGATCACCGTGTCGCCCAGAGGCAGGCCGCTGACCACGCCTTCCAGTTGGGCGCCGCCGGACCGAACCACGAAGGCGTCCGTCACGTTGCGGGTCCCGGCCCACACGCTGACGTGCTCCAGGTTCACCCCTTCGGGCACGGTGATCAGCAGGCGGGCGTCGCCGCCCGAGACGTACTCCGCCGGGCTCGAGGCCACCTCTACGGTCAGAGCCTGCGGGCCCGGAGCCTGACCGAACGCGACGCCCAGCAGCGCGATCACCATCACGAGCCAGGACGACGAAGAAGAACGGACGCGCTTACCTGATGGCATCATTCGCTATCCCTCCACCTATCCAGATGTTGTGTGGAGGCCAGTATACCCGTCTGACACGGGCTCCGCCCGAACCCTCCAGGCCACGGGCGCCCGCCGAGCGGCCGGCCGGGGGCGCGCCGTTCAACTATGCTGCCCTAGTGACGCTGGTCGATCTGCTGGTCTGGGTAGGCACCCTCACGTTCGCGGCTACGGGCGCGCTGATCGCGCTGCGCAAGGGTTTCGATCTGATAGGGGTGCTGGTCCTGGCCTCCACCACCGCCATCGGCGGCGGTTCCATCCGTGACGTCATCGTTGGCGTTCTGCCACCCACCAACTTCACCGACGAGACCCTGCTCTGGATGGTGGCCGTCACCGCGCTGGGCGTCTCCTTCCTGCCGCACCGCTTCCGGGAGGAGAGCCGACTGCTCTACGTGCTCGACACCGTGGGGTTGGCCATCTTCGCGGCGCTGGGCGCCGAGCGGGGTGTGGAGTACGGTCTGGGCATGTGGGGCACGGTGTTCGCTGGCGCCGTTTCGGGCGTGGGCGGCGGGGTGCTGCGCGACGTGCTGGCGGGGAAGGTGCCGGGCATCTTCTACCGCTCGGGCGACTTCTACGCCTCGGCCGCTGCCATGGGCGCGCTGACCTACTACTTCGTGAGCTACCTGGACGCCACAGTGGCCATCGCCGCCGCCGCCCTGGTGACGGTGGGGGTGCGCATCGGCAGCCGCATACTCAAGCTCGAGTTGCCCATGCCCCGGCGGCGTGACGAGGCGGAGTAGGTTCGGGGTCAGCGGCCCGCCGCACCGCGCTCGTCCAGCTTCCGCAGCAGGCTCCAGATGAACTCCTCGGTCTTCTCCATCGTCGAGGCGTCCACGTTCTCGTAGGTGTCTTGGGCGGTGTGCCAGTCGGGTATGCGCCCGTCCGGTGTCAGCCCCACGAACGACAGGGAAGGGACGCCGTTGGCCATGAAGCAGGTGGCGTCGGTGTGGAGAGTGGTGTAAGGCAGCGAGTACGCGTTCAGGTCGGGCCGCGCCTCGCGCAACTCCTCGGCCAGCCCGAACAGCAGCGGCGACGGCTTGAGCGGGATGACCATGCCCTCCACGCTCGTGTAGCACACGCCCGCGCCGCGCCCGCCCACGTTGTCGATGCTGATGGCCAGCGCGCCGCCCAGCTCGTGGCGGTGCCGCTCGATGAAGGCCTGCGCCCCCACGGAACCTACCTCCTCGCAGCCGGAGGCCAGCAGCCACACCTCCGTGTCGGCCAGCGGCTGCCGCGCCAGCCTCTCCCCCAGGTTGAGCAGCACGCCGACCCCACTGGCGTTGTCGTTCGCGCCCGCCGTGTACGGCGTGGTGTCGGGCTGCCAGGTGAGCGCGAAGACACAGACGTGGATGGGCACCAGCGCCAGCGCCACGTAACGCAACCAGTCGGCGCCGCTGAGAGCGAACGCGAGGAACGCGGCCGCGCTGAGCAGGAACGCCACCACGCCCAGTGTGGTCATGAGTTTGAAGAAGGCCAGCCGCCCGGCGGTCTCGAACGCCCAGGGCGTGCGGTGGGTGTCCATGTGGGCTACCAGGATCACCCTGCGTGGGGCAGCTCCTGGGGCCGCTCGTGGCGCGGCGTCCGGGGCCGGCTCTGCGGCCGAGGCCGCCGCAGGCACCC